>DFQD01000081.1 GCA_002377605.1 Gammaproteobacteria bacterium UBA3498 | reverse complement strand
TAGACAATTTAATATTCGTTATTAACTGCAACTTACAAAGACTCGACGGACCAGTTCGAGGAAATGGCAAAATTATTCAAGAACTTGAAGGTGTATTCCGCGGTGCTGGTTGGAATGTCATCAAAGTAATTTGGGGTCGACATTGGGATCCTCTTTTTCAAGCTGACAAAGACGGAATTCTGCAGGCGCGCATGGATGAAACTGTGGATGGTGAATATCAGAATTATGCGAGTCGGGGCGGGGAATATACGAGAGAACATTTCTTCGGAAAGAGTAGTGAGTTATTACAACAAGTAGAGCACCTCTCTGACAGTGACATCATGGCGTTAAATCGCGGTGGTCATGATCCCTATAAAGTCTATGCCGCTTATGCCGAAGCTGTTAAAGCCAATGGCAAACCCACAGTGATTTTGGCAAAAACTATTAAAGGTTATGCGTTCGGTGCATCGGCTGAAGCGCAAAATGCGACTCACTCAGTAAAGAAGCTAGACATAGAATCACTGAAAAAGTTTCGCGACCGTTTCGGAATTCCAATCGATGATCATAAACTAGAAGAAGTACCTTACTACCGGCCGGGCCCCGACAGTTTAGAAATAAGATACATGAGCAAGGTTCGTGAAAAGCTCGGAGGCCCAGTACCTCAAAGACGCTCCCAAGCTCGCGCACTAAAAGTTCCTCCACTAAAAGCGTTCGAAAATCAAACCAAGAGTAGCGGGGGTCGAGAATTATCTACCACTATGGCCTTTGTCCGTATGCTCACTACGCTGTGCAAAGACAAGGAAATAGGCGAAAGGGTAGTGCCTATTGTTCCCGATGAGGCTAGAACATTTGGCATGGAAGGTATGTTTCGCCAGATGGGGATCTATTCATCAATTGGCCAGTTGTATGATCCATCAGATTCTAATCAGGTAATGTTTTATCGTGAAGACAAGAAGGGTCAGATGTTGGAGGAAGGCATTACAGAATCAGGGGCATTTTCCGCCTGGCTGGCAGCAGCTACATCTTATAGCGTGAATAATTACCCGTTGGTTCCTTTTTATATTTACTACTCCATGTTCGGTTTTCAGCGAGTAGGAGATTTGTGTTGGGCAGCAGGGGATTCCCAGGCTCGCGGTTTTTTAATTGGAGCTACAGCAGGTCGTACAACGCTTAACGGTGAGGGTCTTCAACATCAGGATGGCCACAGCCATTTACTCTCTTCCACTATTCCGAACTGCGTAAGTTATGACCCGACATATTCCTATGAGTTGGCTGTAATTGTGCAGGATGGTATGCGCCGCATGTATGAGGACATGGAATCAGTTTTCTATTACATAACCACCATGAATGAGAACTACCAACAGCCAGAAATGCCAAAGGGTGTTGAGAGCGACATAGTCAAAGGCATGTACTTATTAGAAGACGGTGGCGCTACAGAGTATAAAGTTGTAAAAGCTGTAAACAAAGGTCAGCGTCTCAGGTTGTTGGGAAGTGGGACTATACTAAGAGAAGTAAGAAAAGCAGCCGAAATATTAAGAAAGAAATACTCAGTCGCCGTAGATGTCTGGAGTGTAACTAGCTTTAATGAGCTAAGACGGGACGCTTTAGCGGTTTGTCGCGAAAATTTATTGCATCCAGATAAGAAAGCAAACCTTCCTTTTGTTACTGAGAAACTTTCGAAGCAGAAGGGCCCAGTCATTGCCGCCACTGATTATATGAAAACTTATTCCGATCAAATTAGGGAATTTGTTCCCGGCTCTTACCGAGTGTTAGGCACAGATGGATTTGGCCGAAGTGATAGTCGCGAACAGTTGAGGCATTTTTTCGAAGTTGACAGCAAGTTTGTGGTTCTGGCAGCTTTGACTGAGTTAAAGGAATTAGATCTGGTTGACGCCAAAGTGATTCTTGCACATATGAAGGCTACGGGAATTAAACGAGACAAAGTAAATCCAATTAACCAGTGATTTCTGAACAGGTTAAAACAATAGAGAGCATAACTCTTGGCGATCGAAAACATCACAGTTCCTGATTTAGGCGATGCAACGGAAGTTGAAGTTATTGAACTTCTGGTTTCCGTTGGCCAGAGTGTAGAAGAAAATGATTCGCTATTAGTTCTGGAAAGCGATAAGGCGGCAATGGAAATTCCAGCTCCTATGTCTGGAGTTATTAAGAGTATTGCGGTAAATCTTGGCGATCAGGTTACTACCGGAAGTGAAATGCTTAGCCTGGAAGTCGAAGAATTAGCAGCATCAGAGATTGATAAAAGCGCAGTTGCAGAAGTCAAAGAAGAAACCGTTCTACGGCCAGAAGGGCCTACAGAAGAGCCTACAGAAGAGGAAAAAGAAACACCTGCATCAAACGAGTTTATCGCAAACACGATCGAAATACCTGATCTTGGTACTGATGATGAGGTTGACGTAATAGAAGTTCATATGAAAATCGGCGATGCAGTTGATGTTGATGACTCTTTGATTACTCTTGAATCCGATAAAGCCGCTATGGAAGTCCCTTCACCTCAGACCGGCGAATTAATTGAGTTGCTAGTTTCCGTTGGGGATAAAGTAAAAACTGGATCTGCTATTGCTGTCATTAAAAGCGTAGGGGCGGCGTCAGAAAAGGAAGTTGAAAAACCCGCGGCACCAAATAGTGCTCCAGCGAAACCGAAAGAGATCCCTAGTGAATTACCGCCCACAGCCTCTGTGGCGGAATCTTCAACATCAACTCCAACGGCAGAAGATAAGGTTTATGCGGGACCGGCGGTTCGGAAATTGGCTCGTGAATTGGGGGTGGATCTTACCCAGATTTCTGGAACTGGCGCAAAAAACAGAATCATTAAAGAAGATGTCCATGCATTTGTTAAAAGTCACATCAATACTCCAGGTGGAGGTACTGCAACTTTTAGTAGCATACCGGATATAGATTTTAGTCAGTTCGGAGAGATAGAGCAGTTACCTCGAACTAAGCTGGAAAAGCTAACCGCAACGAATATGCATCGTAATTGGGCAGCAGTCCCTCATGTTGCTCAGTTTATAGATGCTGACATTACCGACTTGGAAGAATTTCGTACGGAGTTGAAGTCAGAAAGTGAGAGCAGGGGCGTGAAGCTAACTTTCTTACCATTTCTACTAAAAGCCTGTGCCAAAGCTTTAAAAGAATATCCCCGATTTAATATCTCATTACATTCTTCTGGCGAATATGTAATACATAAGAAGTATTTTCATATCGGAGTCGCAGTTGCAACGGATGCGGGATTGGTTGTCCCGGTTGTTAGAAATGTGGATCAGAAATCTATCTGGCAGCTCGCAGAAGAAGTTATCGATCTATCTGACAAAGCTAAACAACGCAAACTCACTATTGAAGAAATGCAGGGTGCTAGTTTCACAATTTCTAGTTTAGGTGCAATCGGCGGAACTGGCTTTATTCCAATAGTTAATGCGCCAGAAGTTGCCATACTGGGCGTTGCCAAGACAGAAATTAAGCCTGTATATGTCGATAAAGAATTTCAACCAAGAAAGATGTTACCTCTAACCCTTTCTTACGATCATAAGGCTGTAAATGGAGTAGACGGTGGTTTGTTTGCCACTTATTTGGCTGAATTACTCGCAGACATTCGTCATCTGGTTCTTTAGCCTAGCTTTAATTTTCACCGATTTATTCTGATACCTTCACTAGATTTCTTATGCAGGAAAGAAAAGCAAGCGGCTATCAGTTTCTACTTTATGAATTTCACACCCATAGGCCCTCGACAAATTTTCTTGGTTAAGAATCTCTTCGCTGCTGCCGCAAAGTGTCTCTCCGTTTTCAAATAGCAAAATGAATTTTGTACAAAACCTTGCCGCAAGATTGATGTCATGAGTTGCCATAAGCATTCCCGCATTTTGTTCTGTGAGCCGCCTAAGAAGGGTATTTAGAATGTCCATCTGATAAGCGATATCTAGATGATTACTAGGCTCATCTAGTAAATACATGTTCGGAGACTGGGTGGTAAGCATGGCAATTGCAACTCTTTGCTTTTCGCCTCCAGAGAGAGAGTTAATTTGTCTATGTTGAATTTCCTGAAGGGAAAAATCTGCTAGTGCTTTTTGGGCAATTGCAATATCGTCCGAATTGTCTTTGAATAAAGATTGCACATACGGGTGTCGTCCAAGCATTACTGTTTCTAATACGGTTGAGGGAAGTGTTTCCAATCCGTCTTGAAACAAGATTCCAATCTCTCTTGCTAGCTCTGATCTTCTAAATTCTTTGACATTTGTATCATTGAGTTTGATCGTTCCAGAATTAAATTCTCTTAGGCCGGCGATACTCTGAATCAGAGATGTTTTTCCAGCACCATTTTTACCCAATAACCCCCAGCATTCTCTATGATTAAGTGAGAAACTTAAATCCCGACATAGAACTTTATCCGCAGCAGACAAATTAAGTGATTTTACGTCTATTCGGCTCATAACTACTTGGCAATTGTGCTGCGTAAAATAACGATAAAAGTAGGTACACCAATTACAGCTGTTACTACTCCTACCGGTAATTGCTGAGGAGCAATCAAGGATCTGGCCAGACTGTCCGCAATAACTAAAAAGCTGCCACCAAGCAAAACCGAACAAGGCAGAAGAACGCGGTGGTCTCTTGCACCTAGCATCCTAAGTAAATGGGGAATCACTAAACCTACAAATCCTACTGATCCCGCAATGGTCACAGCTGTTGCTGTAAATAAAGAAGCCGCAAAATAGAGGATGTTGCGCAACTGAGTTATATTGACGCCGAGTCCTTGGGCAACGAATTCTCCTCGAGACAGTACATTTAAAGAACGTGCTAGGATTAATCCGCCGATTAATCCAACTGCAAGTAGAGTATAGTGACCAATATTAATCCGGCTTTGACTTAAATCTCCCATTAGCCAAAACAACATAGACTGAACGTTATTGGTTGAACTGGTGGTTAATAAAATATTGATTACCGCTCCCCAGCCTGCTGAAACCACTACGCCAGTCAGCAATAACCGGGTTACAGACCATTGACCAAACTTATTTGCAATACCGAAAACTAGGAATATGGAAAAAATAGCACCTGCAAATGCGGCATTTGTGAGAAGAATTCCACCTGCACCCAGTAAGATTGCGGAAAGAGCGCCTACTGCTGCGCCACCAGAGATTCCCAGTATATAAGGGTC
>DFQD01000139.1 GCA_002377605.1 Gammaproteobacteria bacterium UBA3498 | reverse complement strand
CAGTCAGCAAGGCTATCGTCAAAATTGACTTGTTCTGATTCATAACGTCCGTTCTTGAAGTCGAAAAGGTTCAGTTAGACGCCATGGCGTTGGTAAGCGGATCCAATCCATCAATTCGAACTTCAACAGTAGTTCCCGGCTTCCATAATAAAATACCGTCTCCTGTACCGCACGCAATCAAATCCCCAGGGAATAAGGTCATTTCCTGGGACAAAAAACTTACTATTTGTTGAGGCGAAAAAATAAAATCAGAGACTGCATAATCCTGTCTCATTCTTCCACGATTGAAGGTTTTGACCTGCATTTGATTGAGATCCACCTTAGTGCTTATGCTAGGACCGAAGGCACCAAAAGTATCCATACTTTTAGCTCGACACCACTGTGGAAAAGTCGGATCTTTTCTAATTAGTTCTAGAGCAGTTGTATCGTTAACGTTGGTGTAACCGAAAATGTAATCGTCGGCAGATTCTTCGGAAACATGCTTGCAAACCTTTCCTATCACTACCCCGAGCTCACCTTCAAAGATTACTTTACCTTCATAATTAGCTGGGCGTCTAACTTCCCCAAGATGAGGTAGATAACAATTATTGGTCTTAAGAAAGAACAGAGGTTCTTCGGGAATCATCAATCCTTGATTTTCTATCGCGCTTCCAACATTTTTCCATAGACCAAACATTTTGCCCGGCCAACAGGGGGTGAGTAAATTCAAGTCCTTTACTTTTAGTATCTCGTCTGTGGACTCGTTATTATCAAATAGGTCCCCCACACAAACTTTGACTCGTTGCTCGTCAAAATCAACCTCATCAACTAATCTCCCAAACTCGTCTAATTTTGAGTTTTGACGTCTAAATCTGATCCATTTACTCATAAATGCTTCTTGTTAGTTATAACAACCTGCCTGCTCAGCTCTCTGAATTACAAGTGCTAGGATAGTATCAATGTTAGGAGTTTGTATTCCCGTCATTTTACCCAATTCCTGAATCACGGTTAGAAGAGCATCAATTTCCATAGGACGCCCTTGTTCAAGATCCTGCAACATCGATGTTTTATGGGCTCCCACTTTAGCTGCCCCGTCAATACGCTTCTCAATATCGACGGCGAATCTAACACCCAGGGTTTCAGCAATCTGTTGCGCTTCCCCCATCATGCCCCGGGCGATATTTCTGGTTCCTAACTCTGTAGCTATTACATCAAGGGTAGCGTTGGTTAGCGCGCTTATTGGGTTAAAACACAAATTTCCCCATAGCTTTATCCAAATATCATCTCTAATCCTGGGCCTAACTGGTGCCTTTAATCCAGCTTCGATAAACGTCTGACTTAATGCCACTACTCGCTCAGTTTTTTCTCCGCTGGGTTCGCCCAAGGTAAATCTGTTTCCTTCCAAATGTCGAATAACACCTGGCTCTATCAAATCGCAGGCCGGGTACACAACACATCCAATGGCACGCTCAGGCCCTAATTGCGACCACTGGATATCATCGGGATCCACAGACTGGAGGCGCTTATTTTCGAATGCTCCTTTCACTCCGTAGAAATACCACCAGGGAATGCCATTAACAGCTGTGACTACAGCTCCTTGGTATGCAAGAAGACCTTTAATCTGAGGTACGATTTTAGGGACAGAATGGGCTTTAAGGGTGACGATAACAAAGTCTTGTGGAGGCAGGCTTTCAGGACTATCTGTGCAATGGAGATGGTACACACTTTCACTTTCTCCCGTGAGCACCCTTAAGCCTCGCTCCTGCATGGCCTGCAAATGTGGTCCCCGGGCAATCAGGCTAACTTCAGTTTCAGTTTTGGAAAGCATTGCACCAAGATAGCCTCCAATGGCACCGGCACCGTAAACACATATCCGCATCACTTGTATTTCCTAACGTTTTAGCAAAATTCGCTTTATCGAGTGCTAAATAAGTCTAGCTCAATGCTTACTGCACTACGAGTCGAGATGGATTGGTGAAACTACCTAGAAATGTTTAAAGTCAGTATAGAGTCAGATAAAAGCTTTGCTCAAGTAGAAATCCGATGTTCACAGACTTGACTTACTATATCCTGGTTTTGCACACTGCGCGCTTTGTACCGGAAAAATAAGATGAATACACTGGGAGAATTAGTCAACTGCGGTAAGGCAAAAGATGCCGCAATCGCGGCGCCTGACAGACAAGCACTCACTTATGATCAGTTGCGCGCCCAAGTAGATTATACGGCAACCCGACTAAATACCTTAGGTGTAGGTCGCAATGACACTGTAGCTATCGTACTGCCGAATGGACCAGAAATGGCGAGTGCGTTTATTTGTATTGGAGCGGCTGCTACTACCGCTCCGCTAAATCCAGCCTATCGCGGCACAGAATTTGACTTTTATTTGGAAGATTTACAGCCAAAACTTTTGGTCGTTGAAGAGGGTACTGACTCGCCAGCTGCAGCAAGTGCAGAGAAATTGGGCATAACCGTAGTAGTCCTGAAGCATGAGGAGACTGACCCAGCTGGTAAATTTGAATTAATCGGTGAATCGATTAGCCCTGATTCACTAAAACCTGGTCTTGCCGAGTCTTCCGATATTGCGCTTGTTCTACATACCTCAGGCACCACTTCGAGACCCAAACTCGTGCCCTTAAGCCAACAGAATGTCTGTGCGTCAGCGCGCAATGTCTCTCTGTCTTTAGAACTTATATCAACGGATTATTGCCTGAATATTATGCCTCTGTTTCACATCCATGGCCTAATTGCTGCCGTATTGGGCTCGATACACGCTGGTGCTTGCGTTAACTGTACGCCTGGTTTCAATGCCTTAAAGTTTTTTGTCTGGCTGGAAGAAATTAGACCTACTTGGTATACCGGTGTTCCTACCATGCATCAAGCCATTCTTTCTCGAGCAGAGCGTAACAAGCACATTATAGACAGCGTAAAGCTGCGTTTGCTCCGCTCTTCTTCAGCTTCCCTGCCACCACAAGTAATGCAAGATCTAGAAGAAACATTCGATGCTCCCGTAATCGAAGCTTACGGAATGACAGAAGCAGCACACCAAATGGCGTGTAATCCATTACCCCGGGGATCCCAAAGACCCGGCTCAGTCGGATTAGCCGCTGGACCTAAAATTTCAATAATGAATCAAGAAGGTGAGCTTTTATCAGCCGGAGATATCGGCGAAGTAGTGATTCAAGGAGAAAATGTAACGTCGGGCTATCTCAACAATGAGGAAGCTAACGCCTCCGCATTCTCAAAAGGATGGTTTCGCACAGGCGATCAAGGCCACATAGATAAAAAAGGGTATTTAACACTTACCGGTCGTCTTAAAGAAATTATCAATCGCGGCGGTGAAAAAATTTCCCCCCGAGAAGTAGACGAAGTATTGCTCGATCATCAAAGCGTTGCCCAAGTAGTGACTTTTGCCATTCCACATAAAAAACTCGGTGAAGATGTTGCTGCTGCCATTGTATTAGAAGCTGGAGCGGAGCTCGATGAAACCGGGTTGCGAGACTATGCCGCAACGCGCCTGGCGGACTTTAAAATTCCTAAAAAAGTAGTCATTCTGGAAGAGATACCCAAAGGACCTACCGGAAAGCTGCAACGAATAGGGCTAGCTGAGAAACTAGGCCTCGCGTAAAGAATAGATCACAACTTATCCGAGCCTACAACACCTAGGCAATTCATTGGAGGAGCGTAACCGTGGATGAAGTAACTACTGATAACGAAAATAACTCCGTCGATACACAAGCGCTTCAGGATGGAGAGAAGACTTTATCTTCTCTCGAATTACCCGATATGTCTTTTTCAAAAATGATTGGTCATTTTGGTCCCGGCATTATCCTGATGATGACAGGTATCGGTACCAGCCATATCATTACCGCTCCCACTGCTGGAGGTCGTTTCGCCTACGCACTAATGTGGTGTATTCCAGTTGCGTATATCTTTAAATACTACGGTTTCGAAATGGCTTTTCGATTTACCAATGCAACTGGCAAAAGTTTAATTGAAGCCTACGGCACCCAATGGAGAAAATGGCCGCTATGGTACGTTATGGCAACCACTTTATTGCAGTGTGTAATCGGTCAGGCCGGCCGTTTGATAGCTGCCGCTGCGGTGCTCTATTTCCTATTCAGCTATCTATTCAGCGAGTCACTAGGCTTCGAAATAGCGATAGAATACTTTGCAGTTCTATTAGGGGTTTTTTCAGTTTTCATCTTATTGCGTGGCAGCTATAAAATCGTCGAGCAGGTTGCCAAGACGGCGGCTGGATTTCTCTTTCTTACCACTGTCTATGTATTTTTCGTTGATCCTCCCCCCTTATCTGTAGCCCAGTACTTTGTAACATTCGATATGCCTTCGGGATCATGGTTGATTATCGCTGGATTTCTTGGCCTTCTACCTACAGGTATTGACGTCTCTCTTCAGGCATCGGAATGGGGTAAGGCTAAGAAAGTGGGAATGGGAAGAATAAGGCATACATTGGAAGAGATTGGTCTCGCCCAGCGCTTCGATCCTTTTGCACCAAAAAAAGAACATCTAACTATAGACACTTCTAGACTTTCCCCACATACGCAATTGTATTGTCAACGATGGTTCACCATCGGCCTGTGGGACTTCCGACTCGGCCATATAGTGTCATTTATAATAGCCTGTATATTCTTAATCCTCGCTGCCATTTGGATGTATCCCAGTTCCGTAGAAGGACAAGACGTAATAGGTGATATCGCTCGAATATTTACCGAAAGCGTTGGCAACGGGCTAATGATTATATTTTTAATTGGAGCTTTCGCTGCGACGTTTTCGACTGCATTTAATTATTTTGATGGCTGGCCACGGATAATCGGAGCTTGTTGTCGCAATATTTTCCCTGCAACCGCCAGTCTGCAAGGGTTAGACAAGGATGATCTAGGGAACGAGCACAGGACAAAGTGGTATTCGGAATACAACATCTATCGCGCCACTATGATCTTCTCTCTGGTCACCGCGCTCCTTATAATTATAGGCATACCGAGGCCTGTATACCTCGTACTGGTTGCATCCGCGTTAGCTTACTTCGTTGCCCCGGTCATTTACTTTTTTAATGTATATTTTTGCCTCACCATCATTCCAAAAGAAGACAAGGCATTCTATCCATCAAACTTTGCAAAATATTTCTCTTGCATTAGCTTGGCCATATTCACTGGCTTGAGCGGGATACTTATCCTGGCGCGGGTATTTGATATTACTTTGTTCGGCGGGTGAGAAAGTACCAAAGACCACTTAATCCATATCCGCCACATTATTGTGTGATAAGCGGGGATTTGACACTGACAACGCCTCAAACGTCATGCCAGCGTGTGTCTGCAACCTTTCAAACAATCGATCACCAAAAATAGAAGCCGGGGTCCAGAATCCTCCGGGAAATGAGCCCTTATCTACGTCACGGCACAAACTGATGCCTGCTTGCGCCAACATCTTAGCGGTTGCCCCATAACCGGGATCCTTGTCACCGGTAACTTTTACCATTATGTTCCCACCTAGGTCATTGCTCCCGAAAAAACGGAGATCAAAGAATCCTTTGTCCTGCTGTCCGGGACTTGGTCCCTCTCCAGGCTTTGGTAAGAAGAACCGAGTTGCAAGCCATCGGACAGGGGGTAGTGCGAAACAAATCATACCAATCCTAGTCACTGCAGATAATCGCTTTGCACGTTTTTCGCCGCCTCGCCCATCCCCTGTAAGCGTTCCCTCATCATAGATGAAATTAGCGTCATAACTAGGACTTAAGAGAGCATTAGTTCGCAAAACGACCCGTTGGTTAATGGCAGCCATTAAGAATGGTCCAGTCCAGGAATTAAAGTCTTCATCGTACTCCACTGCAATTGTTTTTTGTCGAGCCTTAAAATGATGACCTTCTGGACAAATGGAGTAAGGGTCTTTCAATTCTTGTCGTAACGAAGAATCTTTGGCTGCCTCTTGGAAAAGATTAATAACACTGGCAATTGTTCCTCCTGAAGCCCCACCCTTCGTCCCTTTCACACGCATCTTCACATGCTTGCAATAAGCTCCGAAATGTTCCTGGGCAAGATCCTGCAAAAACTTAACCCCCAAATCCGAGGGGATGGAATCAAATCCACAACAATTAACGATACGCGCACCAGAT
>DFQD01000224.1 GCA_002377605.1 Gammaproteobacteria bacterium UBA3498 | reverse complement strand
TGGCTGGCGCTTACAACATAATAACCCGTTACGATCTCCAATGGATCATGGTATTACCGTTGCGATTTCCAGCGATATTCTGCCAATAGGGCCAATGGTTGGTATATACGCTGCAACTACTCGCAGAGGCATGACAGGAACTGTTTATGGCCCTGATGAAATCATCTCACGAGAAGAAGCGATACGGGCTTATACCGCAACTGGTGCATTCTTAAATCGCGAGGAAAATCTAAAAGGGTCCTTGGAACCAGGAAAGTTTGCAGACATGGTTGTGCTTTCTGCCGACATCTTAACCGTTCCCGAAGAGCAGATAATGGATATTGAAGTAGAACAAACTTATCTACACGGAGAGCTAGTTTATAACGGCGAATAGTTAACCAAGCGATGTACGAAGCTGGAAAAAATCTCTTCTTAAGTTTTAAGCAGACACTACTGCCTGCTGCATAGTACTAGTCTCTGCTATAATTTCAGTTTTGGTTTATCGATTCTTAACCATGTTGCGACGTTCCCTTCGCCTAGTAATAAGCTCGACTGTTCTTTCGTTGCTTCCAGTAATAGCTGTCGTTGGTAGTGAAAATCCTGACTTTGAGTTAGAAGCAGGAAATGAATTTTACTTACACTTGCATAGTCAGCTTCAGCCACTAGTCATAAACCAAATTCACAGTTGGCATCTGGAATTGAGTAATGGAACAGAGGCCGTACAAGGTGCAAGTATTGATCTTATAGGAGGCATGCCTGAGCACGATCATGGGCTACCAACTCAACCAAAAGTTACCGCAGAGATTAGGCCCGGCGTTTATCTGATTGAAGGGATTCGCTTCCACATGCCCGGTGCGTGGCAGATGTTATTTTCTATTGAGGTTAACGGCCAGACTACAAACGTAACTTTGGATTTTCACTTGTGAACAAAGGGTTTTTAAAAGTCGGCTTGTTGTCAGTATTTATGAGTCTAGCTGCCTGGAATTATTTTTCCATACCGCTGCAACCTGACTGGACCTACGAACAGCGACAACTTCTTACATCCCTGTCTTTAAGCGCCTTAACGGAGCTTCCCGTAGATCCGAGCAATGAAGTGGCTGATTCAGAATTAGCAGCAGAACTTGGACATGGACTATATTTCGATACGCGGCTTAGTGGTAATGGGTCAGTTTCCTGTGCCAGCTGCCATAAGCCAGAGTTGATGTTTACAGATGGTCTGCCGTTGGCAGTAGGTACTGATATCGGGACGAGACACACCCCAAGCCTTGTAGGAATCTCCTACAGCCCCTGGTTTTATTGGGATGGGCGTAAAGATAGCCAATGGTCTCAAGCACTGGCTCCACTGGAATCAAGCCACGAACACAATACCGATCGATTACGCGTTACAAGAACCGTGGCTGAAGATGATCGTTACCGAGAACTCTATGAATCTATCTTTGGAAGTATTCCAACCATCCCCCTAGAGCCATTTTCAGCAACACCGCTAGGGAATGAATCGCAACAAACCGCCTGGATAGAATTAAGCCACTCCCAGCAGAAAAATGTAAATCAAGTATTTAGTAATGTTGGTAAGGTAATCGCTGCCTATCAGCGCAAGATTATTCCCGGCCGTTCGCGCTTTGATGAATATATCGACGCACTTAAATTATCTAGTGCAAACGAAAATGAAATATATTCTTCTTCGGAAATTGCTGGTTTAGCGCTTTTTATAGGAGAAGCACAATGCGTGACTTGCCATAACGGCCCACTACTTACCAATAATGAGTTTCATAACACTGGTGTGCTTGCTATCAGTGGTCAATTACCATCAATGGGTCGTTATGATGGGATACGTGCTGCCAGAGAAGACCCGTTTAATTGTATAGGCCTATACAGCGGGGCGAATCGAAGTGAATGCATAGAACTGCGTTTTGCTCGGGATAATAACGAATTAGTAGGCGCACAAAAAACGCCAACTCTACGAAATATTGCAGACACAGCTCCTTATATGCACGGTGGCCAGATAACTACCCTTACGCAAGTTATCGAACACTACAATGAAGCACCGGTGTCAATGCTAAATCATAACGAAGCGAAGCCATTGGAATTGAGGCCAGTGCAATTGCGCCAATTAGAAGATTTCCTTTTAACTCTGAGTGCCCCACTGGCGACTGAAGAACATTGGCTATTGCCCCCGGCTAATTAGGAGGAAATTAAATTGCTAATTGTTATAGCTTGGAGAAGGAATTCTGACAATATAGAGCGCACTTGCGGCCAGCGCGCCCTATTCTGAAAGAGCGAACACCCAAATAACTCCACCCTGAGGAACGAAGGTTCTAGTACCTCTAACCTGATCAATTCGAGCAGTCATTCCAGCGGCGTCAACACCCCAGCCAGACTGCACGGCTACATATTGTTTGCCATCGACAGAGTAAGTTGAAGGAACCCCGATGATTCCGGAATTGGTGCGGAAGCGCCAAAGCTCATTGCCGTTGCTGGCATCGTGAGCTCGGAAATAGCGGTCGCTAGTGCCACCACTGAAGATCAGATTGCCGCCGGTGGTCAGAATGCCACCCCAATTATGGGATTGAAATTCCACCGACCACACTTCTTCACCTGCATTCATATCCCAGGCCTGAATTTCACCAATATTTCCTTCCGGTTCGCGCAAGGTGAATTCAGTGCGCGCTCCGGTATAAGAACTGCCAGGCATGTAAGTAACTTCCCTGCCCTCAATTACTCCACAATGGTTTTCATTAACCGGGATATAAACGAGTCCAGTTTCAGGATTGTATGCCGCTGGCGGCCAGTCCTTGCCACCCCAGAGAGATGGACAAAAATCCACTGCCTCCCCAGTAGCAGGTGTATGATCGGCATCGTAAGTTGGTCGACCGGTTTCCGGATCGATACTTAGAAAAGCGTTCTGATATACATAAGGTTCAGCATCGACGAAACCAATGCGATTCGCCTGCCTTTCCAAGGTCCATAGATAACCATTACGACCAGGATGGACCAAAGCATTAAATTCTCTTCCCGCACGTTCCACTGGCATTAAGATTGGTGTGGAAACTTCATCCCAATCCCAAGAACCATTCCAGTGGTATTGATGATGGGCGCGTATCTCGCCATTTTCCACATCCAAGGCTATTACAGAATTGGTATAGAGATTGTCCCCAGGACGTTGATCGCCAATCCATGGACCCGGGTTACCAGTGCCAAAATAAGCCAGCCCTAATTCTGGATCGTAGTGGCCAGGTATCCAGACAGCTGCCCCGCCAGTGCGCCAGGAATCTCCAGGCCATGTTTCATTTCCAGGTTCGCCGGGACCAGGCACCGTATAAGTGCGCCAGGCTTCTTCACCTGTCTCCGAATCCAGTGCCACAACAAATCCGCGAATACCTAATTCACCGCCGGAAGTACCCACCATAATCTTTCCATTGATAGCCAAGGGTGCGGTGGTGATGTAATAACCAAAGTTGTTGTCCTGCACTGCGGTATCCCAAATTTTTTCACCTGTAGCAGCATCGAGGGCAACTACTCGGGCATCCAGTGTTGCCATATAAACTTTGTCACCGTAGAGGGCTACTCCGCGATTAGTTCGGTGAAACGCGATATAGGTTTGAGGTAGGTCGTGCTGATATCGCCATAGCAAATCTCCACTGGCAGCGTCGATTGCATAGAGAAGATTTCCCGGAGTGGTAACAAACATAACTCCGTCATTAACTATTGGTGGCGATTCGTGCCCACCTAAAACACCTGTGGAAAAAGTCCAAACCGGTTCTAGATTGGCAACATTGTCTACGGTTATTTCATCAAGCATAGAAAATCCCCATCCTTCGAGATTTCCACGGTAAGACAACCAATTGCGTTCTTCAGGATTAATTAAACGCGCGTCAGTAACGTTGCTGTAGCTATCTGTAGCCGCCTGTGCCGAGACTAAAGCAGGCACCACTAACACAAGGCTGGCAACGAGCGTTCTAATTTTTTTTACAGCGATCATAAAGATTCCTCTTCGAAGTATTTCTGCGCAGTCTAAATCAAAGTTTGTAAGCAACTAGACGTCCGGCAACTCCTGTACCACTGACCGCGACGACAATATGTTGTTCGCCATTCAGTTCATAGGTCATCGGAGATCCAGTTTGCGGTGCAGGCAAACGAATTGCTCCGACTTCTGCACCAGTACTTTTATCATAAGCCCGCAACATAGCGCGGCGCTCCCCAACTTCATTGGTTGTTAATTCAGCTTCACCGGCTATAACCAGTGTTTTGGTTACCAGTGAACCAACCGAAGCACCCTGTCCGGTTCTCGGCAAATCCATTTCTGCTAAGACCGGGTGGTTCGCGATACGATCCGGAGTTTGACCATGGGGAACCTGCCAAGCGATTTCCCCTTCTTCTAAATCGATGGCAGTTAAACGGCCATAGGGAGGCTTTAATAACGGCAAGCGATCCACTAATAAATTTCGCGGAGGATTGCCGCGAGTTGAAACTGGTCGCTCTCTTTGGGTGGATGCAAATTCAGTGCGCCCACCACCGGCGGAAGATCCCGCTCCACCAGAAGTTCGAGGACCAGAAATCGCGTTACCTTGTATATAGGCCATATCAGATTGACCAGGATAAGGCTCAACCACAGCGAGACTAACAACTGAACTATTTGAAACAACGTACAACATATTAGTTTCTGGATCGTAGGAGCCGCCGGGCCAGTTAGTCCCTCCCCCTGTTGCCGGTGCCATTAAGGTCCCAAGAGGCCCATCTATGTTACTTACTACCGGCGGTGTAAAAATTGGGCCCATTTTGTGCCAGCTCGCTATCTCAAGAGCACGAGCTCTTAATTGCGGAGTAAAGTCTATTAAATCATCTTCTGAGACCCCTTGCCGATCATAGGCTGGAGGTTTTGTTGGAATTGGCTGAGTTGGCGAATACCACTCCCCTGGAACGTCGCCGATTTCAACCGGTTGTTCTTCAATTGGCCAGATGGGTTCTCCGGTTTCCCGATCAAACACATAAAGAAAAGCCTGCTTAGTAGGTTGTGCAACTATTTTGCGTAACTGCCCATCTATAACTATGTCGGCAAGAATTGGTGCACAGGGAATGTCATGATCCCAGATACCGTGATGCACTAACTGGAAATGCCATTTACGTTCTCCGGTGTAAAGATCCACAGCAACTAATGATTCCGAAAACAAGTTATCACCGGGTCGATATGCACCGTAATAGTCCCCGGTTGCCGCTTCTACTGGCAAGTACACCGTCTCTAACTCTACATCAACAGAAATTTGTGCCCATACACCAGTATTACCAGTGTATGAAGCAGAGTCGTTTAACCAGGATTCATTACCATATTCACCGGTCAAGGGAATAGTGTGGAAAACCCACAAACGTTCACCAGTTCTTACATCGAAACCACGGACATAGCCTTTTACATTTTCACGACTACGAGGATTACCCCCAGTGCGATGAGCAGCACCAACGATTACTACATCTTTGGCAACGATAGGAGTTGAATGCAATCCAATTTCTCCTGTTACCAGATCTATTTGTTGATCAGCGTTTTGTTTGAGATCGACAATGCCATTATTGCCGAATTCACTTACTGGAATTCCAGTATCGGCATCCAGCGCAACCATCTGGTAGCCAGGTGTCACATACACGACTCGTTCTTCATCATCGGCTTGCCAATAAGCTAAGCCACGACCAGAAAGTTGACGTGGGGCATTTTGACCTCGCTCCCCTTCATCAAGATTGTAAAACCAGAGTAGTTCGCCAGTAGCTGCATCAAGAGAAACCACCGAGCGTCGAGAACCCGCTGTGGAATAGATTTTCCCATTCACCATTAGAGGCGTGGATTGAAAACGATATTCGGGACTAGGGCCGAAATTCGTGGCATTGAATTCCCAGGCAACAGTTAAATCCGAAAAATTGGAAGCATCGATCTGATTCAAACCAGAATAGCGCGTATGGCCGAGATCGCCCCCATAGGTTGGCCACTCCCCATTAGGAGCTCCCTGCTGAGCATTTATTGATGAACCAAGGAAAGTGGCCGCGAGAAAAACTGGCAGTGAAAATTTCTTCATTGATTTTCCTTTTTTTATACTGGTCCGGCAATCAAAATTCGATCAGCAGTCTAGCATATTCCAGGGGGGTTCCGAGCCCATTGCATGGGGTCTGAGAAGAGACATCCTATTGAAATTGAAGTAGTATCTATCCACAAAAAGATGCCAAAGAGCTTTGAAAAGCCGCACAAAGATGCAATCAAGGGTGAAGACACAAATTCTCTACTGCCTGGGCCTGGTTTCTCTACTAGGAACCGCCTCTGCTCAGCAGATCGACCTAAATCAGCAATCCTGGTCTGCCGAGGTTATTCGTCCTAACGGACAGGCCCTAATCCCACTCTATGATGGCTGGTATCCTAATAAGGATGGCAGCAAAAGCATCTGCTTCGGGTATTTCAACATGAACACTGAAGAGTCTTTCGATATCCCTATCGGAGAAGACAATTATCTGGAAACCGACTATCCAGGCCTGGATCTGAGTAATGCTAATGTTCCAACTCATTTCGATGTGTTGCCTCGGGCCTATCGCCATGTTTTTTGCTCTTTTACAGTTAATGTTCCTGAAGGATTTAATTCTACTCACCGCGTTACCTGGCATATCTCTAGTAATCGATTTGATTTGAGTACGCCGGGCAAAGTAATCGCACCTTATGTATTGGATGAACCAGCGTCCGATGGCCGTGGAGATATCGCTCCAGTAGTGAAGCTCTCACCAAATGACGAAGGGGTTCGCGGTAGAACCGGAATTCACACGAGCAATACAGTGAGCGCTCGGGTAGGCGAATCGGTTCAATTGCAAGCATGGATCGATCATTCCGATGAAGAAGTATGGGTCGGATGGTCACACCACAGTGGTGCAGGTAAGGTAGAATTCGATAACAAAGAATATGAAATTCAAACCATTAATGGAGTCGCTGAAGTGCAAGCAACTTTTAGCGAGCCTGGTGAGTATGTAGTGCGCATGCAAACCATCGATACAATTGCTGCATTTGAATTTTACTGCTGTCATACCAACGCTTATTTTCATATCAACGTGAGCAACTAAACGGAGCCGCGCATGATTCAACTTAAAAAAATCGTTCAATTAATTATTACCTTAGGTGCTTTCGGCCTGCTCTCGGCGCAAGCATCAGCGCAGGAATCGCCAACCTATTCCAAAGATGTTGCACCGATACTTCAGGAAAAATGTGCTTACTGTCATAATCCTGAAGGCATAGGTCCAATGCCTCTGATGACTTATGATCAAGTAAGACCGTTTGCAACATTAATTCACGATCGCACCTCCAAACGCATCATGCCTCCCTGGCATGTGGATCCAGGCATTGGTATTCAGCAGTTTAAGAACGATGCCTCATTAAGTGATGTGCAGATTGATACGATTGAAGCATGGGTTGAAGCAGGAGCTCCGGAAGGCAATCCTGCAGATCTTCCAGCGCCAATAGAGTTTCCATCTGGCGCAGAATGGCAACTTGCAGACCAGCTTGGTCCACCGGATTTAATTATTAAGTCTAGTCCTTATGACGTTATTGCCAATGGACAGGATCAATGGTGGATGCCAAATGTTCCTTTCGAAGGACTGGATCAGGAACGATTTTTGAAAGCTGCAGAATTTAAACCTAGTTATCCATTAGGTAAGAAAGTTGTTCACCACGGTCACGCGGTTTTGATGCCAGAAGATGGTGGCCGCACTGTTGCCCTTGCCCGATATGGGGTTGGTAAGTCATGGGAAATTTTCCCAGAAGGTACTGGTATGCGTGTTCCAACTGACGGCACTATCGCCTGGAACCTGCATTACTTCCCGGTTGGTGCTGAGGGGGCTGATGACGTGGTTGAAGTTGGCCTATGGTTTTATCCGGAAGGACAAACACCAGAGAGAGAAACAGTTGGTGAAGTGCTATTCCGTGTAGACGGTTTGAAAGGTATGGCACGTGGACAAGATATCGTGATCCCGCCTCATGGCTATCAAGTACTAACTGGAACTCATCGACTGGATTCACCAGCAGTTATTCATAGTTATCGACCCCATCTGCATATGCGTGGCAAAGTTATGACGATGGAAGCGATTTTCCCCGATGGCACAAAGGAAGTCTTAAGCCAAGTGAATAAATACGATCACAATTGGCAGATCGCCTACATCTATGAAGAAGATGCAAAACCATTATTGCCAACTGGCACTATCCTTCAGTTCACTTCGGTATTCGATAACACCGCGAACAATCCAATTAATCCTGATCCTGAGCAGTGGGTTGTGTTCGGTCGTCGCGGAGTTGATGAAATGAGTCATGCCTGGGTAGGTATTACCTATATAAATGAAGAGCAGTTTGCCCAAGCTGTCGCTGAAAAACGGCTGCGTCAGGAAACTTTGAGACTCGAATAGAGAAGAAAGCTATGCAAGCCAGATTGTTATTGCTGATCGCCGTAGTATTTACACCCTTGCTACACGGTCAGCAATTACAGCAGGCGAGCTATACCGATTCACAAGCCCAGTCCGGGCAATCGCTTTACATCCAAAGCTGCGCTGCATGTCATTTGCCTGATTTAACCGGTTCTTTCGAAGCTCCCGCTCTTAACGACGCAAATTTTCAAAGTAACTGGGCCAATCGTAATGTTTCCGAGTTAGTGGACTTGTTGCGGCAAACCATGCCGCCACAGGCACCCGCATCTCTCACAGAACAACAGTATAACGACATAATCGCTTACCTACTGAGTGCGAACGATATTGCCAGCGGATCGACGGATTTAATTAATACAGCCAATGCGGTGGTATTTATTGATGACAATGTCAGCAACTATGACCAAGTTTCATTAGTGCAGAGAACTCCAATACCTGGCCGAGCTGGAACTATCCCAACGCCAGGCACACGTGACTCTGTACCAAATATAGCTACGGTGTATCAAAGCGATCGAGGCATTACCCGTTCTTATGTCGCTATTGAAGGATTTCAAAACGTAACAACAGATGAATTAGCTAATCCTGCGCCGGCGGACTGGACTTACTGGCGCAGAACTCCTCAAAGCCAGGGCTATAGTCCTCTTGATCAGATTAACAAAGAGAATGTATCCCAATTAAGTCTGGCCTGGGTATGGGGTATGGAACCCGGCAGAAGCCAACCTGGACCACTAGTTCGCAACGGTATTATCTACATACCTAACTTTGGCAATGTTATTCAGGCAATAAATGGACGAGATGGCACTTTATTGTGGGAGTATCAGAGGCAATTTCCCGAAGGAAGTCGGCAAGGAGCATTATTAAGAACATTGGCGATGTGGGAAGATATGATTTATGTCGCAACCACAGACGCCCATCTTGTTGCACTTGATGCGCGCACTGGCGCAGTGCGTTGGGATGTGGAGATCGCCGATGATGCCCTCGGCTACTCCAATACCAGTGGTCCCATTGTAGCCGATGGCAAGGTCATTAATGGTATTACCGGCTGCACACGTTTTTTTGAAGAGAGTTGTTTCATAACCGGACACGATGCTCGTACCGGGGCTGAATTGTGGCGAACGTACACTATTGCTCAGCCTGGTGAATTCGGTGATGACACCTGGGGTGGCCTTCCTTTGGAATACCGGGGCGGTGGTGATGTCTGGATTACCGGTAGCTGGGATCCTGAAATGGGACTCGTATTCTTCGGTGTCGCTCAAGCTAAACCTTGGATGGCAGCGAGCCGCGGTCTAACGACAGAAGACGAAACTCTCTACACTAACTCAACTCTGGCTATAGATCCTGACGACGGACGCATAGTCTGGCACCGCCAACATGTGCCAGGGGAATCCTTAGACATGGATGAGTCTTTCGAGCAAGTCTTGGTTGATCTGTTTGATGAGCCTTATCTATTAACTATTGGTAAAAGCGGTCTTTTATGGAAGCTAAATCGGCGCACAGGTGAATTCGAAGGACTGCAGCAAACTGTATTTCAAAACGTATTTTCTGAAGTCAATTTAGAAACCGGGCAATTGCGCTATCGCGAAGATATCCGCAATATGCAGGTAGGCGAATGGTTATCTGTTTGCCCTTCCACCGCTGGGGGACATAACTGGCAATCCAGCACTTATCATCCACCAACTCGCCAACTCGTTATTCCATTGAGCCAATCCTGCATGGAAATGTCACCTAGAGAAGTTACCTTCGAAGTTGGAGGGGGTGGCAGCATGGCGGATCGGCGCTGGTTCCCAATGCCAGGGACTAATGAACAATTCGGGAAGCTCGCTGCCTATGAAGTCAATTCCTTAGATGAAAAGTGGAGTATCGAACAACGAGCACCTTTCTTAACTGCTGCACTTTCTACAGCAGGTGGATTGATCTTTATTGGTGATTACAATCGATACGTTCATGCCTATGATATAGACTCCGGTGAGGAACTCTGGCGCTCACGCCTTGGTACTTCAGTAGAAGGTTTCCCAGTTACCTTCGCTATCGATGGCGAACAATATGTCGCTTTTACCTCCGGTCGTTTAGGTGGAAGTCCCTGGCGCATTGGCAGTTTTCTCGCGCCGGAATTAGTAAGCCCCGATGGCCATAATGCACTTTATGTGTTTAAACTCAATTAACAAATTCCCAAACAGCTTCACTTAAGGAGCAATCCATGTCACTAACAAGAAAATTCGTTATTCCTTCACTGCTCTTAGCATCACTTTTTGTCTTAGGTGTTTGGCAGGACCACCTTAGCAATGAGTCAGTTGCTCAAAACGGGCGTTCTGTACCCAGATTTGAAGTTGACCCCTTCTGGCCGCAACCATTACCAAATCATTGGGTAATGGGTAACACCATCGGTATCGATATCGATGAAAGAGATCACATTTTCATTGTTCATCGCGACACTGACGATGTTTTCCACTCCCAAGAATTGCTGCTAGATCGAGGCTTTGCTAGCTGTTGTACGGCAGCACCCCCAGTTCTAGAATTCGATCAAGATGGTCGGTTGGTAAACGCCTGGGGCGGGCCATCTCCTTCGGGCGAATATGAATGGCCTGCTTCAAATCATGGATTGGAAGTTGCACCAAATGGCGACATCTGGATCGGCGGTAACGGTGGTGGTGATTCCCACGTTGTAGTGTTTACTCGTGATGGACAATATGTACGTACCATTGGTGAACCAGGTAACGGCGTAGACAGCAACAGCGACTTTCATTATTCCCGCGTTGCAGAAATCGCAATCGATCCTGGCGCTAGTGAAGCTTACTTAGCCGATGGCTATGGCAATAAACGTGTTGCAGTTGTTGATTTGGCAACTGGCGCGCTTAAGCGGTTCTGGGGCGCATACGGGAATACGCCAGATGATGACGCTGATGATTCCTACACACCTGGTGAACCGCTACCACAGCAATTTCGTGGACCAGTGCACTGCGCAGAGCCTTCGAATGACGGGTTAGTTTATGTGTGTGATCGTGGCGCAGATCGCATCCAGGTTTTTCGCCCAGATGGGACCTTTGTCAAAGAAGGTCAGGTAATGCCACAAACATTGGGTTCAGGCTCTACTTGGGATATTTCTTTCTCACCAGATGAAGATCAGGAATTTATCTACCTTGCTGATGGTTCTAACATGCAAGTGCATATTCTTGATAGAGAATCTTTGGAGCACCTTTACAGTTTTGGTGATGGTGGAAGAATGCCCGGATTGTTTTTCGGTACTCATAGTATTGCTACGGATTCAGATGGCAATATCTACACCACCGAAACTTACGAAGGCAAGCGCACGCAAAAATTTGTATTTCAAGGCATGACTTCATTATCGCAGATTAGAGATGGAGCCCCTTGGCCTTCCAGTTCGCGTTTGTAACACGCGAGCTTAATAAACGGGGCGTTCTGAAATGAACGCCCCGTTTATGTTGAAGATGGGTTAGCGAATCTTAATATACTTTCTCAATTCCTGAGGACGTGGTTCCCCAGCAAAAATACTTCCATGACGATCGACGGTAATCGATTCAGCACCACTGCCACCTTGGGTGATTGGGGGATTATCGCCGGTATCTAAGATAAAATAATCCACCCAGGCTGTTTGAGCATCGCCGATTCTAATACCTTTTTCCCAGCCGGGGTTTTGCGTCATATCCGACTCCGAATCCGCAACATAAATCCTGCCATCTTCAGAAATCCAAATATCACTAGGCATTCCAAACTGCGTCCAATGTGAGAGAAAGTTTCCTTCTTGATCGAAAATTGAAATGCGCTTATTCCATCTATCCGCAACAAACAATCTACCATCCGGTGCCATAGCTAACGCATGGGGCCCAAGCATCTGGCCTGGACCATAACCCGTCTCGCCAAAGGACATCTGGTAAATCCCATCACTGGAATATTTGACGATGCGATTATTACCATCCTGGTTATGCCCATCGGCAACAAAGATATCTCCATTGGGAGCCGTAATGACATCACTTGGAGCAGTAAAGTGGTTAGGGCCACTACCAGAAACCCCGGCCTCACCCAAAGTCATTAACAATTCGCCGGTTGGTGAAAACTTAAATACTTGATGACCAAAAGGCACACCAGAGGGGGATTCTCCGCTACCTGCCTCTGTAACCCAGACATTGCTCTCACTGTCTACATGTAGACCATGAGGCCAAGCAAACATGCGGCTTCCAAATTCCTCAACCACATTACCCTGGGGGTCAAATTTCAGTATCGGATTAAGATCGGAGTCATCGCAATAGGTTTGGCTGCCACGAGGAGCATCACCACCGCAACGTACGATGGCCCATAAATGCTCTCCATCGGCATCAATGTTTAAGCCGCCGGGAGAACCCATAGGCCTGTTATTTGGTAATGACATCCAGGCATTGCCAATAAGGCCTGGGCCATTGCCCGCCTGCAGACCATCTGCTGGTCGGTAAGGATTGCGCCCGGACTGCGCCTGCAGTTCTGGAGCAATGAGAATTAGAACCAGTGCTATGCTCATTAACCTATCATTGATTTTGTATGGGCCTCTGATCATGTGAAGGACACCTCTTTATTATTTACTCGTTTTTCACGGTATATTCTTAATTAATTATTGTATATGGCTCACAAATCTTTCGTAAGGGCTTGCAGCTATGGAGGAAGCTCGCACCATTCGCTACGAAAATTCAGATGTATGCGAATGGATTCTTGACCTCCTCTTGCACATCAACTTAATAATCACGTATTTTGGCCAGAATAGAACAATGGAAGAATCACAAGAATAAAAACAGTGAAGTTATCTAACTCTCTAAGAATTCTGATTGGCCTTGCCTTGGGCCTGCTTTTTGGGATTATTTTTTCCTTATTGGAAAAGGATTCAATTTCATATTTTCCAGATTTTGTCGCACCTATCGGGACACTATGGGTAAATGCGATTCGCATGGTAGTCATACCGCTATTGATGGCATTGCTAGTCACTTCTATAGCGGGTCAAACGAGCGGAACTAAAGTGGCGCAGCTAGGAGGTAAAACTATCGGGCTGTTTATGCTAACCATTTTTTTCTCCTCTTTTTTTGCGTTCGTTACTGTTCCTCCGCTGTTAGCTCTCTTAACCATCGATCCTCAGAGTAGTGCCAGCCTATTAGAGTCGACTGGATACGATGCTAATGCTGCAAATGAATTGCCACCCTTCAGCGAATGGTTTGTCTCATTAATCCCTGACAATCCGTTTGCTGCAGCAGCTGACAGTGCCGTCCTACCGTTATTAATTTTTACTGGCTTATTTGCCGTCGCGCTTCTACGAATTGAAGAAAAGCAGCGCAACGTTATTGTCGAAGTTTTTAATGCGATTAAATCGGCAATGTTCGTAATCATTACATGGATCATGCTATTGGCGCCGATAGGAATCTTTGCCTTAGTATTTTCTCTGACCGCCTCCCTCGGTGTGTCTGCCATCACGGTTTTGGGTTCATTCATTATTATGGTATGCGGCCTCCTGGCCACAATGACATTGATACTTTATCCATTGGTTGCAAGCGTCGCAGGAATACCAATGGCTG
This sequence comes from Gammaproteobacteria bacterium UBA3498, assembly GCA_002377605.1. Classification (GTDB taxonomy): domain Bacteria; phylum Pseudomonadota; class Gammaproteobacteria; order Pseudomonadales; family Pseudohongiellaceae; genus UBA9145. Next base: position 13,885 of record DFQD01000224.1, on the reverse strand, counting down.
AATTTGCCCGCACTATTGCACCAGTCCAGGTAATTGGTTTCAGCACTCGTTCATCCTTAGCCTCGATGCCTGCGACCTATGCAGCTGCCGCTGCTTTGGAAATTCCAGAAAGGGTTACCGGCATGGTTCTTCCTATCGCGGCAACATTGTTTAAGTATGCGTCGCCATTTGCAAGGACAGCTGGCACCTATTTCGTTGCCACACTCTTTGGTATTGATCTTTCAGTGTTTGAGTTGTTAGTTATAGCCCTATCTATAGGCTTATTGAGCTTTTACTCTCCTGGCATACCCAGTGGCGGATTACTAATCATGGCACCGGTGTACTTATCCCTGGGCTTACCGGTGGAAGGCATCGGAATTCTCATTGCCATTGACCTTGTCGTAGACATGTTTATAACGACAGCGAATGTCACTGCCAACATTGCCTGCTCCGCATTAATCGCCAAATTTCAGCAATAAAGAAGAAAATCCAACAAGGTTTTAACTTGAGTCAATTCACCGCCTCATTTACTAAAGGATTGATTGCTTAAGCCTGCATCTCGGCATAAGCAAAGACAAAATTTCCATTCTTGCCAGCTGGAAAGCGTATCAATGTGATTACATTTGATGTCGATGGCTTACTTATAAACAGCCAACACTTTACTAAACTGAAATAAGACGCCCGAGCCTCTCTAATCCCGGCAGCAAGTGAACCCAGAAGTTATCGGAATCCATTGCCATGGGGTAGACTTATCTCATGGCTTCATCCAGCATCAATTTATCTAATTCATCTGCAGACCAAAAGGAAGCCGTCCTTTCTGTCAGCAGCCTCAACAAAATGGCTAGAGGGTTGCTGGAAAGCAATTTCCCGGCAGTAGCAGTCAAGGGTGAAATTTCAAATCTGGCGACACCAGCATCCGGTCATTGGTATCTAACTCTTAAAGACAAAACCTCACAACTTCGTTGCGCCATGTTCGCAGGACGAAATCGCTTTGTGCGCTTTAGGCCGCAAAACGGTAATCAAATTATCGTTTGGGGCAAATTGAGTATTTATGAAGGTCGTGGCGACTATCAACTCATAGTTGATTCCATGGAAGAAGCAGGTGATGGTGCGTTGCGTCGCGCCTTTGAAGACCTAAAAAGGAAACTGCAGGCCGAAGGGTTATTCAGCGAAGAGCATAAACAGGAAATCTATTCTTATTACGATCATATCGGCGTAATCACGTCTTCTAGCGGTGCAGTCATACAAGACATTCTTTCTGTATTTCAGAGACGCTTTCCAGCAACAAAGATCACTTTGTTTCCCGTAGCAGTCCAAGGTGCAGACGCTCCAGGTGAGATCATTCGTGCTATAGAGCTAGCCAATCAACATCAACAGAAGCTTGGCATAGAGGCGCTGATTGTGGGTCGCGGCGGGGGATCATTGGAGGATTTGCAGGCATTCAATGAAGAATCGGTTGCACGCGCAATCTTTTCCAGCGAATTACCTATTACCAGTGCAGTGGGTCATGAAGTCGATTTCACTATTGCTGATTTTGTTGCTGACTTGCGGGCCCCAACTCCTTCAGCTGCAGCAGAGCAAATGAGTCCTCATCAAGTTGAGTACTTCGATACCTTTGCGGCCTATCGTGAGAATTTAGCAAGCAAGTTAAGGACGATTCTGAGTCAAGCCACACAGAATTTACATTGGCTAGCAAAACAATTGAAAAGACCAGATCGCAGATTACAAGAACATGCGCAAAATCTGGATCGCCTTGAAAATCAGCTGCAACTGGCCATTCTTAATCAGATCGCCTTACAAAATCTAGAGTTAAAGCATCTGCATCAGGGAATGCTCAGCAACTCTCCCATTAATCGAATCAATATACTATCAGTGCACTTGCAAAAAACTGCGGAAAATATTAACCAATGTATTACCAAAGCAATAAACCAGACCCAGAGTCAGTTAGCAGAACTTAGTCGTAGTCTCTCAACTGTGAGCCCCCTTAACACTCTCGCTCGTGGTTACAGCATCACCTATGACGATAATGGCCAAGTAATTCGTTCGGCAGGAAATGTCAAGACAGGCGGTACGATTGTGTCTCGTTTAGAAAAAGGCAATATTGAATCAACGGTCAAGTCTATTATCATCGATGATTCCAGATAATTCGCCCAAAGTTGTCTATTTATATTACATAGCCACAAAATTCTTGCTAGAGAACAAGTTAAGTACCGCTAGTTGAAAACTTTTCCATGTTGCTGTTTGGCCATGTCCTCGCAGATTGTCTTCTTCAACCTGATGCATTGGGTTATGACAACAATCGTAACTATTGAAAGCATTACAAAGAACATATCCTCAATAATCTAACCCAAAATTAGGAAATCTCGAGATCTCCCTAGCTGGAAGTAGATTCAGCCGGAAGAGCTGGCCTGACTCCTTTTACCTTTGTATAGTATTGATCCTGTACCAACATAGTGGTGCAGTTGTGTTAGGGCTTAGTAACTAAAAGAGTTAGCAATGAGTAAAAGACAGCAACAGAAGAAGATAAAGGAACAAAAGCAGGCTGCCGCGAAGCAGCGAGATCGAGCCAAAAAGATAGGACTGAAAGTATTTACCTTTGTTATTACGCCGGTATTGCTTTTGTTCGTGTTTTATACACTATTCACCCAAGGCCCTACCTATTCTCCTGTCGAGATTTCTGACAGCGATCATATTCGAGGTACAACTGAAAATTCAGTGACAATCGTAGTTTATGCAGATTTTCAATGCCCGGCTTGCGCAACCGAGCATGAAACCATGACGCAACTCTGGCCTAGCATCCGTGACCGCGCTCTGTTGATCTTCCGCCACTACCCGATTACTGCCCAACATCCAAATTCCTGGACGGCTTCACTCTATGCCGAAGCTGCTGCCAGACAGAATAGATTCTGGGAAATGCACGACTATCTGTTTGCAACCCAACCCATCTGGGCCAGTATGAATAATGTCGAAGGTGAATTCGATAGCTACGCTCTGGAGCTCAACCTCGATATCGATCAGTTACATGAAGACATCGAATCCGAAGAAGTAATTAGCAAGATCAGGAATGATCAGCGCGGCGGCAACTCTGCCGGAGTAAGATCGACTCCTGCCGTGTTTATAAACGGCCGTTTACTCGCGAATCCCAGCCGAACACGAATTATCGAAGCAGTAAACGAAGAATATGAAGCCGCCAGCGATTAAGCTCAGCAGTCGTCAAATACCAATCCACAAAATTTTTGTAATATTGCACCACTATGAGGTGTATCTTTAACAGCATTCAGTAGTACTTGTGAATCTATTCCTTCCTCTGAAATGGCTTCACTCCGAGACATGATGTATTCCCTCATCACTTCAGCACTAAACTCCGGATGAAATTGTATCCCCCAGGTAGTGTCGCCAATGCGATAAGCCTGGTTAGCAGCAAATTCATTGGTGGCAAGCCGCACAGCATTTAGCGGTAATCGCATTACAGATTGCTGATGAGATATTTGAGCGTTGAAACGCTTAGGTATATCGGAAAACAATGGATCTTCTCGAGCAGCTTCAGTCAGCCTAATAGACGCTGTACCAATTTCTCTGCCAGAAGGACTAAAAGCCACTTCACCATCGAAGGCCCAGGCAACTAGCTGATGACCATAACAAACACCGAGGATAGGAATCAGGCTCTCATTAGCTTCTCGCAAATAATCGGCACCAACGAAATTCCATTGCTCTTCATCTGTAACATAGGCAGCTGATCCCGTAACGATGACCCCCGCAATGGAATCAATAGCGTCTAGTTCTTCATTTTTATGTAAAGACTTAACTACGAAATTTTCTTTTCCATAACCTGAACCACGAATAAACCAATCCTCAAAATCTACTCCACGAGCTAAGAGATTTTCAATTGTATTGCCAGTTTTAATAATGAGTATTGGTTTAATCATCGTGTCGCATCTTGCATTTCTTCCTTTCAGGAAAAGATGATACCAGCCAAACTCTGAGAGAGTAGACATGATTCATAAATTGAATAATTTAGACAGAAAATTGGGGGCGGGAAAGTAAGTGAGAAAACATGGAAGAAGGCGGTTCATTGTACCAGCTTCTTCCATTTCTAATTAAAACTATTCTTCAAAGGCATAAAAGGCCAAGGCAGCTCTATATAAGTTATAGACATCAACCTTCGAACTAACTGCAAACGGTGTATGTATTGATAACAATGGCACACCAAAATCAATTACTTCGATGTCCTGACGAGAAAATTCTCCTCCTATAGTTCCGCCGCCAGCACTACCAACCCGGTAAGTCGCTGTTTGCCAAGGAATATCGTTGTCATCAAGTAGCCCTCTAGTCCAGGCAACAAATTCTGAGTTGGCATTATTGCCCTGGCCGTACAGCTTCAGATTAACGCCATAGCCTAGCCTAGGAGCATTGCCAGTTTCCCATGCACCCGGATTCATCGGATTTATTCCGGGATTTACGTCGATCGAGATGAATTTAGTATTACGTAGCGCGCTGCGAAATAATGGTTCCCGATAATCATCACCCAGTTCTGCAAATAATAGTCGTGATAATAAATCAGCGAAATGATCCGACCTAGCACCAGTGTTGTTGCGGTTTCCAACTTCCTCATTATCAACCAGGAATGCCATAGTGGTTTTTTGCGGATTCTCGATTTCTGTAATTGCTCGCATGGAAACATAGGAAGCAAGTCGATCATCTTGTCCGTATGCTGCAATCAACCCCCTATCAAATCCCATATCGCGGGGTGGGCCTGCTGGAACTAATGCTAATTCAGCTGAAACTAAATCAGCACGAGTAACCCCATACTCAGAGCCTAGAAAATCTAAAACATGATCTACAACGCTTCCATCGTCGATTTGGTCTGGTATATGCCCAACTATAGGGTCCAAATCTTCTGGTTCAATAAAATTTGCTAGGGTCTGAGAATTTCTGTTGCGATCAACGTGCGGAGATAACTCTGGAATCATGAAGATAGGATCATTCACATCTAACCCGATCGATACATCCACTACACTACCATCTTTTTTATCTATCCTTCCCATTAGCGCCAAGGGCAAATTAGTCCACTGATGATATTTCAGACCACCGTGATAGTTAGTCTGAAATAATGCGAATTCATTGCCCTCATAGAGAGGGCGACCTTTTAAGTCCAACCTTGGAGAATCAATATGAGACCCGATCACATGAAAACCGTTTTGCAGCGAATCTTCGCCAATCACCATTAAGCTAATTGTCCGATCTCTATTGACCTCATAAATTTTTGTTCCAGGCTCTAAAACAGTAGATGAAGTTAATTCTTCAAATCCATTTTCCTGGGCAAAGGCAATGGCTTCGTTGACGAAACTTAACTCAGTCCGAGCAAGATGAATAAACGCTTTGTAATCTTCTGCAAATTGAAATACCGCAGTTTGCTCAACTTCTGATAGCCCAATCCAGGAAGATTCACACTCTAATGCGTCGACGCAGTCGCTATCTACCTGTGCCCATGCATTTAATTGGAAACTTGCAGCCACAAAAACAATCAATTGCATAAATCTTAGTTTCATAATAATCCTCTCTTTAGAACTTATCCCATGATACATAGCGAACCGAGCTGGTGGTGAAATTCTTTGATGCTAAGACGTGTTAAACATCATTCTAAATACAAATAGGCCAAGATCTCGGCCGTGATATATTATGAGATTGATTTTTATTAATCAGGATATCTTTCAATACAGCTATTAAGCGTTTCTTTATCTATATTGCCACCCGATAAGACAATACAGACACTTTTCCCAGTTACATCTACCTTGCCGCTCAAAAGAGCAGCGAGTGCGACAGCGCCACCGGGCTCAACTACAAGTTTTAAGTAACGAAAGGCATAGGCAATTGCCATCTTTATTTCTTCTTCGCCTACTACTAAAAACTCATTTACAGTTTTGCTATTGATTGACCAGGTTAATTCTCCAGGTATGGTTGCCATAAGCGCATCACACAAAGTTGGCTCATCCCCGGTAATTTTTATTCGTTCACCGGCCTGCCTAGAGAGGAAATGATCATCGAAATTTTCTTGTTCGACACCATATACTTCTGTAGTTGGTGCAAGAGCTTTAACTGCCGTTGAAGTTCCCGCCAATAGACCACCTCCGCCACATGGCACTAGCACTAGATCTGGAGTTAGACCCTGTTGCTGCAGCTGATGAACTAATTCTAAACCCACCGTTCCTTGCCCAGACATAACGTCCCAGTCATCGAAAGCTGGAACCAGGATTGCTCCGGTTTCAGTAGCAATTTGCGCTGCTAGATCTTCCCGCGATTCTGTAGCTCGATCATATTGCCGAACAGTTGCGCCTAAGTATTGGGTACCAACAAGTTTTAATTGCGGCGCATCACTCGGCATTACAACAACTGCCTGCATTCCCAATAATTTGGCAGCTAAAGCTATACCCTGGGCATGATTACCCGAAGAAAATGCAACGCAACCGAATTTTCTTTGCTCTTGGCTCAATTGGCTCAAGCAGTTGTATGCGCCTCTAAATTTGAATGCCCCAATATGCTGCAAGCATTCTGGTTTTATAAAAACTTTGGCCTTAAGTCTTTCATTGAGGTAAAGATTGCTCAAAAGTGGAGTCTCAATGACTACACCCTGAAGCCTTTGCGCTGCCGCTTCAATAGTTTTGATAGTTACTGTCATGATTAGCGTTTAAGATATTGGCGATTCTTTTTAATTTTGCGTTTTCTAGCTACCTGTTTTTGGGATAGGTTTTGTTCGTCTTTAGTAAATGGATTTTCATCACTACGCAATTCTATTCGAACCGGTGTGCCTTCCAATTTAAGCAAGCTCCTGAACGTTCTTTCGAGGTAACGACTATAGTGCGCCGGCAATTTCTTCGTTTGTTTACCGTGTATAACAATGGTTGGGGGATTTTGACCACCTGGATGGGCGTAGCGCAACTTTATTCTGCGACCGTTAACCACAGGAGGTTCATGATTCGTAACCGCCTGTTGCAGCACTTGAGTAAGCTCGTTAGTAGAAAGTTTCTTATTTGCGGAGCTGTATGCTTTGTGAATTGACTTGTAAAGATCTCCAACACCAGTTCCATGCAGCGCCGAGATAAAGTGAATCTGGGCAAAATCAACAAAAGTAAAACGGCGCCGAATATCCGACTTGATCGTTTCCTTTTGACCCTCTTCCATACCATCCCATTTATTTATTGCAATAACTAAGGCTCGACCGCTGTCAATAACGTAACCGAGTAAATGTAAATCCTGCTCGACAATACTTTCATGGGCATCAACTAACAACACGACCACGTTGGCGTCTTGGATAGCTTGTAGAGATTTAACCACGGAAAATTTTTCTACTGTCTCTTTAGTCTTGCCTCGTTTCCTTATGCCGGCAGTATCGATAAGCGTGTACTTCTTGCCGCGCCGCTCGAAGGGAATATAAACGCTATCTCTGGTAGTTCCAGGCTGGTCATACACTACCACTCGCTCCTCGCCCAACATTCTATTCACCAAAGTGGATTTTCCAACATTCGGCCTCCCAGCAATAGCGATTTTGATCCCGGCAGTCGTCTTTGCCTCGTCTTCCTTTTCATCCTGTTCCGCACCACTTAAAACTTCTTTAAGTAGATTGCTTACTCCCCTACCCTGAGTTGCAGTGATTGAAAACACCTGGGTTAAACCAAGACTATAAAAATCAGCGGTAGCCTGATCTGCATCGAGACCATCAATTTTGTTTACAACCAGATAACTATTCTTGTTAGTCTTGCGTAGATGATCAACAATCTTTTCATCGTCGGGAGTAAGGCCTTCTCTCGCATCAACCAAAAACAAACAGATGGAAGCTTCATCTATAGCAAGAAGCGATTGGGATGCCATTTCGAAATCGATCCCTTCCTCATAACCAGTAATCCCTCCGGTATCGATAACGATAAAGGAGTTCCCATTGAGCGAACCTTCGCCATACTGGCGATCGCGAGTTAAACCTGGCAAATTCGCAACGATGGCATCGCGACTGCGAGTTAAGCGATTAAATAAGGTTGATTTACCTACGTTGGGACGACCAACTAGGGCAATAACTGGCCTCATAACGAATCTGCCTGACAAAGGTGGAATACTTTATTGCAATGATAAAGCTGTAAGTGTGCCGCTATTTCCGTAAACGATTAGTCTACCATTATCGGTTATAAGATTTGCCCGCACTCCATCACTATCTATCTGAGTTCGACCCACAATGCGCCCGTCAACCTGAGAGATAAGATGTACATAGCCCTCGAAGTCGGCAACAGCAACATAATTAGTTATGGTTCTTGGGGCGGTAATGGATCTGTACTCTAGATTCGCGTTTTCCCAAACCACATCGGTAGAATTATTTCTTACCGCAACTAAATGACTTTTATCATCACTGTAGTAGATGTTGCCAAATCCCTGGCCTAAGCCGTGATAGCTTGATGCCTCCATACCCCAAACAATCCGACCGGTTAGAATATCGAATGCCATAATATTGCCTTGATAGCTCGAAGCCAGAATCCGCGTCCCATCAAGGAGCAGGTCTCCATCGACGTCGATTACTCTTTCAATGTCATATTCACCTTCTGGAACTGCAACTCGTTCTTCCCAGCTCCACACACCGTCTTCTGCCGCAACCGAAACCACTATGCCGTTACTAAATCCGGCAATAACTGATCCATCAGTAGTTATTATTGGTGATGAAGTTCCTCGCAGCGTCAACGCAGGCAAAGTCGTTTCGTAAGTCCAACGTTGCGAACCATCTTCACGATCAAGCGCAACCAACTTTCCATCTACAGTCTGTGCAACCACAACATCTCCATTGGTCTTTGGTTGCGAAAGGACTTCACTTGATACGCGTGAACGCCAGACTAGAGCACCTTCAGTCTGCGAGAGAGTAATGATTTCCGCATCCTGAGTACCGACCATTAAGATACCATCGCCAGCACCAACTCCTCCGGTGATATTAACTTCTAATTCTTCACGCCAAACCATAGCACCATCAAGTGAGTTAACTGCAACCACATCACCATCTTCACTCGCTGCGAAAATATATCCCCCGTCGGAAACCGGTGTAATTTTTGTATAGTTGTCTCCCTGACCATTGCCAACATTTACCCTCCACTCACGCTGAAGATCCACTTCTTCCTCGATATCTGTGAGCTCTACCGGCTGATTCGGATCTTCATCCGAGCTAAATGGATTCCAACTGAAATTTGAACAACCAAAAGATAATAGACACACCGCAACAATAAGAATTTTTTGCAATGATTTAAAAAAGAAAGGAGATGGAGCGTGAGCTTGAATCACGAGCTACAATCCTTGTCAACTATCGTCAGGAAGTTCATCTAGTTTCATCCGCAATGAATCACTATTTGACCCGGCTTGTTGGGCTGCGACGTAAGAGTCTCTGGCATCGAGGAAGCGATCCATTTCAACATATATGTCACCGCGCAATTCTGCAAAACCACCTTCGAATGCTTTCGGGTCCAGATTGTTAACAATACCTAATGCCCGGTCCGCTTCGCCTTTTGCTAAGACTATTCTTCCCAGGCGCAAAGCTGCAGTAAGCATTAAACCTTCATCATCGTCAGTGAATAATCCATCACGAGGATTATCGATTATCCATTGCAATGAATTTTCCGCTGCGTCCAAATCATTGTCAGACACATGCTGCTGTGCAGCAAATAATGCACCATATTGCGCATATATTGAGCCTGAATGATCAGCGATCAGCCGACTTGAAAGATCTATTATTTCAGCTCGCTCTTCTTCAGTCACTAAGGCTCCCGGTTCAGTTGCAGCTAGTGCCAAGATTTCTTCATAGATATCAGAAGCAGATTCGACGGCGGATGACTGATTGTTTTGCCAAAACATCCAAGAGGTATAACCGGTCAACACTGCTATCACGATAAGTACCAGTTGCTTACCGTTCTCATCCCACCATTTTTTGAGGGCTTCTATAGTCTCTTCTTCTGCCGCGTTTAGTGCCACGACTTACTCCTATTCAATACTCTATTAACACTAATTCTGATTCAGAAAGTTATTATCCGAATAGAGCTAATTGGACCGCAATTTTACAGGTTTGTTCACTGGGAGACACCCTTCTGAACGCTCTTAAAAGCCCTTAGCTTTCTGATTTTTCGAGAAATTCAGCAACTTTCTGGGGGATTACCGCTATTTTATGACTTGCAGTCTCCGCTGAGTCATCGAGACGGCGAATCTTCGCGGTTTCTAGAGTGCTTTCTCCATCGCCATCCCGTTCCAGAATCACCGCAATTTTGGCACCGCTATTAAAAGCACGCTTTAGTTGGCTATTAAATTTGCCACCTCCGCAATGACTAATAACACCTAGCTGGGGCTGACTTTCGCGAATTGCCTGAGCAAGATCCAACGTTTGTTTGGTTACATTCTGACCTATACAAGTGACATAAATATCGATTGGCTGCAAAGCATCTTGAGGAATTTTTCCCAAGGAATCTAACATTAAGATCAATCGTTCGACTCCAATTGCAAATCCACAAGCAAGAACGTCACGGCCACCTAATTGCGCAACCAGTCCATCGTAGCGACCGCCGCCACAAACTGCTCCTTGAGCACCAAGTGTGTCGGTAGTCCATTCGAAAACACAATTGTTGTAGTAATCCAGACCACGAACTAAGCGCGGATTCTCTATAAAATCAATACTGGCACTATTCAATAGGTCTTGTAATTCTGCATAATGCTGTTTGCTTTCTGCGCTCACAAAATCTTCGAGTAACGGCACATCAATTAAAGCTGCTTGCACATCGGGATTTTTACTATCAAGTACGCGCATCGGATTAGTATGCATGCGGTTGCGAGCATCTTCGTCTAGTTGATCTTCTTTGGATTGTAAAAACTCGGTTAATGCTGAACCGAAATTCGCACGATCTTCTGCGCTTCCTATATTGTTAAGTTCAAGTGTTAAGAAGTCAGAAAGATCAAGTTCCTGCCAAAGCATTGCTGCTATCTGCAGCACCTCTGCATCAATATCAGGTCCGGGCATGCCGAATGCTTCAACACCAAATTGATGAAATTGTCGATAACGACCTTTTTGCGGTCGTTCGTGACGGAACATTGGCCCTTGATACCAGAAACGTTGCTGTTGGTTATAAAGAAGTCCGTGTTGATCTGCCGCTCGTACACAACCTGCAGTTCCCTCAGGGCGCAAACTGAGATTGTCACCGTTGCGATCGTCGAAGCTATACATTTCTTTTTCGACGATGTCGGTCACTTCACCTATGGAGCGCTTGAATAGTTGAGTATGTTCCAAAACTGGAAAACGAATCTCCTGATAGCCGAATCGTTTGATCACTCGCTGAAAGGCCGACTCAAGATATTGCCAACTTAGAGAATTTTCTGGAAGGATGTCATTCATCCCCCGAATTGCTTGTAGTTTTTCCATTACGCCTTATTGGTTAGCTTGATGCAATAATATCTTTTGCTGTCGCTTGTTTGTCTGCGACCCGCTGCCTAACCATTGTCTCCAATTCGTCCACTAGATTCGCATTATTCACTTTGTGATCAGGCACTCCTTCAAGATAGGCTAAATTATTAGGGCTGGCACCGGTTAACCCAATTTCTGCAACCTTTGCCTCACCTGGCCCATTAACTATGCAACCTATTACCGCGACATCTATAGGAGTGGTGATGTCTTCCAGGCGCGATTCCAACTCATTTACTACTGAGATAACGTCGAAGTTTTGCCTCGAACAACTTGGGCAAGCTACCAGGTTCACGCCTTTATGCCTTAGACCAAGACTTTTTAATATATCGAGCCCAACCTTAACTTCTTCAACTGGATCCGCTGCCAAGGAGATACGAATCGTATCGCCAATACCTTCCATTAATAAGGTGCCGAGCCCAATCGAAGATTTAACAGTTCCTGATCTCAAGCCACCTGCTTCAGTTATACCCAAATGAAACGGCTGATCAATCTGCGAGGCAAGCCCGCGATAAGCCTTAAGAGTCATGAATATTTCAGATGATTTCAAACTAATCTTAAAATCGGAGAAATCTAGCTTATTCAGGATATCAATTTGGGTAAGTGCCGATTCAATCATTGCCTTAGCGCTAGGTTCTTTGTGCTTGCGCAAAAGTGCTTTTCCAAGAGAGCCCGCATTAACTCCAATACGTATAGGAATCCCTTTGTCTTTTGCTGAATCGATTACTGCTCTAATTCGCTCTTCACTACCAATATTACCTGGATTAATTCGAAGACAATCGACGCCATAATCGAGAACTTTTAGGGCAATGCGATAATCAAAGTGAATATCCGCAACCAATGGAACTGAAACCTGACTGCGAATTTGACTAAAAGCTTCTGCCGCATTCATTGTAGGTACCGAAACCCGAACAATATCCACTCCCGCGGTAACAAGGCGCCTGATTTGTTCTAGGGTCGCTTCGACATCAGTGGTCTCAGTATTAGTCATACTCTGAACAGAAATTGGGGCATCGCCGCCTACAGCGACGTCACCCACCATGATCTGTCTCGTCTTGCGACGTTTTATAATGGCATTGGATTTCATGAAACTACAATCCTACAGTGAGGCGAGCAGAATTGTCGATGCGGATATTATCTGAAACGTCTATTTCAGTGCCGTTAAAGGTGAGACTGGTAAAAGGCGCGTCTCCCAGAAGAATACTGAATGGAGCACTGCCAGTAATCTCAAGTACGTCACCAGCACTTCGTATATCGCGGTAAATTTGATTCTGTGCTCCATCATTTACTTCGACCCAACTTTCCCCTGAGAAGGAAATTCTCAATAAATCAGAGCCCACAGTATTGATTTCAATGACCTGATCTAAGGGTTCGGAGGATTCGATCAAAGCGGTAGAAAAATCTTGCCCATCTTCAATTCCATCAGGTTCTGATGGAATTATTTCATTTACCGAGGTGGATAGAGTAACGCCGAGATCTCCAGCCACATCTGAATTAGCATCCTCCTCTTGGAATACATTGTCCACATTTGATGATGTTACTCTTTGAATTGCAGTTTGCAGTACTGCAGTATCCACTTCTATATTAGTTGGTATAACCGGAGAAGGAGTCGGACTAACAGTTGTCGTAGTTACCACAGACTGTTCACTCACAGATTCTTGCTCAACAGCAGAGCTATCTGTTTCAGGTGCGGAAACTGCCGACTCACCAGCTCCAAAATTGTTGTAAGCCCAAAGCCCGGCGAACCCGACTACAAAACCAACAACCGATAGAACAACCCAAGGTAGATTCTTATCTCGACGTTTTCGAGCTTGAGCAAATATTTTCTCATTTTTATTTTTTAATTGTAGGCTTATATAAGTTTCATAAAGTTCCATCAATTCATTGGGATCTAGTTTTAAAAGTTCTCCATAACTTTTAACGTATCCTTTTGCAAATATCATAGCTGGCAATTTTTCAAAGCTGTTAGATTCAATAGCTTTAACGTAGTTCTTGGTGATGTGAAGCTTATCTGCAACCTCATGTACACCGAGATTTTGGCGCTTGCGTTCCTGTCGCAGGAATTCCCCAACAGATAGCAAAACTTCTTCCACTAAATCTTCCCCGAGCTGTTCAATTTGCATTACTTATCCTTTTATAGGCCTCATATTCCGGGAGATCACTGATAAAGATTGGTAAGAATTTTCTTTTTGGAAAAGATTCAATCCTGATCATACTAACCATCTACTTTACCCTATAGTCTGTCAACCACCACGGCCAGATTATCAGCCTCGTCAAAGACTTTTCTTGTTTTGGATTGAGCACGCTTTTTGTGCCGATCGCTGCGCAGAGTATGATCATCGACATCACCAACCAATTGACCGCAAGCTGCTCCGATATCGTCTGCGCGAGTCGTTCTTACAGTTACTGTGTAACCTGCCTCTAACAGAATTTGCCGAAAGTTGG
>DFQD01000215.1 GCA_002377605.1 Gammaproteobacteria bacterium UBA3498 | reverse complement strand
AAAGTCAAGCATTCGTCGAACGTAGCACAACGCCCTGGAGCACCCGAGTGCGCGAATGGACTTGGAAACGAAGAAGAATGAACAACTCCTACAAATGTATATACAGTAGTGACTCCTAAGATAATGCAATAGTATGAATTGAAATGAGCGAATTATTTAATTTGGAAGGAAAAGTCGCGTTGATCACCGGCGGCAATAGTGGCATCGGAAAAGGAATAGCAGATGGCCTTGCCGCGGCCGGTTCCGATATTGTTATCGCAGCCCGCGATATCGAAAAATCACATGACGTTGCAACCAGTCTCGAAAAAAAGTACCAAGTAAATGTGATGGCCTTAACCGTTGATGTCAGTAATGAAGACGACATAACGGACATGCCCAGGAAAATTCGAAGCCGGTTTGAGAAAATTGATATTGTAGTAAACAATGCCGGCGTGAATATTCGCAAAATGCCTGAAGACTTTTCTAGCGCAGAGTGGGATCAGGTCATTGATACAAACCTTAAAGGAACTTTTCTTTGTTGCAAAACGATGTATCCAGATTTGTCTAAGACAGGTGGAAAAGTTATCAATATCGGTTCAATGACGTCAGTTTTTGGTTCGGCTAAAACAGCGGCTTACTCAGCAAGCAAAGGTGCAATTGTTCAATTAACTCGCAGCCTCGCTGTCGCATGGGCCAAAGATAATATTCAAGTCAACGCGCTGCTTCCCGGTTGGATTGATACTCCGTTGACCGTTGGATCAAGACAAACCTTTCCCACTCTAAATGAACATATCGAACAACGCTGTCCCGCGGGACGTTGGGGCATTCCCGAAGACTTTGCGGGACCGGCAACATTCTTAGCTAGTAAGGCGTCAGATTTTATAACCGGAGAATCCATCTTTGTCGATGGTGGGTACAGTCAATCAACACTAATAATATAATGCCCTGTACCCTAATTACAGTTAACGATATTGCTCCAATTACAATTAACAATCAGTGCCAATGAAAATGGAAACGATAACAACTGCACAAAAAGAAATGGTTCGGACCGAACTACCCGAAGTGAGTCAAATTCAAGACGTCGAGTTGCGAGAGAAAGTCCTAGAAGTGTGGGCGCTAGCGATTCACGAAAGTAGCTTCAACTCCATAAGCGAAATTAAAGCCTCTGGAAACCCAGATACCCCTCCGCTCACGACGGGAACACAAGCAGATCACTTAAGGGGCGTTACGAAACTCGCGATCGCCATGGCAGATCAATTATGTGAACTGTTTCCAGATTTACCAGTAAAGAGAGATTTGTTGATCGCTGGAGCACTCTGTCACGATGTTGGAAAGGCTTGGGAGTTTGACCCTAAGAATCAGCAACGTTGGAAAGAGTCGCCGAAATCAGCGGGCCTGCCGTCAATAAGACACCCCGCTTATGGTGTTTATCTGTGTCTGCGAGTCGGTTTACCAGAAGAGGTTGCTCATTGTGCCGGCGCGCACTCTGGCGAAGGCCAACTTCTTAGGCGTAGTCTTGAAAACACTATTATTCATTACGCAGACTATTCCTTCTGGCATGTTCTAAAAGCGGGAGGCTTGCTCGCCGACGGCCAAACTCATTGAAATGAATATTTGGTAGCCTGTTCGATCGATAACCTAATCACTCATGACTTCCGGTAGCCATAGTGCGATCTCCGGAAAAATAATTAATAAAGCGATCATAATAATCAACGAAGCGACAAACGGAAGGGCGCCAAACATTACGTCATGTAGTTGACCTCGACCACGCACCCCTTGCACGATAAATAGATTGATCCCAACCGGTGGTGTGATCATTGCGGTTTCGATTAAAAGCATAATAAGAACACCAAACCAGACAGGATCAAACCCCATCGCGATAATGAGCGGTGTAATGATGGGCACTGTTGCGACCATCATGGACAACGTCTCCATAAACATTCCAAGCACAAGATAAAACAACACTACAGCTAAAAGTGTTTGCATGGGGGTTAGCCCCATTTCAAACACCATTGCATTGACCTTACTAGTTAGCCCAATTGATGTAAGAACGAAATTTAAGAAGAATGCAGCCACTAAAATCATCATGACCATACCTGTTGTTCGCATGGTCCCTTCAATAGCTGCTAACAACATCGACAAGTTCAACCGCCGTCGCCATGCCACAAGCACGATGGCTATCACGACACCCAACGCAGCGGACTCTGTAGGCGTCGCCCACCCTAGATATATCGTCCCGATAACAACCAAGAATATGATCAGGGGTGGTATCAAATCAGGTAGCGTATTCAATCGCGCTGACCAGTTAGTTTGAATTTTCCTTCCTCCCCAACTCGGTCTGACAATACACCCTATAAGTACCGTAAGCATAAACAACGAGGCCAAAATCAGTCCCGGGGTAAATCCGGCCAGATATAACTTAGGAATGGAGGTTTCCGTCAAGACACCGTACACAATCATATTGATAGACGGTGGAATAAGGATTCCCAAAGTACCACCTGCGGCTATAGTCCCTAGAAAAAAACGCTCGTTATATTTGTAACGATCGATCTCGTTGACCGCGACAGTGCCTATCGTCGCCGCCGTTGCGACACTAGAACCAGAGACAGCAGCAAACATCGTACAGGTACCAACATTAGAGTGCATTAACCCGCCAGGCAGCCATGCGAGCCAATGCGTCATTGCTGCGTACATGCGTTCCGCAATACCAGAACGAAGCAATATTTCACCCAAGAGAATAAATAACGGAACCGCGACTAAGATAAATGACGTCGATGAGGACCATGTAAATTCACCGATAGCTGGTGTGAGATTCAGAAAGGAGAAAGACTCCCCTAAGACCAAAGCCGTGATCGCAAGTGCAACTGCAACGGGAATGCTGATCGCCAGTAACCCTAACAAAACTATGACCATCACTGAGATCATTTACCTATCCTCTGCAACTGAGTAACTAGCGGCAATTTACGTTACGACTCTTGTTCAACCTCTTGCTGCAATGTACGAGGGCCAATTAATGCTTGAACCTTCGACAGGTCGCCCATACATAATGCAATCAGTGCACGAAAAAATAACAATCCAGATACCAAGAAGAAAAATATTAACCCGCTGGCCCAAAAGAACTGTGGTATTGCCAGAGGCGTCGACAACGGCGACAGTGTTCGCGAATTCATGCTCCATGACCCAGCGAACACCTTAAATCCATACCAGGCAACCAGCGCTATGATTAGTGTAAAGAGCAATTGCGCAACAACATCTAATAAAGCACAAAGTCTTGTTGGAAATATCACATAAAGGGACTCAATTCGCACGTGTGCTCTGTCTAGCATAGTAAAACTAAATGCCCACGCACTCCCAATGGCCAGCGCAAACGTAGACAGCTCGTCAGCACCCCCTATCGACATGCTGAAAAACTTCCTGATCAGGATTTCGACGGTTATAACTCCTGCCGCACCCAGTATCAGTGCACCACCAAACCACGCTCCATACCTAGCAAGCCGACGGGCCCAAATTAGTAAGTAGTCCATTGATGATGAAAAACTAGGCGTGGATGACACAGCACCTCACATCATCCACGCCAAGCTAATCCCTTACCAGAAAACGTTAAATCTTATCTAGAGGAATGGCCATGCCAACGACCTTTCCAATCGTATTATTCCACTCAACTACGCAATCTTTCCCGCAACGTTTTCCCCATTCAACTAGAACCACGTTTTCCATTAATTCCTTGTGAAGACCTTTATCAGCGTCCTTTACGGGTGCAATAGTCATCTTGGCTTTCTTGCCATAGTCACACGGGTCCTTGCCCGTGTTGCAATTGTCTGCTTGCGATGCGGACACTGCGACAGTCGCCCACAGGTCATCTTCTAACAGTTTAAAACCATCAATCAACGCCCTCTGAGCATCTGGGCCAAGCCTGTTCCAAGAGTCAAGATTTACACCTTGGAAACCAACGCTCCAGCCAAGGTACATGGGGTAAATATAATCACTGACTTCCGTCCAGCCTGCAGAATTACCACTTGTTGTACCTGTAACCGCACAATCAACTACACCACGTTGCAAAGCAGGAACAACTTCAGCAAACGCCATGCTAATTGTGGTACCGCCTACGGCGTTTACAAAATCCGACATTGTTTTGTTAAAGACCCTGATTTTCCGGCCCTTTAAATCCGATAGCTGGTTAATGGGATCCCGACACCAGAAGACCTGTGGTGGATTCGCGCCAGTTGCCAACAACTTTGTATTGAACTGTTTTTGCATAATGCGATCCATTGTTGGCTTCCACGCATCGCATATTGCTCGTGCCGCATTAACATCGAGCGCTAAGCCCGCTAGATCACATCCTTCAAACGCTGCGTTATCACCGGCTAACTTACTTACATCACTACTCCCAAAATCCGTGACGCCGGCTTTCAACAACCGCAAGACCTGAAACCCTTTAATACCCATCAAATCCATGTTGTTGTAGTTAGCCGTAATTTTCCCATTGGTGATCTTGGGCAATGTTTCATTCCAGAAGCGCTTTTCCGGAATAACTGCATGCCGAACCGTACTATTAGTACCTATGACGGTAACTTGCGTTTCTGGGATTTCGCCAGCAGAAACTGTCGACACACCCAATAACGCCGCGCTGATTACCATTGAAAAATATGTAATTAGTTTTCGCATCTTGTTGTCCTCCAATATAGTCTCCTTAACAACATCAAAATTAATTCTTACGAGATTCATCACGACTATCAAGGTTGTCGCAGTGTTAATCTGAATGAACTACTGACCGGAATCAACTTTTGAAGCAAAAAATTTTGTTAAGCGTTTATTGTTACCATACTCAGTCTACGGAATATAGCGAATGACAGATTTGTTAAGCTTTCTGGAACTCGAATGTACCTTCACATATCCTAATCAATACAATATCTTCAACAGTTTCACATAGTGGACCGAAACCCAAGCCGTAATCGATAACAATTCAATATTGTGGAGTGCGTCATATGCCAGCCATAGAAGACCCAATCGAATTTGAACTATTTAAAAATAGTATTTTCTCGATCGCCGACGAGATGGCCGTCACTATTACACGCACCACCTATTCTGGTGTGCTGAAAGACAACATGGACTTTTCCACAGCGTTCGCCGATGCTGATGGCAAAATGGTCGCCCAAGGATTAAC
>DFQD01000166.1 GCA_002377605.1 Gammaproteobacteria bacterium UBA3498 | reverse complement strand
ATGCCGCCATCTGCATTAATCGCAGTTCCGGTTACATAGCTTGCCATACCTGAGCAAAGAAACACGATTACATCACCGGCCTCTCTTGCTTCACCAACTCTGCCCATTGGAATTCTTGAATTAAATTGATCGTAAAATTGATCCAGAGTTAAGTCCGATTTGTTTTTAATAGCTATTTCCCAGCGCAGTTTATGTTGTCGGCTACGTAAGAATCCAACGCAGACAGTATTAACTCGAATTCCATCCGCAGCGAATTCAAAAGCCCAGGTTTTAGTCAATGAGATACCCGCAGCGCGAGAAAGCGCAGTGGGCTGCGTTCCGGCAGTGGGTGCCTTTCCACCAGGAGTCGTTGTATTACAGATACAACCTTTACTTTCTTTCAAGTAGGGCAGAGCATGACGAGTGCAATAGATAGCGCCTTTTACTTTCAGATTGAAGTCTTCATCAAGCTGTTCATTGGTAAGATCTTCCAGTCTTGAAGTAGAAGATGTGCCAGCATTATTAACCAGCACATCGATTCGTCCCCATTTATCAGCAACGGCTTCAACAAGATCTTTTACTGAATTCTCATCCCTTACATCTGTTGTAACTCCAATAACTTCGTTTCCGCTTTGAGTAGAAATTTCAGTTGCAGCAGTATCGAGATCGCTTTTAGTTCTTGCAGCCAGTGCTACCAAGGCGCCTTCCTGAGAGAATCTTTCGGCAGCAGCTCGACCGATTCCTTCGCTGCCACCAGTAATAATCACGACCTTATCTTTAAGCTGTAAATCCATAATTAGTCTTTTTTATTGATCTGAAGGTTTAACATGTTAGTCAGGTAACGCGTAGGCGATCACGTAACCTCCTTCTTGGGTATCGGCAGTAGTGTCTACTTGGTTTTCCAAGGTTAAGCCGCCACCACTACTTGGCACAGTAACGATTACGTACTGTTTACTCGTTTCCGGGCTAACATAAGTCATTGGTGTTGCAGCAGAAGAACTTGGTAACGGATCAGTCCAAACTTCTTCACCATTAAAAATGTTAATTGCTCGCATAGTGCTGTCTGCAACGCCACCCATAAATATTAGACCACCGCCACTCACCATTGATCCAGCGCTGTAAAACATTCCCATAGGTATAGGTAGGTTGCTTTGGATTCCAAAAGGACCCTGTTCTTTTGCAGTACCCAGGCCTCGCTGCCAAAGCACTTCTTGGTTCGCCAAATCCACAACCGCCATTTCTCCATAAGGAGGTTTTAAACAAGGAGTAAAAATTGGAGAAAGGAAAAAGAAAGAGTATGCAGCATAGGGAGTTCCTAATTGAGTTCCGCCGACTCCCAGTATTTCATCTCCAGTTACCTCTTCCTGTGGATACAATCTGATAACCATTGGGTTATGCATAGAATTAACAACCATCAGATGATTAACTTCATCAATGGCAACGCTTCCCCAGTTGATGCCCCCAGCTACACCTGGGTAAAGCAGGGTTCCGCCAGTAGTTGGCGGAGTTAAAGGGCCTTCATAACGAAGATTACGATACTGGATACGACAGAGTGCTTGATCCATTGGGGTGATGCCCCACATGTCTGCTTCTCTTATATAGTCGTGGGCAAAATTTGGCATTCCTACAGAGAATGGCTGAGTCGGCGACGAAGTTTCATCTGGCAGATTAGTTTGAGGAACTGGCAACTCTTGAATTTCAGTAAGAGGTTCACCGGTCTCCCGATCAAACATAAAAATTTCTGCGCGTTTAGTGGGCACGATTACAGCTTTGCGGATTTCACCGTTAATGGGGACATCAACCAACGATGGTTGGGAAGGAACATCGTAGTCAAAAATGTCATGGTGAACAGTTTGATAATGCCACCTAACTCTGCCGGTTCTTGCATCTAAGGCAACGATTGAGCTGGCATATCTTTCCATTGCTTCAGTACGATGGCCACCCCAATAATCCGGAGTGGCATTGCCTGTCGGCAAATAAATTAGTCCAAGTTCATCGTCGGCACTGGTTAGGCTCCATACATTTGGTGTGCCTCGAGTGTAAGTATCACCTTCCGGAGGCAGACCAGTGCGATCTTCCCGGCCCATATCCCAAGCCCAAAGCAGATCACCACTTATAGGATCGAATCCTCGCACGACTCCGGAGGGTTCGTTAGTTCTAACATTGTCAAATACCCATCCACCGAGAACAAGTACGTCACTAGCAATGGTGGGAGGTGATGTTACAAAATAGAAACCAGGCTCCACATCACCCATGCCCGGTAATAAACTTATTTCTCCATTATTACCGAAGTCGCTGCAAGGTTCGCCAGTATTTTTATTAACGGCGATTAAACGCGCATCCGTAGTGGCGGTAAAGATTCTTTCTTCACAAACGCCAAGAGAACGAAAGTTAGGTGCTTCGTAATAAGTTACCCCTCGGCAAGTATCCCAAAATCCAATACGAGGTGTATCTATCTCAGGATTGAAACGCCAGCGCTCTTCGCCAGTGTCTGGATCTAATGAAAGTATTATATTTTGACCCGTGCAAAGAAAGAGTCCATCACCCACCTGGATTGGCGTGCCTTTAAATGCGCCCGGCACACCAGTGCGGATCTCCCATACTCTTTCTAGTTGATCAACGTTCTCAAGATTTATTTGATCAGTGGGCGCAAAACGTGTGCCCTTCTTCGTAGCGCCATAATGGTTCCATTCACCCGATTCATTATTTACAAAACCTGTCCCCGCGGCACTTGGAGTTCCAACATCGTAACTGGCATTACTGATATAAACCGCAATAAATAGAATTGCTAAAACTCCGGCTGCAATTTTGGTTTCCTGTTTGTCAAACAATGATTCTGGTTGCTCTTGCAATAGTCCTCTGCGCACATGCGGAAGTAGAAACCATAGTCCAAGCACACTGAACATGGTGACTCTTGGCATTAATGCCCAAGCATCTAATCCAACTTCGAATATTGCCCAGAGGTAGGTGGAGATTAACAAAATTCCATAAAGTGGCGCTGCTCGTTTATCACCTTTAAAAAGGAGATAACTGCAGACTGCTAGGGCTATACCTGCAAGCAGGTAATAAATTGAGCCACCGACAAGCAACAGATTTGCTCCTGGCCATATCATCAATATCGCAACAATGGCTATAGCTATGGCGAGGCCACGAGGCCTGGAAAAAACAAGATGGGAATTCGTCATATCAGTCTCCCTTGAACTGACAAACTAATTTCTGAAGCATGTATGGGTATATACCGCAGATAAAGTGTGAATGCTAACACATCAATAGCGGAGGTTGATTCGGATGGTTATGATTTGTGAACTATACCTATATCAGATGATTTTGGGATGTGAAGTAAATATTACTGGCGGGTGCCGTTAACTGTATAGTTTCCCTGTTGTGTGAAGACTGTACCTGCTATTCGATTTCCGTCTACTGTACCCCTAAAATTAACTCTTTCAGCTGGGCTGGTGTTTAGAAAAACCAATGCATCGGTTGACCAAGTTACGCGACTCCCTGCCAGATCGATTTCTTCAACTAATACATCTGTATCGCCGGAAATGGTCAGGCCTGGCTTATCGGTAATAGTCCAGGTTGCATATTGATTGCCAGCATCAGTTTCAATGGAGATTTCCCACACACCAACCCCAACTGGCGTTATGTCACAGGATATTAAAGCGATAAGTAAAATCAGAGCTGAAGTGCTTCGCGAATTTTTCATAAAGAGAAAAAGTAGTATTCCTATTTGTATATACAGATACCTATCGGCCAGTTTGGCGCAAGAATACACCTGTTTACCATATTCTTTATAGCAGTCGGGGCTAGAAACAATAGACGACTCAGGCTAGGCTAGACGCTTCGAAAAATCCGCCGGCGTCTATGAGCTTTAATAGTCAGTGACTAATTTCTTCACCGGTCGCCGTATTAATCAAAGCATCATTAATAGAGACTCAAGAATTTCTAAATTGGGCATATCGGCTAGGTCTAAAAACAAAAGGGAGTAACTATGGAAGAAAGGAAACTCGGCTCGTTGAAAGTATCTGCAATCGGCCTAGGTTGTATGAGTATGTCACAGGGTTATGGCGTTGCCGACCGCGATGAATCTGAGCGG
>DFQD01000105.1:852-2896 GCA_002377605.1 Gammaproteobacteria bacterium UBA3498 | reverse complement strand
AAATCTGTTCTGGATAAGGGTCGTAATTAGGATCACTAATAGTACGACCGCCCAGAGTAAAACTGTAAACCATGATGTTCACATTACCATTATCCCAGAATTCATTTTCGTAAACTTCGATGTTGTCGTTTGCTAATACAAGAAGACCTGTGCCTGGAGGTACATTTCCTACAATGGCTCCTTCAGGTGCAAAGTTTTCGGTATTGTTACGATAAATCTGATTACTGAAAACCCGAGTGGCTTGACCACCCTGTACTTCAAGATTCGGCAAATCGAAGACTAAAACGCCGCCAGTATTATTTGTTGCCACGTTGTCGTAGACATCAGCAAATGTTGAGTTTTCAATTTCTATTCCGGCAACGTTATATTCAGCACGAGAGTTACGCACAACGATTTGTGTTGACTGACCAACATAGATGCCTGCATCCGCCGCGCCAATAGCAACGGAACCATCAATTAAAATGTTGCGTGATTGGACTGGATATATTCCGTATGCACCGTTTTCGGAATCGGGACCATTAGTCCACTCGGTACGCACTCGACGAATAGTTACATTAGTGCTTTCGTTAACTTTTAAAGCATCACCGACAGTGTCTTCAATTGCGAGATCTTCAATCACGAAATCATCCGCAGTGACTAGCAGTCCTTCAGCGCCTTGAGCCTGATTTGCAAAGGAAAGAATTGATTCATGCATACCAGCTCCACGAATGGTCACGCCGGGAACAGTCAGGGATAGGCTTCGAGTGAAATTATGGGTACCTGCTGGTACTTCAATCACGTCGCCAGGCTGAGCCTCAATTAATTGAATCTGAAATGATTCTTCGAAACTCAATTCAGATGCAGGCGCAGGCGTTTCTGAATCACTGCAGCTCATAAGTATTCCAGCGCAAATTAATGGGACGAATAATTTGATGACTATTTTCATTGTATTTCTCACTCTTGAAGGCGCAGGCTGGCTTCTAACAATGTTCCTATGATGACACGAATAACACGAAATCGGCATCCCTGAGCATAGAAAAAGCTGCTGCTAGAAGGCTTGTTGGGGCACCACTTCGAACATCCAGGTATCGCCATTGGCAACGGTTTCTGCACTGGTAAATGAATCATTTCCAGTTACTCCACCACCAGCGAAATACTTACGGAAGAGTTCTGAAAGAACAGGTACTACCTCAGGACCTTCCATGAACCTTTCTAGTCGCTGCTCATATAGATTGCCATCGATACGTAGAATGATGCGATCATCATCTTCCAGGTAATAGGGCCATTGCTTCCAGATAGCACCAGGAACTGAATTCATATAGCCGCTAACGATGAATAACCGACCCTCATGTACTGCTAACCAAACTGTTCGAGAGCGAGGAGGATCCATGGTTTGAAACTCGATCAAGTCTCTATCGGTTAGATAGGTCCAGTCAGTTGGAGCAGCAGCAAGTATGCCAGTGCTAAATGGACCACCGGTAAATGCCGCTATTGGCCCATCGGTGAAGCGCATACCTAATAAGAACACACTTAGTGCTAGCGCCAGTGTTCCAAAAAGAATGCCAAGCCACTTAAAGAATTTCTTCATGTGTAATCCCCCATGTGAATAACAGAATTTACCCGCTCTTACTGATAAAGGATAGAATCTGTTAAATCTTTTCAGACTTAGTTAAAGTCTTCCTAATGAGATTATAAAGAGATTGTCGATGAAAATATTGCGTTGGCTAATGGCTTCAGCAGCAAGTCTCGTCGTTTTGATGTTTGTCCTACAGTTTGTAGCCTCTGAACGAGTGGAAGTTGTAGAGCTACACACATTAGATGAGCATGGGGAGGAAGTAATTACTCGACTTTGGGTAGTAGATGATTCGGGTTACCAATATTTGCGAGTTGGTGCCGATGGTTCCGAGTGGTTCAGCCGTATCCAAGCAAACGGGGAATTTGAAGTAACTCGCAATGGTCGCCGCTACACATACACTGCGGCATTGCGTGAAGAAGAAAGTGAAAGGATTAATCAGTTGATGCGAGATAAATATGGATGGGGAGATTCACTAATAGAAATCCTAGT
>DFQD01000105.1:0-433 GCA_002377605.1 Gammaproteobacteria bacterium UBA3498 | reverse complement strand
AGTATTTCAAATTTTGTTATTATCTCAACGACTGAGAACAGCATTTGGAGATAACAATGAAGAAAGGGCTACTTTTTGTATTTGCGATGTTTGCTATTTCATCGTCATTCGCAGCGCCAAAGCTCTACATCTTTGACTGTGGGCATTTGGCATTTCCCGATGTCAGTAATTTTGGAATTACTAATGAGGAAACTGACGTTAGAGAATTGTTTGTTCCTTGTTATCTTATCGATCATCCCGACGGGAAGATGATTTGGGATGCAGGACTGCCATTGGACATGGTTGGACCACGCCAGAATGGGGCGGCTAGCTGGTATGAAGAGTCAATAATCGATCAGTTAGCAGCAATCGGCGTAAACCCAAGAGATATAGATTACACTGCCTACTCTCATTTTCACTATGATCACGTTGGTGCCGCTAACGAATTCGCGAA
>DFQD01000025.1 GCA_002377605.1 Gammaproteobacteria bacterium UBA3498 | reverse complement strand
CACTCTTCACAACATGCAGATGGTGTCACTATTTTTCAGGGTATAGCTTTTGCCGCACCGCCGGTAAGAGATCTAAGGTGGAAACCGCCTGCACCAGTTATTCCTTTCGCCGGTATTCGCCAAGCTGATCGAGTAGGCCCAGCTTGTTGGCAAGCGCGTAATTCTGATGCATCGCTTTATGCTCGCGGTAATTTAAACCGTTCCGAAGATTGTCTTTATTTAAATGTTTTTACTGGTGCAGAAAATCCCAATGAGGATCTGCCAGTTATGGTGTGGTTTCACGGCGGTGGAAATACTGCTGGTCACGGTGGTCCTTTAATTTTTGATGGATCAAACTTGGCGGAAAGGGGGGCAGTAATAGTCACTGCAAATTATCGATTGGGTGCTTTTGGATTTCTTGCGCATCCAGCTCTGACCATTGAGTCAGAACAAAATACATCCGGTATGTATGGCATTCTAGACCAAGTAGAAGTGCTGCAATGGGTGCAAAACAATATTGAGGGTTTTGGTGGTGATCCAGATCGGGTCACGATCTTTGGGCAGTCAGCCGGGGGCACCGATGTTTGTATACTCATGTCATCTCCATTGGCGGAAGGATTGGTAGATGGTGTAATTGGACAGTCTCCGGGTTGTGTACAATCTTCTACCACTCTGGCAGGAAATGGTCATGTAGCAGGTGAGCGTTTTGCCAGCGCTTTGGGTATTACCGGAACCAGCGCAGATTCATTGGAAGCCATGCGGGATGTGCCTCCACAACAAATCATTTCGGCTATGAGCACGGCAGGTTCTGGTGGTGGGCCAGTCATCGATGGGTATGTCTTACCGGATCGTCCTTATGACATGTTGGAATCCGGCACGCAGAATCGTATCCCGGTTATGGTAGGTGGACTAGCGGATGAATACTTTGGTTTATCGCATTTAAGTTCGGAAATCTCCGAGGAGGATTTAGATAATTTTCTGGAAGCCTCATTCGGTGACAATGCGGGAGAGATAAAGGCTGCTTACGCTAATGTTATTGCCGAATCACCTTTGGATGCACGTAAAGTAATTTCGGGTGACAGGGGCTTTATTCTCTCTTCTCGCTTATGGGGGCGTCTGGTAGAAGATCGTGGTGATGATGCTTACGTTTATTACTTCACCAGACAACCACCGGTATTCAGACTATATGTGCCAGAAATGACTGATCTTAATAATGATGGCGGCCAAAGGACTTTAGGTGCCTATCATTCCGGTGAACTTGCCTATGTATTTGATAATCTCGATCTAGTTGGTCTAGGTTGGGATGATGCTGATAGACAACTTTCAGATACTGTTGCTGACTACTGGGTAAATTTTGCCAGAACTGGAAATCCAAACGGGCCAGGTCTCCCAGAATGGCCAACCTATGATGCCAGCAAAGATACAGTTCAGATTCTTGATGGCAATATAAAAACAGCAGTACACCCGCGCAAAGCTGAAATGGATCGCATGGAGCGAATCTTTATGGATAGCCGATAACAAGAAGCGGTAAAGGAAGTTTGTAGTGAGTTCGACGGGATTTGTCTGGCACGAAAAGTATATGTGGCACGACACTGGTAATGCACTAGGTGTGTTGCCAGTTTCTGGTGATTTTCAGCCTTGGATTCATTTTGAGAATCCTGATACCAAACGGCGCTTAAAAAATTTGATGGATGCCTATGGTTTTACAGATAAACTCAAAACTATCGAACCTTTTTCTGCTAGTGTGGAACAAATATGCCGTGTCCATACTCCAGAGTATGTAGAGCACATTAAACAGTTAAGTGCAGATAAAGGTGGAAATGCAGGCGAATCTGCCCCTTTTGGCCCTGGTAGCTACGAAATAGCCTTGCTAGCAACAGGTGGTGTAATCGCTGCGGGCAATGCCATCCTCAATGGGGATATTAGGAATGCTTATGCATTAGTCCGTCCCTGTGGGCATCATGCTGAGGCAAATCAAGGTCGAGGATTTTGCATTTTCTCCAACGTTGCTATTGCGACGAAAGAATTTTTGTTAAGGGATAACATAAATAAAATCGCCGTGGTTGATTGGGATGTGCATCATGGCAATGGCACAGAGTCTGCATTTTATGATGAGCCCTCAGTGCTGACTATTTCGTTGCATGAGGATTCTTTATATCCTTATAACACTGGCGCAATAAGTGACCAGGGAGAAGGTGATGGCGAAGGATTTAATATAAACATTCCTTTGCCGCCAGGATGTGGAGGTGGCGCTTATAAAGAAGCCTTTGCTTCAATTGTCATACCTGCATTAAATCTATTTAAGCCTGACATGATACTAGTGGCCAATGGCTTGGACGCATCTACCTGGGATCCTTTGGGTCATATGATGCTCCTATCGAATCATTACCGACATATGGCAGCTGAGTTGGTAAAAGCCGCTAATGCATTATGCGATGGGCGCTTATTGGTTTGTCATGAGGGTGGTTACTCAGCAGGCTACGTACCATTTTGCGGGATCGCCATAATGGAAGCGTTAAGCGGCGAGAAAAGTGGTGTAATGGATCCCTTTGCACGGTACGAAAATCATTGGCATGAGGTGCAGGAAAATCAGCAAACAGCGATTGATGCAGCGAAAGAAGCCAGTATGGTTTTGCTAAATAATAAGTTGCAGTAAGCAGCTTAGTTAATATCAAAAATTTGGCCGTTAGGAATAGCGTTGTTGATAGTCATGGCATTATCGCCATTCCTACCGTAGATTTCAGCGAGGGTTTCACAGACCAAACGAGGAATTCGGCTGCTAGTGTGTTCTCTCATATAGCAGTGAACTCGTTCTTCAACCGGTTTGTCCAGATTGTAGGCTGCAAGTTCCTGGGCAGTCATGGATTTGAAGCTTGGTCCGCTTTGACAAGAAAGAAGCACTAAATTAATCATTAATAGTGAAAATTTTAAAAAGTATTTAGTATCCATAGCATTTATGGGCGAGGCGTTCGTGATTTCGGCCCTAGTTGCGTGGGAATAATCTCGTAGGCCAAGTTTACCCAATCGCAGAGAATAGGTCTTGTCTCTCTCGGGTCCACGACTTCCTCAATACCGAAAGCTTCGGCGGTGCGCAGTGGTGAGCGGAATTGTTCGAGCATGCCTTCCAGTTCACGACGCCTTTCATTGGGATTTGCAGCAGCTTCGATGTCTCTGCGATAAGCAGCTTGCACCCCGCCTTCAATGGGCAGCGAACCCCAGTCTGCAGAAGGCCAGGCATAGCGCAGGTTCAGTCCATCTCTGCCGTGACCGCCACCGGCCACCCCGTAACAACGACGAATAATGAAAGAAACCCATGGGATGGTGGATTGATACACTGCCATTAATGCGCGACTGCCCAATCTAACAGTGCCTTCTTCTTCTGCCTTAACACCAATCAGGAAGCCTGGGTTATCAACTAGATTCACCATTGGTAAATGGAAGGTGTCGCAGAGATCTACAAACCGCATCATTTTTTCTGATGCGGTTGCGGTTACAGCTCCGCCGTCATAACAAGTATCATTGGCCATTATGCCTATTGCATATCCGTCTAATCTTGCCAGACCAACTACGAGGGATTTTCCGTATCCAGGATTTATTTCAAAGAAGGAATCTTTATCGACGACTGAATTTATTATGTGTCTGACTTCATACATCTGACGGCGTTCACGCGGAATAACTGATAAAAGAGATTCATCGCGTCTATTTATTGGATCATCACAATTAATTCGGGTAGGAGCCTGCCAGACATTTTGCGGCAGGTAGGAAAGAAATCTTTTTATAACTTCAAAGGCTTCTTCTTCCGTGTCGACTTCATTATCAACTGCACCGCTTAAATTGGTGTGAATTTGTGAACCACCTAGTTCATTTTTTTCTACTGGTTTGCCGAATCCGCGTTCAACTACTGGTGGGCCGGCAACAAACAGTTGGCTGGTTTCCTTAATCATTAGAGAAAAATGAGAAATCGTGACGCGCACTGCGCCGAGCCCGGCTACTGAACCCATGCAGGCGCAGACTACGGGAACAACTCCCATTAATTGCATGGTCTTTTCGAAGCCTTTTAATGCAGGTACATAGGAGTGGCCAACCATCTCTAATGTTTTAACACTGCCACCGCCACCACTACCATCAACTAGGCGGATCAAAGGTAAACGCATTTCTAGCGCGTATTGTTCACCATAACCGGATTTATCTCCAACCTTGGCATCGGCAGCACCACCGCGAACGGTAAAGTCATCGCCGCCAAGAACTACACGACGGCCATTAATGTCTGCTGTGCCTAAAACAAAGTTTGAAGGAGTAAAATTTTGTAGGTTGCCTTCGGCATCATATTCAGCTTTTCCAGCAAGCGCGCCAATTTCATGAAAGCTATCTTTGTCGACAAGTTTTTCGATTCGTTCACGCACAGTCAGCCGTCCATTATCATGCTGGCGCTGGATGCGCTCCTCGCCACCCATATCCTGGGCCAGCTCTTCACGGTGTTTTAGCTCGTCAATCTCATCCTGCCAGGACATCCTTTATTCCTATTTTCGCTTCCTCGGGGACCGCCAAAGGTAATGGAATCCCAGTTTTGGCGCAAGCTAGAGCAATTAAGGTCCTTCAGCAAGCCAAGCAATCTAGTTGAAGAGAGCTCTGTGCCGCTAATTGATATGACACAATAGAAATTAGAAAAACTTACTAGAGTGGAGCGAAAGGATGGGTTTTATCTAAGCAAATATGTGTTTTTCGCTGCCCTTGGAAGTGGCATTTAAGTGTGCAAAGACTCTTGGAAAACTTCGGAAGAGATATTTTTGATACAAAAGAAGTTATTACTAGTTCCTAGGAGCGGCGCAGTAAAAATTTTCTGCATCATCAGTGCTCCCAACGCCAGAATAAGTAGCCACTTCTGGATACACACAGAGTGGTCGACTCCGAGTGATTTCTCCATCTTGAATTTTTGATGCCCGAATGGAATCAGGTGCTATTCCGTATTCTACCCAGTTTTCCAGGGCTGAGAGCGCATCGAAGCGATCCGGACCAGGACCACCCGAACAATGACCCATGCCGGGAACCATAAATAAGCGGAAGAAATTCTGGGTGCTCTGCAATGCGGTTTCGTAGTTTGGTGCACGTATGTCATCACCGATTAATTCCACAACATTTTCGAAGTAATTAATAGAAGCAACAGGTGAAATATCGGGGTCGCTCCAACCGTGATACACAATTAGCTTCGAGTCATTGTCGCGCAGAGCTCGAAGGTCGGGATTATTGGAATCTACAGCAGGACCAACTTTTTCTAGTGCATAGGTCAGATCTGCATCGAAATCGAAAGTGGTGAAGTCCCATTCGGGATCATCGAATACAAACCAGCGAAAGAAACCTTCACCGCCTAGCCAATGCAATGAAGTAAAGGGCTCGCCGCCGGTTACCCAGCGATCCCAACTGCCTGGATAGGCTTCACCGCCGGGAACTATGCCTGGGTAGACAAGCTCTCCATCGGATGTGTTAACACCAGACCAGATTTTTTCTACCGCTGAAACTTGTTGTGGAGTTAAGCATGAATCATTGTCCACGCCAGCAGGACATTGAATGGTAGCTGGTTCGAAGTTACAGGCCAATGGATTTTGCAAAATCCCGTCTTCAATCCCATCCAGTGCATCGCAGGCAGCATTCACAGCGTTACCAAATGCAGGAAGTTTGGATCTTGGGATCCAACCTTCATTGTTGTTATCCAGCATTGCTAACGAGTACCAGAGATGGGCGCCAGCATAAAAACGTGTCCAATCATTGGCGGGATTACCGGCGACTATGCCATCGAAATCATCAGGATAGCGTTGTGCTTCCATCAACCCCATCTGTCCGCCTTTGGAACAACCGGTGTAGTACGAATAAGCAGGAGCAGAATTGTAGAAAGCTTCAGTAATGGCTTTGGCGTTCACTGTCGTAATATGTAAACCGCGATGGCCAAAATCTTCGATTAAATCTGGTCGACCGGATGCCCAGGATGCATCGAATAACCCACCGCTAGCGTCATGGCCAGTATCAGTGCTTGCTGTCGCATAACCACGATTCAATGCGCCTGCCATCGCAGCATAACTAATCACACCTGCCATGCCGCCATTGCCAACACCATTGTATTTTCCGTTCCAGTTATCAAGAGGTAGCCACACTTCGAAATTTACTTGCGGTGAAGTAACGCCAACTACTCGGCAAAAAGCTGGAGTGATTAGCGTGCTATTTGAGCCTGATGAAGTAAAGCTATTAGCTTCGATTACTTCTGCAGATGAAATAGATGTATTTGGCAAAGAAGTATTGGTCAGCAATGCGCAGGATTGTCTTAATTCACTCGATTGTTGTGCTAGCAATGAATTGGAGAAACCGATTACTGCCATAGTGACTAATAAAGTTGGAAGGATTCGATTTGTTTCTTTCATTGTGAGTACCAGATAACTTTTTAAGATTTTTTAGGAAGAGGAATTATCATGGAAGTTGTTGCAACGTATTGCTGATAAGCCGGATCAGCCCCCCACCGTTTTTGGCCACCTTCTTCTAGTAGTCTTACTCCGCTTATTTTTACTAATAGAAAGATGACAAAGATTGGGGAGACTAATGTCATATACTGCCATCCCACTAGTGTAGGTAAGGCAATAATTCCGATCCCTAGCCAGAGTACAATTTCCCCGAAATAGTTTGGATGACGAGAATATCCCCACAAACCAGTTGTTATGAACTCTTCTGCATTATCCGGATTCTTGCGGAATTTAGTTTTTTGTTGGTCCGCGATTACTTCAATCGTGAATCCAACTAGCCATAGCAACATTCCTATAGCTAACCAGATTCCCAATGGTCGTTGACTCATTGAGGTGATAGCTGCCAATCCTGCAGCCATGGTTATAAAAACCCAGGCGCCACCTAATGTGAAAGTAAGCAAATAGCGCCAGAAGCGCTTCTTCATTTCGTCAAAGCGACGATCCTTTCCCGCTCTCTTAACACGGATAAAAAGAAAGCTACCAAGGCGCGCAGCCCAAATTGAGACGAGGATACAAATAATTAAGCCGCGCAGATCCAATGAAGGGTGTATCACCGCAGCAACGGTAACTGTGACGATATATGAAATGGAACCAGTTAGGTCAAAATAGTGTTCGGTTTGAAAAATAAAGCTCGGCACAAAAACAATCCAATGCAGCAGAAAGCCAATACTTGCGCAGATTGCGAACAGGGGGATGCGAGGAACATAAACACTCCCTTGGCTGCCAGCCCAGGCAAGGCCGCCACTAATGAGCAGAACTATGAGAATACCAATGATTGGTCTTAGCACAATGGGCTCCTATGTAGGTTAAAAATCCACGCGAGCTAGAGCTATGCCACTTTCGCCAGCTACTGCATAAAGCAGATAGACTACTCCGTCTTCAATGTGTAGCGCAGGATCGCGCAATTGGTTTACTATTCCATACGCTGTAGATCGCACTGATGGTTCAAGTGGGGCGTTTGCGCCTTCCCAGTCAAACTCTGGCCGCAGTACTACGATTTCTTCAGATTCTTCCCATTCCATCCAATCGCCACTAATGTCGATCGTACTAAGCATAATGCTTTCAGGCACATCGCCAACCCGTGTCCAGAACACATACAAATAATTACCGCGTTTCATTACTGCTGAATGTCGCATAGTAGGCTCAAACAAACGTGGCCCTTCTTCGAAGTCTGTGAATCCGTCTTCTGAACGGTAGAACTGTCCTGGCATTGCTAAAACATAAGTCATATCGTCATGTTCAAAAGCACGCATATAGGTGCGGCCCAAGTTTTCTTCTCTGGCGAAAAAATCGATACCATCTTTAGAAGTGGCTACCCGTGAATGTTGGAATGCAGGCCCTTCTAATCCATGGTAATACATGATGATGGTCTGAGTTTCGTCATCTACATGGACATCCGGTGATGCAATATGAGGAAGAGTAAATTCAAGGGCTAAGTCATGGGAAACTGGGGATCCTAGGCCGGAAACTCCACGCCGAGCAGCAGTAAGTTGGGCTAATTGTTCATCACTTATTGGTGGTGGAACAGGCGCAAAATAGGAGTGCTCAATTTTGAGACTTCCTGGTGCATAAATATTCCAGGGCCCTGTTAACTCGTCTGCGTAAGCGAGCCTAATGTAGAGGCCTTTGTGATCAGCGAAATATAAATAGTATCTGCCCAGAGGATTTTCAACCCACTCAGGAACTTTAATTAAAGAGGGTCCCTGAATGTTCACACCAATGCTTGGGTGGAGATCAGGCCCAATAATTGGTTTGTCCAGTAGTCTGCTTACTTTTACCGAAGTTAGGTCTGGTTGTTGGGC
>DFQD01000226.1 GCA_002377605.1 Gammaproteobacteria bacterium UBA3498 | reverse complement strand
AGCTTTCTGGATTAGGCGACTTGTCTATTCATTTTCACGCTCCCGCTTCGCAGAAGATCTATCCTCATCTGGTCCCAGCGCGAATTGCAACATCGCTAATTAGATTTTCTCGTCACATAGTCTCTGTTCAGATCAGCTGATTTCTCATATGCTTGCAGTCTATTAGCCATATTGACGAGAAAAACTATGCATACCCGCCGCGATATCTTGCAAGGCATGATCATTTCCATTGGTGGTGCTCCCCTACTCTCCGCCTGCGGCGGTGTAGCGCAGATCGTTCCATCAAGTGAAGGAGGCATGCGGTTCTTCTCCAATGAAGAACTACAACTAGTGTCTCGAGTTAGTGATCTAATCATCCCCCGCACCGAGACACCTGGCGCTTTGGATGTAAACGTACCAGGCTTTCTCGATGGCTTAATGGCGGAATGGGCCAGCGCTGATACTCAGCGCAATCAACATCGCAACCTCCGCGAACTAGGCATGCAACTCGGTAGAGATTTTGTAGAACTAGATGAAGCAACAGCAGAATCTCGCTTAACTTCTCTCGATGCCCAAGCATTCGATACTAGTGCTTCTCAATACAGCGCCTATCGTTCGTGGAAAGGAATGATTACTCAAGCCTACTTCGCGACAGAAGAGGGCCGTTTACAAGAACAGCAATGGGTAGCAGTTCCAGGTCATTGGGACCCCAGTGTAGAAATATAAGAATGGGCACACAACAGGAGAATCAGTTTTGACAGATTTTGATGCAATTGTAGTTGGCTCTGGCATGAGTGGTGGTTGGAGCGCCAAAGAATTATGCGAACGTGGTCTGAAGGTTCTTGTATTAGAACGGGGCACTGAAATAAAACCGGAACGGGATTACGTTGATCAACTTCGTCCTTGGCAGGAAAAAAATCTCGATCGTATTTCTGAAGATGAAATAGAAAAGCATTACTTCCGACAATATCCCGGCGTCGCCTATGCTGTAAAAGAATCCAATAAGCATTTCTGGGTAAAGGATGACGAACATCCCTATGAAACAGTGGAAGGAACTCAGTACGATTGGTTGCGGGGCTACCATACTGCAGGTCGATCCATCATGTGGAGTCGACAATCCTACCGTATGGGACCACAGGACTTTACCGCCAACAAAGAAGAAGGTGTGGCAATCGATTGGCCTGTCCGCTATGACGAAATCAAGCCTTGGTATGACTATGTGGAAGAATTTGCTGGCATTGCCGGAAACAAAGATGGTTTAGAACAACTTCCGGATGGGGTTTATCAACCAGCATTCGAATTAACCGATGCAGAAAAATCTTTTAAGTCAAAAATAGAAACTGCATTCCCAGGACGTAATGTCATTGCTGCAAGAATTGCTCACATTACCCAAGTTACTGAAGAACAGAGGGCATTAGGCAGAACTAATTGCCAGTCACAAAACCGTTGCCACTTTGGCTGTTCTTTCAAAGCTTACTTTTCGTCTTTGCACGCAACTCTGCCAGCGGCAGAACGCACTGGCAACATGACCATCGTGCACAATGCTATCGTGCAATCCCTTGATTACGATCCAGCAACGAATAGGGTCAGTGGTGTACGCATAGTCGATGCGGTGACTAATGAGCATCGCACCTACACTTCAAGATTGATTTTCTTAAACGCGTCTGCAATAGCTTCGGCAATGATTCTTTTGCAATCGAAGTCAGAAATATTTCCAAACGGGCTCGCTAACAGTTCCGATCAAGTTGGTCGCAACTTAATGGACCACATTAGTGGTGCCGGAGCAAGCGGCATTGTGCATGGATTCGATAATTTAAAAGTTTTCGGGAGGCGCCCTTCCGGCGGCATCTACATTCCACGTTATGCCAACATTACCGAGAATGATAAACCCTATACCCGTGGCTTTGGTTATCAGGGTGGTGCTTCACCGCTAGGTAATGCTGGCGGGCAACTAGCAGGAATCGGCAAATCATTTAAAGAGGCGCACAAGGCTCCGGGACCATGGCGAATCAACATCGGTGCCTTCGGTGAGCAATTGCCCAATCCCAATAACCGCGTAACTCTGCATCCAACCAAAACCGATAAGTGGGGTAATCCACAGGCATTATTTAATGTGAGTTATGGTGAGAATGAACACACCATGTTGGAAGAAGCGCGCAAAGATGCAGTCGCGATGCTGGAAGCTGCGGGTTGCACCGACATCAATTCCAATCCGGTAAATCTAACCGTACCTGGTAACAGAATCCATGAAATGGGCAGTGCGAGAATGGGTAATGACCCAACGAATTCCGTTTTGAATAAATGGTGTCAGACTCACGACGTGCCAAATCTGTTTATTACCGATGGCGCTTTCATGACTTCCGCCGCCTGTCAGAATCCCTCAATTTCTTATATGGCGTTTACTGCGCGGGCTTGCGATTATGCGGTGAAGAAGTTGGAAGAAAATTTGTTATGAGTATCAAATACGCATAACAAATCTATAGCCGCAGAATATACTTATTGAAATTTGAAAATTTATTAAAAAAAAACGACCACAAAGTGGTCGTTTTTTGTTTTGCTGCGTTGCTTTAAAAAGCTTCGCTTTTA
Organism: Gammaproteobacteria bacterium UBA3498; assembly: GCA_002377605.1. GTDB lineage: Bacteria > Pseudomonadota > Gammaproteobacteria > Pseudomonadales > Pseudohongiellaceae > UBA9145. The sequence goes on along the minus strand of DFQD01000226.1, from coordinate 12,520 downwards.
AGGCTGATTATTGAGGCGCTGACATGATCATCGCGTGATTCATGTTCATCGCGTCACGTGTACGGTTACGTTCTGAACGAGACAGTTCTCCAATTGCAGGCCCACCCTGATTGAAAATTCCACCACGTAATGCATTCAGCAAGTAATCCATAGTTTCCGCAACATACATGTCATCAGAAGTGTACTGATTAACTACCTGATCGATGATAGTTTCACGATCCTGTAAATTTGGATAAGCGATAACATCAGCCAGTGCTGACTCAAGCATATTCAAATTATCGATAATCACTGCTGCCATTGGTGACTGACTGTAAAGCGATGGCGTAATTGCTGGCACACTTGGCATTTCCGAAGGAGCTGGGAACATAGTCATGCCAGTGTCAGAACCAACTTTGTTCCAGTATCGTTCCAAAGTCACAGGAACGCGGCCCGTAAACTGGGGATCAACCTGCCCTATGATAATTGCTTCTAACGAAGCGAGTTGCAGCCACTGGTTTGCATACATCAGTCCACTTAACTTTGGATAACCCATGCGAAACGCATTGGCATAAGTATGATCAAGATAAAGTTCTGCTGACTTAGGTGAAGTGGAAACTGCATGCTGTTCGTCAGAAGTAAGGTATTCGTGAATCGCTTCGTTGGTCGCTAACTGCTTCTGGTAAATGCTAGTAGATTCGTCAGCATATATATCCAAAAGAGCTTTTTCGAAACTCCGGCCATGAGCTAAAACCATGCCGGCATGAACCGTCAGCGCTTCTGAGTTACCAAATGCTTCACTGGCATCACTATCGGAATGGGATTCTCGCAAACTGCCACCCAGTGTAATTCGAACCTCAGTTTCTAACTCACCGAAGTGGCCATCCATGGGCATTTCCATGGCCATACCACCATGACCACCATGACCACCATGACCATCAGCATCTGCCATCATGTCCAGATGCATCTTAAGTTCCATGCGCCCTTCCTGAGAGTCAGGACTCGCATTTATGTTTGCAATGGCGTCGTAGATACCCGCCTGAGTCACGTCGAAGGCGTTATACAAATCCGCCAAGTCAGAATATTCGCTGCGCAGGCTGCCAGATTGGGCTAGAGCGGAAGTAGAAATCACTGCCCCCAGCGCCAAACCCAGTGTTACTTTTGTCGTGCTTTTAAACGGTGTATTCATTCTCTGAATCCCCGGAATTTCTAAAGATTTTGCTAAGTCAAACAACAGTGAAATGTTAAAAGTCCTCACCTCTAAAGTCCACTGCAATTCTGCTGAGAGGCCTGTATACAGCGTTGTAAACCATTGATTAAATGCAACAAATTGTAATTTGCAGTATTCAGTGAAGGTTTATAGCCACGTATCACTTGGAGTGATAATTCAGCTCTTTATTTGTTGCTCATTCGTCTACGAAATGGAAGTCGGCAGGACCGCGTCGGCTTACCAGAATAACGGCTTCACTGCCGCCCGCTGGAATGTCCCAAGCATGATTCAGTTTGCCGGGAATAAGCACATAACTGCCAACCTTTAAGTCGTGCTTAGTATCACCGAGCACTATGCTTAGCTCCCCCTTGACTACCACGACGTGCTCATCATATGTGTGCCAGTGGGTATCGAAGTGTGTGTCTGCAGGAAACATCGCGTAGTAAGTCACCCCGCCACTAACAGGATCCACACCCATACGGGCAGTGCGCAAACCCAAAGGCGTGCCATTACCTCCGCCCGGTGGGCCCCACTCAACAGCATCTAAATCGACAGCCATTGGTGGTGATACTTCCTGAGCAACAACATTGTTTTTGTTATAAAGCGTAAGCTCGATTAGTACTGCGGTAAGCAATACCATTATAGGGAGTCTTAGGAGTGAAATTCTTGCGCTCATCTCGTCATTAAACCACTTCTTGCAAGAGAAAAGCGACCTGTTCTAGAAAGTGTCCTTCGCTAAGTTGGCGTCGAATTAGAGAGTGAAGTCAGAGATTATATTGAACTCCTCAGATGAAAGCCGGCCAGAAGGACAACCTTTAGACCTCCTACTACCAAGGATCTTTGATTGCCATGTGAAGACAATCAAACTTTAAGGCGCGGTTATTTCGCAGTTTGACAGTGTTTTTGTAGTTAGTTTAGTTATTAACCAAACTGAACTTCTTATATGAGATATTTCTATAGAGGGTAGATTAAGCAGTCTTTAGCACTTATGCTTGCCATGCTAGCGTAGTTAATAAGACTTTATCAGGAGCAATATGTGTTTAGCGGATAAACTTGCGGCGCGGCAGATCAAGGATCTCACCCCCTATCAATCAGCACGCAGAATCGGTGGCATTGGCAACAATTATCTTAATGCTAATGAATCTCCATACCCAGCCTATGAAATGCCCGAGAAAGAAACCTGGCAACGCTACCCAGATTTCTTACCTGGCGATTTAACTACAAAATATGGGCTCTACGCTGGCACTCAATCGGACAATATTCTTACCACACGAGGTGCCGATGAAGGAATCGATTTACTGATTCGTGCTTTTTGTGAACCCAGACGGGACAGCATCGTAATTAGCCCTCCGACTTATGCAATGTATGACTTTATTGCTGAAGCCCACCAGGTTGAGATTCAAAATGTGCCGCTAATTGCGCCGGAATTTAATCTGGATCTCGATAGCTTTAAATTGATTAAAAAATCCCCAAAACTTGTTTTCCTTTGTCATCCAAATAATCCAACCGGAAATCTGTTAAAAAAAAGCGAAGTCATTTCCATCGCTGAACACTTTAAAGACGAAGCCTTTGTTGTTATCGATGAGGCCTATATTGAGTTTACACCGAATGAGTCGTTCGCCCTGGATATCAACAAATTACCAAACCTGGTTGTATTACGAACCATGTCAAAGGCGTTTAGTCTAGCAGCGGTGCGAATCGGTTTTGTGTTAGCGCAGCCTGATGTCATCGAATTACTATCAAAACTTATTGCTCCTTACCCTATTCCAGATCCAAGTGCTCGCATCGCATTAAATGCCCTCAGTGAAATGGGCGTAGCCTTTATGGAAGCACAACGGGATCAAATATTACTCACTAAGAAATCTTTCAAAAAGAAATTAACTGAATTGCCAATTGTAGAAAATGTTTATCCCAGTGTGACCAATTTTATTTTGGTGAAGTTTGCAGATAGCAAAAATACTTTCGACCATCTTTCCGAACACGGCATCATCTTGCGGGATCAAGCCCAAGCTCTCGGATTAGAAAACCACTTGCGCATAACTATTGGCGATGATGCAGACATGGAACATCTTCTTGAATGTCTAGCCTTAATGAGATAAATCATTGAACGAGACTACACAACAACCTCCCTTATATCGATGGCTGCTTTTTCTCCTGCCATCCGCAGTTGGAGTTTTATTTTTCTTAACTCCTTTGGTTGTTGATGGACAAGTCACCATCGGCATGGCTTGGTTTGGTGATTTGTTTATCAAAAATTTCCAACCACAACTGGTACAACTCGCTGGTTTATTTATTGTAAGTTCAGTGTTGCTTACTCTGTTGTTTGCGATAAGCAGCGGCGCTAAAAAGAAGCTCAGCTATTTATCCGATCACTTAACCCTGCATCCCTTTTGGTTCACCATGCGTTTGTTTGGCGCCATCGCAGCAACTTCTTATATTTTGCAAATTGGCCCTGAATTTTTAACCGGCGTTGCCACTAGCGGAACTACTCTAGGCAATTTAATTCCTATCACCATGACCTACCTCGGAATAGGCGCGATATTTCTACCATTACTGGTAGATTTCGGATTAATGGAATTTATTGGAGTAATGATGAGCCGCATTTTTGATCGAGTGTTTGGACTGCCTGGGCGCTCTGCAATTGATGCCATGGCATCCTGGATGGGCTCAGGACCTGTCGGCGTGTTTATCACTTCACAACAGTTTGAACGCGGTTTCTATACTGCTCGAGAAGCTGCGGTAATTTGTACAAACTTTTCGGTGGTATCGGTTTCTTTTTCTCTGGTGGTTATAGAGTACATCGGGCTCGGCCATTTATTTGTTCATTATTACTTCTCCATTATTGTAATTGGTTTTATCGCTGCGTTAGTCACTCCTCGGTTGCCACCGCTTAAGCATATTCCAGACAATTTTATCGATGGCACTGCCGCTGACGACAGTCGATCAGTAAAGCGGGGGGTGAGATTATTCCCAATTGCGATTAATCAGGCACTGGAACGAGCGTCTAATGCTCCTAGCCCAGTTGAACTTCTACAAAGAATTGGGCGCAACGTTTCCGAGATCTGGCTCTCCCTTATTCCGGTAGTGATGGGTTTAGGAACCACGGCCTTGATTCTTGCGGAGTACACGCCTGTATTCGAATGGTTGGGAACCCCGATCGCACCAATTCTTAATTTGTTTCAATTAGATGAAGCTCAAACAGCTGCACCATTAATGCTGGTTGGATTTACCGACATGTACTTGCCCGCCTTGGTGGGAGTAAATATCAGTAGTGAGCTTACTCGCTTCGTCGTGGCGACTGTTTCAGTGACTCAGCTAATCTATATGTCTGAAGTAGGTGCGCTAATTATTAAATCGAAAATCCCTCTAGGGTTTTTCGACATAGCCCAAATCTTTTTGCTACGTACGCTAATCTCGCTACCAATCGCAGTGTTAATCGGACATCTATTTCTTTAATAAGTTCGAATGAAGCTTGTGCAAATATCCATTGAGGGAAAATAAGCGAAATGAAGAATTAAACTCTAACTTTCATAACATCTACTTCTTGGTATTTTTTATAGAGTTAACTCATCATAAATCGCTTGAATACGGTCCGGTGCAAGTGGCCAGTTTAAATCTGAAATATCCAAGTCACTGATTATCTCATCTCTACTCGTTCCAGAATTAATCAAAGTGCGAATTCGTGAAATCATCTGTTCAAATTTATCTCGAAAAATCCTTATCTCTGGTTTTCTTAACAATGGTCCATGGCCGGGTACAACAGTGTCAAAATCCAATGCCAATATCTGATCCAGTGTTTCCACCCATTCACTGGCACAACCGCCATTGCCGTAATCAATAAATGGCGCGAGAGTGCTGCCATCCATGCGCTCCCCCCAAATAAACAAATCACCGGTATGGATCGTGCGTTGATCGGTAAATAGAATTGCTGAATCACCATTGGTATGACCGCAACCAAAATGAAATGCCTCAACTTCAGCATTACCAAGATGCACTGACGTCTTATCGTTGTAAGTAATACGTGGTGCGCCATCGGGAGAAGCACTTGGCCCAATGTTTCGCAACATATTCACCCTTACATTTTCATGGCCTATTACCTGCGCTCTAGGCATGAAGGAGGCATTAGCACCAGCATGATCAAAATGATGATGAGTATTCAAGACGTAGAGAATCGGTTGATCAGTTACGCTGGCGACCTGTCGGATTATGTCTTCGTAGCTATAAGAGAATTTGTTATCGACGATAATTACGCCTTCGTCTGTCACCCTAATTGCGATATTGCCACCTGATAATGCTCCATCGAAACCCGGCATGAGATACATGCCTTCTTTTCCTAGTATAGGCCTGATAGTTAGCCGCTCTAATTGTTCCGGCGTTAAGGTTGGGCGCTGCTGGGCCGCGGTAAGTCCTATGCTAACTAACGCAACGACTAGTGCTGCGATTAGTCCACCTTTTAAGAGGTTATTCTTCATTCTTTTATTCCTGATATTCCTGTATCTATTTAGTTATCCTCCTTATGCCATTGGTCAGCTAAACCGTCAATTGTTACGTCGAAAAAACTGACGGTGAGTGATTCACGCCGCTGAGGTACAATTTGACAGGAAGTAACAGAGCTATTGATTCATGCCCAGAAAGAAGGCTTCTACATTAAAAGCGAATTTGTTCCTACTGGACGCTGACCAGCAGTCGTTTTCCAATTCTCAGTTCGAATTATTAGCAGCCATAGAAGAATGCGGCTCCATAACCGCCTCAGCAAAACGGGTTGGAATCAGCTATAAAACTGCGTGGGACCGCATCGATGCGATGAATAATCTATCCGATAAGCCTCTTGTTTCAAGATCTAAAGGAGGCGCCAAAGGGGGTGGCACCAAATTAACCGATTTCGGTCGAGAAATCTTGCTGGGATTTATGAAATTGGAAAATGAGCATGCTGCCTACGTGGACAGACTGGGAACTAGTTTGCATTCGATGAGTGATCTTGCCAAATTTCTGAGGGGTAATACTTTACGAACCAGCGCGCGAAATCAGTTTAGAGGATTAATTGAAGAGGTTGTTCACGGCACTGTTAATACCGAAGTTGTGCTAAAGATCAGCGACTCAGCATCTATTGTGGCGCATATTACTAATGACAGCTCACAAAAAATGAAATTTAAAAAAGGTAACTATGTTATTGCTCTGATTAAGTCTTCCTGGATTATTCTCAGCAAAGATTTAGGCGTAGCAACCAGCGCCCGAAATAAACTTATTGGAAAAGTCATCAGTATTATTAAAGGCAAAGTTAATAGTGAAGTTATTATCGATGTTGGCGATGGAAAAACTCTGTGTAGCATCATTACCAATCAAAGCGCGGACACGCTAAGAATGAAGAAAGGTGATAAGGCCTGTGCGCTGTTTAAGGCGTCTAGTGTTATTTTGATGGCCGACTAACTCAGCGCAATATTGCTACACCTTTAATTTGCGCCCATACTTCCATCCCTTCATTGATATTTAAGTGATGAGCTGATCGACGCGACAAACGGGCAATGATAGTACTGTTACCAGCTTTAAGACTTACCAACAACATTGATTGACCAACGACATACTGAATTTTCTCTACTTCTACCCGCAGACGATTGATAATACTTGTGTCTGTGTGCTCACTAAGAGCCAAGCTCACATCCCGGGCAAGTATACGAATACGGATATTATGTCCAATTTCATCTCCACCATCTCTAATCCACAATTCTCCGCCCTCAAAAGTCGCCCGTATTAAATTCCACTCGCTGTCGCGCTCCCGGACCTCGGCTTCAACTACAACACCAGTTTCCTCACCCAGATGCAGCGGATGCTCTATATTCGACAAAACTTCTTTCAGGCCTCCATTGGCGATGACTTTTCCTTCTTCCAGCACCACCAGATAGTCAGCAAGACGCGCCACTTCGTCGATGGAGTGAGTGACATAAATGATCGGCACATCTAGTTTTTCATGCACTGATTCAAGGTAAGGCAAAATCTCCTGTTTTCTCTTCATGTCCAGTGAAGCCAACGGCTCATCCATTAAAAGTAAGTCAGGTTCAATGATTAAAGCCCTGGCTATGGCCGCGCGCTGTCGCTCACCCCCGGACAATTGGTCCGGGTATTGTTGTAATAGTGATGCCAATCCCATGAGTTCGATGATCTCATGGTAGTGCTCTGTGTCTAATTGAGAGGGAGATCGAGATATTCCAAAGGCGATATTCTTCTTAACATTCAAATGGGGAAACAGACTCGACTCCTGGAACACATAGCCTACACGTCTCTGATGACAAGGAATAAAATCCGTCTCTCTTTGCCAGACCACACCTCTGACTCGAATCTCTCCGTGGGAGCTTGTTTCTAATCCTGCTATACAACGAAGTAAGGTGGTCTTACCAGAACCGGACTCACCAAACACTGCCGTAATTCCTTTGGCGGGCAGATCAAGATCTACATCTAGGTTAAAGGTGCGCCCTCCTCGCTCCGATAGCTTGTGGTTTATGGCCACACTGATTTGATTGGCTGTATGATTGCTGACATTCATTGGCTAAATCTCAATACCTGTCGGTGAGATTTCTTTTGCATTCCATAGACAGAAAGTAAGATTAGGAAAGAGAAAACAACCATTAAAAGGGCTAATTGATTTGCCTGATCATAGGCCAGTGCTTCCACATGGTCATAAATCTGTACCGACACAACACGTGTTTCACCAGGGATGTTTCCGCCAATCATTAAAACAACACCAAATTCGCCAACGGTGTGCGCAAATCCCAGAACGGCGGCTGTGAAAAATCCAGGCTTCGCCAAAGGAAGAGCTATGGAAAAAAAGCGATCCACCGGGCCTGCCCCTAGTGTGGCAGCAACCTCTAAAGGTCGTTCACCGACTGCATCAAAAGCGTTTTGTAATGGCTGCACAACGAATGGCAATGAGTAAAAAATTGATCCAATCACTAGACCGGAATAGCTGAAGGCGAATGTGCCTAGTCCAAGTGATTGAGTGAACTGACCAATTGGCCCATTAGGACCAAGTGCTAGCAACAAATAAAACCCGAGCACTGTTGGTGGTAACACTAATGGAAGTGCAATTAGCGCTCCTATTGGCCCTTTGAATCGAGATGAAGTTCGCGCAAGCCACCAAGCTAAAGGCGCTCCAAACAATAACAGCAAGATGGTTACTGTTGTGGCTAATCGCAGTGTCAGAAGTATTGCTCCAATATCGGCTTCACTGAATCCCATATCAATCTCCTACTACGTAGCCATAGGATCTAATGATAGAACGACCACGGCTGCTTCTTACAAAAGCTAAAAATGCAAGCGCAGCATCATTAGTGCTAGCTCGTTGAAGCAACACAGCATCCTGTCTTATGGGTGAATATAAATCCTCGGTGACCTGCCATGCCGAACCTGAAATCAAGATGTCATCTTGGTAGACCTGAGACTTAGCTACAAATCCCAATTCCGCATTGCCGGTGAAAACAAACTGAAAAGTTTGAGCGATGTTTTCACCTCGCACTAATTTCGATTGCAGATTGGCAAGTAAATTTAAATTACTCAATACCTCCTCAGCAGCAATACCATAAGGAGCATGTCGAGCATTGGCGATTGATAGTCTGCTAAATTGATTAGAACTAAGTACCGCTGGAGAGCTTTGAATCAATTGTTCATCACGGGACCAAAGAACCAATCCGCCGAGCGCATAGGTGAAAAGCGAATCGTCGATTGCTAAACCGTTCTCAATTAATTCTTGTGGCTTTTCTTGATCGGCAGAGAAAAACAAATCAAATGGAGCGCCATTTGAAATCTGAGCAAAGAATCTTCCAGACGAGCCAAATACCAATCTAACTTGGTGTTCCGACTGCGCTTCAAACTCCTCAGCCAAATATTTGGCCGGAGCGGTGAAATTGGAAGCCACTGCCACTGTTAATTCCGCAGCGACTGTGGAAACAGGCATTAACAATGCTAAGCAAAGTACCCGCCTAGAAAACTTTTTATAATCCATAGACATAGCGTTATATAATAGTTTATATAACGCTATGTCTCAAGCGCCAATTGCAACTAACGAAATCATGGCTATACCCGGCAAAAAGAAACTGCGAGTGACTCCAGGGGCGACTGGCTCGAGCCAAATCATTGAATCCGAAAAATGAGACCTTTGCGCTCTAGAAAAACAACAACCGCCCAAAGAAAATTACGCCCGTTGGGTGACTTTCTTTCAATCTCTCTTTTATGCACTAGATACCAATAGCCAAGGATTCTTTACAATAGTTCCGGCCAATTAGTCTTAAACTATCTTTGAACTATTGACACACCTTTCGTGAGATTAAATGAGACCATGCCATAGGACTGCTGCCTTAGTTGTAAACTTTCTTCCAGCTTGCCCAGACCAGCTACTGCATTGCTCTTGAATCCGAGAACATCTTGATTATCTGGTTCTATTTCCTGAGCTCGATCGTACGCTTCTAGCGCTTTATCAAACTTCTTAAAGAAAAGATAAATATCTCCCAGGTTGATATACATTCTGAATTGAAAATTTCTATCCTGATTCGGATTATCTGGCTGCCAAGGTTCGAGCTCTAAGGCCTTACTAAAATCTCTTAAGGCATTCGAATGATTACCCAGTTTTCTCTCGACATTTCCCCTATTACTATACGCACGCGCAAAGTTTCGATCGAGTTCTATCGCCCTTGAGAAACTCCGCTGAGCATCTTCTAACTTCTCCATAGTTTCTAATAGATTGCCGCGGTTATTAAACGCATCAGGAAACGATGGATGTAGATTAACGGCCTGATTATAGTTTTTCAGTGCGTCTTGATTTTTGCCAAGCGCTTTTAATGAATTTGCGCAATTAAAGTATGAAGCGGGATTATTTGGATTTAAAGTAATCGCCTTTTCAAGATGAGGTAGAGCCTGTTCGTGTTGATTCTGATTTTGTAACATCACGCCCAGATTGTTTTGGGCATCCCCCCATTCAGGATCAAGCTCTACAGCTTTTCTGAAATTTTCGATTGCCTCCTCGCGTCGCCCCAAAGAATGGAGCAATAGACCAAAATCAAGATAGACATCCGGATAGTCAGGGTTTGTCCTTATAGTCTCACTGAACACCTTGAGAGCATCTTGGGTTTTCCCCTGAGCCCCCAAGGCCACACCAAGAATTTTTGAAACCTCGGCAGCCGCCGGAAAGTTCGCAAGGAGTTTTCTACAGAAAGTTTCTGCGCCTATAAAATCTCTTGAATCGCACAGATTGTAAAGCCGCGAAATCTCACCCTGGGAAGGGTAATTAGGTTTGCCATTTGCCATTGCGTATGGGTCTATCTCTACAAAGAAAGAAGAAGAATAGAAGCCTTTTCTAAGTTAGTCCATAGTGCTGAAACCGCAGAAGCATTAAAAGCCTTGCCTATCCAAAATAACACCGATCTGATAGGCGTCACAAAAGACAGTGCAAATATCGAAGGTCTGTCGAAATATTCATCATGAAGAAGACTAAAGATAGAAACTAAAATTGTCCCTTGGGGCTTGTTTAAAATTTCTCAGTCAGGCCCAAAAATGAGAGCAGAATTAGAAATTCCCCATCGATTTAGAAATGGCCTTGGTTCGCTTCTACTCTAGGCGAGCACGATCAAGTTTACAGTACAAAATTTGATAACTGGCGTATGCCAATTGCCCAAAATTCGGCCGGTTGCGTTGCTCAGCTGCCGAACCCTTTCCGTGTAATAAAATGCGAATAGGTTTTAATTGTCGTTCCGTTAAAATTGAAAACAGATCATCAAAACACTTCAACCTACCTTCGAACTCTTCAAGGTTATTTCCTGCTCCAATTGTCATAATAAGATCTGCTTTTTCATCAATTACTTTGCGAGTCGACCGAAGAAAAGGTTCTCCGTCTGGGATCATGCGGTGATCTAGTCTCAAGCAGGCCACCATATTACGCCGCATCAAATTATTGTCTTTTTGCTCGACTTCCAAAATCTTAAACGCCATATCGGCATCGGTGTTAAGAGCCAAAACCCGGCCACCTTCCTCTTTATTCAAAGTGTCAAAGTGGGATTTATAAACAGGGTCATTATCGATAAGAACCGTATGTGCTGCCCGTCTCTCAATTGTTTCAAAATAAAAGTTAGTGCTGGAAGCATCCCGCTCCCTGGTAATGCGAGGAGTTAGATGAATTCCAAAAAGATCTCGGTAACCGTTACCAACTCCTAAAGATAATTGATGAATCTCATCTGCATGAGAAGTAATTAGACCCAACAACTTAAGTACCTGCATTATCCTCACGGTATCAATATTTTGAATCACATTTACACCATTAAGAAGCTGCCTCTGCGACTCACTATATTGATCGGGCTGGGTATCAACCGGAATTGCAGGAATGTTAATCAAGCCGTCACTACCCTGTTTCACCAGAGCAAGCACTCCTTCACGACTTAATTGGGCGCTATTGATACGCCATCCATTGAACAATTCTGCGCAAGCTGCTATTTGAGCTTGGCAGAAAATCTGGGCTAATTCTTGAGTGGGAATAGCTGTGTCAATAATTCCATTCTTCGACAGTAAAGTATCAACGCTTCTTCTGCGGTTAGAATCATTATTTAGAGCCTTTAAAAGGCTGTCGTAATCATTGTACTGAGTAAGTAGATTTTCAAACCCAGGGCTCATAGCAATTGCGCCGAAAGCATCTGCCTCTAGCGCAAAGGACGCAGCAAGTTGTTGACCTGAATATGTTGCCCATCGATTTTGTGACACTAAAGCTTATACCGTAAAGCCGTTTGCGTAAGTTGAAAGACTAACATTGATTCGAAAAAGCAGCACGAGCTCTATACTCTGAAAGTACGATAGATTACCTAGAAATGCGGTTACTTTATTCTACAGAATTATCATTACCTTTATAATGTCAGTCACCGTCTCGAATGGAAAAGGGTGCGAGCGAGTCATGAAAAAATTGATTCTGATTATTACTATGCTGTTACTGCATTCGATATATCTAGCACAGGATATCGAAGAAGATGAAAGCGAAACGGAAATCGAAGAAATCATCGTTATTGGAGAGCTTTCCAAACGAGCTGTGAGAGAACAGATTATTCGGGTTGAGAATGATATTTATAATTTTTACAACGAGCGTAACGGTGATCCTGAACTAGACATAGTATGTCGCAGAGTCGCTCTCACAGGAACTCTCATTCCGGAGCGTGTGTGTGAACCGGTTTTCTGGACAAGAGCACGAAACCGCCAAATTCAGGAAGTAGTTAACGGATTTGACGGTATAGCTGAGCTCGAAGACTTAAGCGCAGATGTAATGCAAGAAAACGAGGAAATGAATCGGATCTATGCTGAGCTTATAGAAGC
>DFQD01000060.1:1962-16289 GCA_002377605.1 Gammaproteobacteria bacterium UBA3498 | reverse complement strand
AGAGTTTTTCCAGCACATTCTCGATTCAGCAAAAATCAATTAGAAGTTGTAGAGGAATAAACGGGTCGCAGTAAAAGCACCTTACTGTAAGTTTTACTGTGACCCGGTTGTTATCCTTAGAATTGTTTCTCGACAGTCAGAAACCTGAATACCGGCTCTTCACTTAAATAGTCGGCTAGGGTGGTAAGAGTTCCTTCTTCTTCTCGCCATGCTAGGTAAGTGTCATATTTTTCTTGAGATTCCCATTTGCTTATGACATCTACTGCATTGGGTTCGCCTGCAATAGAGCACGCATTAAGCTCACTACAGCCGTCATAGTTTCTAGTATCTGGAAGTAGCCCATAAAACCATTCTATAAACTCTTCCTTTTTTTCCGGCTTAACTTTTAGTTGTAAATTAACAATTATCATAAATCTCTCGCTCTTTAATTAGATGCTAGCGCAATAAAGTTATTACTTTACTGTTACTCAGTCACATTGTTCGATGACATAGTAATCTATATCGCCTTCGGTTTTCCAATTGCACAACGCCTTCAGAGCTGCGTCTATAGTTATTACATAGAAACAAATGCAATAAAGCTGCTATTAGAATTGGTTCAGATTAAGGCGGCGCTCCTTTCTTCCTCTTTATGCTTTGCTGCTCCTTACAGTCAGTAGCTCAGTAGCTATTTGTTCATTCAGCATCTCAGACGGGTGTTTCGTCTCATTTGAATCCTTTACTGCTACTTTTTTGCGGGATTTGTGGTAACAACCAAAAACCTTGAATCTCTATACGCCTTGATTGTAGACCAAGCTATACGGCTGTTAATTATGTGGCGCTCTTGACTCAACTAGAGTAACAAAATTATGGTGTGCGTGAATTTAAGATTTGTATTCTGAGGATTACGCTTGCTCTAACAATTACCTTGACGGGTTTGGCATGCTTTATTGATATTGAGTTGTAGGAATTAAAGGAATTTGCCTAATGTCAAAAAAACTTAAACATGTAGAAGAAACATTTTCGATAAGATCGCTAAGAGCAAAGCAGAGCCTTAGGCTTTCTTATGAAGAGCTAGCAAACAAATCAGGAGTTGATATCAATACTCTTAAAAGAATTCTCGGCGGTAAGCAGCCTGCTCGATTACACGAAGCAATAGTAATAGCGGACGCCTTACAGACAACTGTTAGCTACCTTGTGGATTTCAAAGACACAAGGTATATGCTGAGTAAAACTCGTCTTTTTTATGATTGGTTATTAAAAGAAAAAGGCACGAAAGAAAAAGAAATTTCTAGGATAACTGAAAAAGAAAAAGAGCTAGATAGACACATTGCCTATTTCACTGAAATCTTAGACAAAGTCGATACATTCAAAGAGCATTAAGAAGCCTCCTTTAAAACTGCTATTGCCGATTGAAATTAACTCATTTGGTTCATCAAGCGATTCGTAGCAGTAGCAAAATTATCATATAGATTGACGATCGTTTTTTGCACTAATTAATACCTGGTACCAAAATAGTTTGCAAAAATAGTTCATTAGTTGACTTTCATAATTGACTAAAATACTTAATCCTGATCGAGCGTTTAGAACCTAGTACAAAATAAAAATGGTTAACTTATAGAGAAAATGTATTTTTTATCCAAAAGCGTTTTCTCCAAAACTTAGTTTGTAATAAAACACACCCATTTCCATTATGTGTATGTGCGAGCGCTTATCACAATCAAATATTCATTTAGTCAAATTTAAGGAGTTATGATCAATATGAAAAAGTTAATTTTGATGCTTTCTTTTTTAACGCTGAGTGTGGGATCTTTATTAACGCAGGCACAAGACATACGGGTTCCAGCGGGTACTGTAATCCGGACGGCAAATTGCGTAATCACCGATGACAGATTTAGCTTTAATGATGTCGTTGAAAGAGCCAGAGCTTTAGAGTTTGATGAAAATGACCCTGATTCTATTTTTTTTAGAAGACCTATCTATTTATCCGCTGACTATAATTGGGATTTGCAAATAGCATTGTACTACCCGAGCTATACAGAAATGGTCGAACGGCGTGTAGCAGATGGCAATAATGCTTATGGGCGTCTTCCTATTTCTTGTGATGCGGCACGGGTAGTAAGAAGCGTTCCCATTACTGATCCTGCAGCCGCTGGAGACATCGAAAACCAAACTGCGATGCTGACTCGTCGTTGTTCATATACCGACAGCTCTTCGCTCGGATCTGCCTATAACAGGTTCAGAGCTGCTGCAGAAAATTTTTCTGACGCCGGGAATGATGTACTTATGTCAATGTGGCTACCAGGCCTTGGCGGACCTATAGAAAGAAATTACGATTTTGTTTTGTCGGAGGTCGGACCGGAAGTGACAGAGCGACTGGATATGTTTGCCAATGGCTATAGGCCTTTCAGGAATAATGCCGAGCCTGCGTTTTCATGCAATAGGCCTTCAATGTGGGTAACGGCTCCTATCCTACAGACGAACTAACAATAATTGAACTTGAGGTTTTAAACATGAAATTTAAATTACTTACCCTTGCTTTTTTGGGAGTTCTGGCAACACCCGTTTTTAGTCAGACAAACAATATCGTCGAACGAAGTTTTGCCTGTAGCATCAATGACGGTTACACAATGAGGGATGTCGTAGATGTGGCGCGGAACTTTGCGTGGCCCGAGGACTCAGCTCCAGGAGTTGTTATTTTTAGGTCCGCAGTAGCAGTGGCAGGAGAATTCCAAAATGACTGGGATTTCGTTTTTGCGTCCTACTATCCTAGTTATGCTGACATGGTAGAGAAGCGTGGCGTATTCCTGAACCGCTCTGGTGGTACAACTGGGACAACTTTTTCTGATGTTGCTACCTGTGGTGATCGCGTAAGAATCTCTAATATGCGATTCGCTAGCGAGAGTGGCGGGAGTGCTCCGGAATTTACCCTAGCAGCCTCATTTGTATGCGATCTTAATGGCACTACATTTAACGATGCGCTGGATAGGGCAAGGGCCGGTGAACAAGCTATTGGTTCAGGTGCACGTGCTGTAGTTACTAGCAGAGCTTTCGGTGGGCCAGCAATTCAATCTAACTCGCAGGTAAGTATTCGAATGAGCTTTCCCAGTGCTGCCGATTTCGGCGCAGGGATGGACTCTATTCAACAAAATACCCCACCTCCAAATGCTATGACTTGTGGCGGTGCGTCAATGTGGGCCCAATATTTGATTCATGCTCGCAACAACTAACTAAAGAGGGTTAAGAAAAGACTGTAGTGTAAATTTTTCAGGAGTGAACTATGGCATTAGGTGAATTAATAAATGAAGAAACTGGCTCAATCACAGGAGTTAGAGTCCTGCCTGCTTCAGCAGAAGGAGCAAACTATGAGGTTTGTTTGAGAGCTGAGGGCAGCCTTAGAGGGTCCAGCTATGTAACCAATTGGACTTACAAGCAAGTAGAGAGAACAGATGGAACTATCTACGGGCAAGGTGATGGGGTATGCAAGACAGAATGCGGACAAACCCTCTATCTGAAAGGTGCTGGTGCTGCTAAAGCGGTTACAGAAGATGGAATTGTTCGCTACAGAGTCATAAATCATTGGCACACTGAATCTGAAAAGTTTGCGGATCTCAACGGGGCGGCAATGGCGGGGGACTATGACGTCAACCCTGATGGAACCACTGTGGCTAAGATGTGGATTCTAGAATAAAACGTCGGTCATTATTAAGGTGTCAGAGCAAAAAGGGGCAGTCTGGATTTTGCTCTGACATCCTATTTTCCCTTTAAGTTACCGTTGGCAGCTTCTGCTTGGTTAACGGAGCATCAAATCTTCCCTTGTTCTTCTATTGGTGTTTAGCTTCTTTGTATAGAAAAGCCGGAAAGATACTACCTGAACACTGATAACCGATGTTCAGAATCCCATTAACGATAGCACATGATGATGCCAGTGAATTGCTGAGCAGCTTCAGCAATGTCAGCAATACTCTGATCGGCCGATTCGCTAGGACTGGTTTCATAATTGACGTTGTTAGTTTCGAGAAAAGACGTGGCAATGTAATCGCGGATTGCGAAATTCAGGTTTTGCACGTCGGTGCCTCGCTGCTCGCGGAAAAATTCATCATTGGCTGTTTCTACCACAACGCCGACAATCTCACCGCGACGATTCATTACGGGGCCTCCGCTATTGCCTGGCTGAATCTGCGCAGTCATTTGTAGGCGACTAAGATCATCATCTAATCCGCTTAAAGCGCTAACGATGCCGTTCGTCAAATTTCCCTGGGATGATAGGTCTCCTGCCAATGGAAACCCGAATACGACCACTTCATCTCCCAAGCGCACTGATTGCGTGCCGCTGAATGTTGCCGGCATAACTGATATAGGAGTACTTAGAAGAGCCAGATCAGTGGCAGCATTGCTGGACAGTACCGTAGCATCTACAGCTGCACTTCCTCGGATTTGGAAGGTCTGCCGTACGCAACTATCAATCACGTGATGATTAGTAAGAATATGTCCTTCAGTACTAACAACAAACCCTGTTCCGGAACCGGTCGCTTCAGAGCTATCGCTGGAAGAGCCATCCCATGGAGCGCCCAATTCTGTTATATAGAGTTCGACTTCAGAGAATGCATCGCCCTCTGAATAGGTGCCAACCCAGATATCGTAAATGCCTGCGTCTGGATCCGAAAAAACTATACCAGGATTTGTACCGCTATTGCTGCCAAAATCATCATTGCAATGCCAATCACCTGTTGGCCCATTAATTACCAGAGTCGTATCAGTCGAACTCTCTACAAAAAAATTCAAGCCATAATCTGAAGGATTCGAAAAATCCAGTTGCAAATCCGGCGCCGAGCTTACGTAACCTGCACAATTTTCTATTGTACTTGCATCGACAGTACCGCCGGCACTGATGGAGCGTTGGTAGGGGTCAGGTTCGAATAATCCCTCAAGGTCGATATTGCCAAAATTGGCTTCCAGCAGAGGATCAAGGCTCGTGTTTGCACTACTACTATTCGCATCCCATGGCGCGCCAAGTTCTGTTATGTGTAGGTTGGCGGACTCGAAAGCCTCATTTTCACTATATGTGCCTACCCAAATATCGTAAACACCCGCATCCGGTTGCGAAAAAACCACACCGGGGTTGGTGCCACTGGCCGAATCAAAATCATCATTGCAATGCCAGTTGCCAGAGGGGTCGTTGACAATCAAAGTTGTATCCGTGTCGCTAGTAACAAAAAAGCTGAGTTGCAAAGATGGGTCTGAAAAATCAAGTTCTAGATCCGGAGCTTCAGAGATATACCCGCTACAACCGGTTACCGCATTAGCTTCTATTGATCCGCCAGCGATAATCTCAACAGTGTAAGGGTCAGGGGTGAAAAACCCAGTTAGCTCGATTGAACCGTAGTTCGCTTCTTCTGCTACATTTTGTGCATGCACGAAAGATGTCGTGATAGCTGCTGAAACAACAACTCCTGCGGAAAGAAATGATGAAATGGTGCTTATGACTTTCTACCTGATATGCAAGTCTGAAATAGATATTAACAAAGGACACTCAATATAATGAGATGGAAAAATCTGAACAACGCATCATATAAGTAGTAAATGCTAACATAATGTTTAAGGAACATAGTAAGAATTCAATAGTAAAATTTTTACTGGCTTCAGATGGATGAATCTCGAGTGTCTAATCCAAAAAATACTTCCGCAAAGCCCTAAAAATAGAATAGAGTGTAAATCTTAATTCAGTTGGAGGAATCCTTTATGAAGCGCCTTGCTATTGCGTTCCTTTCAATTTTCATCCTGCTTCCTTTTCAGGTGTTGGCACAACAAGAAGAAGCATATGATTACTGGCAACACCAGCGTGAAATAGTGCGCCGTGGCCAGCACGCCGTATTTATGTGCAATGGCCTATTCACATCCAATAGAACTCTTGATCAGCTCTATGATTGGGAGTTGGAATTTTTTCGAGATCCTATTGGAAGTCCCGATGGCGGGGATTACAACGTAGATTGGGATCTGCAAGTGGTCGAGATTGGGGCTCCTGGAGCTGTACCTGTAATGCGGGCAGCATTTAGAGAAGGTATTGGTTGTGTAATTATGCCACCTGATCAGGATCTTGATGATATTGATCGCCTTCCCGAACTCACCTTGCCATATCCTCCCGGTGATGCTTCAAGAATTGCTTGGCCCGATGGCGATTTGATTGAAGATTCAACTTCACCAGGCAATATCGATCAGGCTGCATTGCAAGCTGCTTCTAACTGGGCCTTCGATCGTCCTTCCGATGAGCAGCAAACAGTTTCATTGTTAGTTGTTTATAAGGGACAAATCGTTCACGAGCGTTATGCCGAGGGCTTCGACATGACTACTCGCACTCGAACCTGGTCAACGGCTAAGAGTATTGCATCAACACTGATTGGTATGTTGGTTGACGATGGGCGTTTAGAGCTAGATGAGCCACTAGGATTCGATTGGCTGCCTGCCAATCGGTCTCCAGAAACTGATCCAAGAAACGAAATCACCTTACGCAATGTTTTAAACATGAGTAGTGGACTTGAAACGATTGATAACCGTGGATTGGAGTATGCAATTGGCTCAGGCATGTCCTATTGGGCTGGTGCAAGTTCAGTAGAAGGCGCAAGAAGTAGAGGGCTCATTCGCGAACCTGGCACTTATTGGGATTATGAAAACTATGACACGCTGTTGGGAGTCTATGCTATGAAGTTAGCATTGGGTGGCGAACGTGAGTATGCAGAGTTTCCGCGTAAAGCACTCCTGGACAAGATCGGCATGCGCAACACCTTAGTTTCCACAGATAGATTCGGTGATTTCGTACTTAGTAGTCAGGTGTACACCAATGCAAGAGACCTGGCCCGTTTCGGTATGCTCTATCTACAAAATGGGCTTTGGAATGGAGAACGCATTATTTCGGAAGAATGGATCGATTTCTCCAGAGAGCCGGCACCTGCAACTGCTGAAATCGGCAACATGTATGGGGGCCAATGGTGGTTGGTGCCAGATAACAGAGACGACGTTCCTAGGGATGCTTATTCCACCTCTGGAAACCGTGGCCAGTTCACCATCGTGGTGCCAACCCATGATCTGGTAATCGTAAGACGGGGGCTCGATTATGGTCGACAGGGATTCGATCGTTGGAGTCTGACCAGAGAAGTGATCAAAGCCATAAATTGAAAAAGGTAGATAATAGGGAAGAAAGAACAAGTGGAGGATAGAATTATGCTTGATAAGATGCATCATTTAGCTCTGGGCATATCTGTAATTCTGTTTCTTAGTGGGATGCCTGGCCTCTTTGCGCAGGAAACAGCATTACCTCCACTTGATGAACCCCGCATTGACCGGGTTCAAAAACCCTGGACTGCAGCAGAAGCATCTATTCTTGTTCCTCGAGAGAATAACGGAAGAGTGCTTGGTGTTTGGTCAACTTGTGCGAACGCACCTGCTCTTTGTAACGCTTGGTTAGAATTTACCGATTACCTGCTGCAGGACTCCTCCTTGCCGATTCGTGACCGTGAGTTATTGATTCTACGAATTGGGTATCTCAATCAAGGCGCTTACGAGTGGGCTGCCCATCGTGGGCTCGCTTTAGCAGTCGGTATCAGCGAGCAAGAGCTAAAGCAGATTACTGTTGGTTCTGATGATCCCCGTTGGAGCGAATGGGACGCAACTCTTTTAAGGGCTGCGGAAGAACTTCACGAGAACGCTTTGATCACCGATGGGACCTGGGGAGCACTTTCAGCTCGTTATACCAAACGCCAAATGATGGAAACAGTCTTTACAGTAGGTCAGTACAATATGGTGGCAATGTATCTGAATAGCCTCGGCGTTCAGTTCGAAGAAGGCTGGATTGGCCCACCAATCGATTAGACCCTTAAAGATCAATCAAACACTGCAGCACAATGGATTTCAATGCCGCAAGGGCACGTGTTGCTGGAATGTTCTGGAATCCGGGCAATTAGGCCAATTTGCAGTATCGATTCAAATTAGCGCCTGCTCAGTTTTTACTAATATTCACTATTACCCGGATTCTCTCTACACATAAAAATTAGTTAGACCTTGCATAAACCGAGTGATACTTTAAT
This sequence comes from Gammaproteobacteria bacterium UBA3498, assembly GCA_002377605.1. Taxonomy (GTDB): domain Bacteria; phylum Pseudomonadota; class Gammaproteobacteria; order Pseudomonadales; family Pseudohongiellaceae; genus UBA9145. The sequence continues at coordinate 8,232 of DFQD01000060.1, read as the reverse complement.
TGGCATTCTTAGTATTTTTTTGATTTGGGAGTTGTATTAATGGCTCGAATAAAGACTGCGGCAAAAATCGTTTCTCTTTCATTTGTTTCCTTGCTCGCTTATTTCTCGTTCGCTCAAAGCGGCGGGTGGGTAACACTTATCGACGGCACTGAAGGACTAGACAACTTCAATATAGTTGGCGATGCAAATTGGCATACTGATGCGTCTTCAATTCGTGCTACTGAAGGCAGCGGCGCTTCCTGGTTAGTTACCAAAGAAAGCTACGGTGATTTTGTGCTTCGTGTTGAGTTTTGGGCTAGCCATGATGCAAATAGCGGTATTTATATGCGTTGTCAGGAACCGACTCGAATTACGGATCGAAATTGCTATGAAGCAAACATATTTGACCAGCGCCCAGATCTTTCTTATGGAACGGGAGGCATTGTCCATGTCGCTGCCGTTGAAGAGCCCTATCCAAAGGTTGGGGATAAATGGAATGTTTATAAGATTACCGCAGACGGAGATCATTTATTAGTTGAATTGAATGGCGAAGTTACCGCCGATGTTAGGGATAGCCAGATGTCTGAAGGACCAATTGGGTTGCAATGGGGAAGGGGAACCCTACGCTTTCGTAAAGTAGAGATTATGGAGCTCTAAAGGATTTATTATAAAAGAAAGGCCGATTACTAAACCGGCCTTTTCTTTGAGAATCAAATACTCCAACTAGTACTCATCATATCCTTCAGTGAACTCAATACGTACACCACGTGGATCGATGATATAGGCAATGTTTAGATCAATTGCTGGAATCTCACGGTATGGCACCTGGAACTCAATGCCAGCTGCTTCAAGGCGACGGCAGAATTCTTCCAGGCCATCAATTTCAAAACCTATATGGTCAATAGCAGTACCCTGAGTCGCGGCGCGATCTGAGCTGCCACCACCAAAACTTAAATTCATTCCTGGAACATTGGTGGTCGTTGCTATAGCTCCACGAGGTCGAACTTCAAGATTGAACACTTCAGTGTACCAGGCCAATAATTCTTCATGCTCTGGTGTATTAAAGTGAATATGGTAGCCGGTCACTTCCTGCTGCAGCCCCTGGTCTTCCTGCAGTTCAACCCGCGCACCGTTAGGAAAATCGACAAAGGCATTGACCTGACCTTCGGCTCCGATGAAAGTGTCTCCAGTAAATCCGTTTGGTGGATTTGGAAATTGTTCAGCCCAAAGAGCGGTAGTCACTGGCAACCCATCGGCACGCCACTTATCTAGAAACATTTCCATGTTGCGAACTTTGACACCGAAATGATCCATGGCAGATTGGCTGGAAGGCATAGTCGGATCACTGGGTGATAATGCAACTAATGTGTTGTTAAGTACGATTGCGGTGAGCAGCGGATCACCATTTGCATTTTGTCCCTTTCTAACAGTACGGCCACCAAAATGATCTTCAAGAATTTGTATGTGTCGATCCATATCCGACACATTTAAATGGACGTGGCCATAAGTCAGTCCGTCATCATTGAAACTCGCCAGCATCTGACTATAGGCAGAAATAGATAGCAAGCCAGTTAACGCGAGTGAGAAGAGTGCTGAGAAAATTCGCATTTCATTCCTCCGAGTTTTCATTCTTATTTCAAGTAATTATTTCCTAGCTACCGAGCATAAAACTATTGTTTTCTCTAGTCTATGCATAGGTAATTCTTTGGCCTTGATAAACGATTGTCCAGGTTGGGAAAGCTCCGTAAACTCTTATTCTTCGGGAATTGTAAATTTGTGTGTCGCTGTCTAAATTCCCAGTCGAATCACAGATAATCACTAGGAATAACGCGTGAAGCTTCTTGGCAAGGTATTCTTCTTAATTGTATTTAACACGATCTGCGTGAACAGCATGGCGCAGGATAATTTTCCATGGGTGACGGTCGAGCCATTCGGAACTTTGAATGATGGCAGAGATGTTCAATTATTCACGCTCAGAAACACTGCAGGAATGACAGTCGAGATTATCGATCTCGGAGGAATCATCGTAAGTCTGCATACAGCCGATGCGCAAGGTAACTTTGCTGATGTGACAACTGGCTTCGATAATCCGCAGCGCTATTTTGACGGTGCAGGTTCTGCTGGAGCCATAGTTGGGCGCTATGCCAATCGAATTGCGAATGGAAGATTCGTTCTTGATGGCGTTGAATACTCTTTGGCGCAAAACAATGGCGATAATTCAATTCATGGAGGACTGTTCGGTTTTGATAAAAAAATCTGGCAAGCTGAATTTTCTGCTAGAAGGGATGCTGCTATCTTGGAGTTAACTGCTGTCAGTCTAGATGGAGAAGAAGGGTATCCTGGCCAAGTCGAAGCTAAGGTTACTTATACTCTTAATGATAAGAGTCAACTCGTTATTGATTACCTAGCAACAACAGATAAAGCAACGGTCATTAATCTAACTAATCATGCCTACTTTAACTTGAACGGGCACGATGCTGGTTCAATCCTTGATCATGAAATCAAGATCAATGCTGATCAGTATACTCCGGTTGATAATGAGTCGATTCCTACTGGAGAAATTGCAAGTGTTACAAATACTCCACTTGATTTTCGTAATGCGAAATCTATCGGTCAGGATATCGATTCTAACCATCAGCAAATCCAGTTTGGTTCTGGTTTCGATCACAACTTTGTAATCAATCATGAAGCGCCTGGAGCGCTTTCATTGGCAGCTTCAGTTTATTCTCCTGCCTCTGGACGAACTATGGATGTTTATACTGATCAACCAGGCATGCAGTTCTACACCGGTAACTTTCTGCGGGGCGATCTTGTTGGCAAAGATGGTAGAGCTTATGAGCGACGGTCCGCCTTCTGTTTGGAAACACAACACTATCCGGACAGTCCCAATAAACCGGGATTTCCTTCAACCGTCTTGCGGCCCGGAGAGCGCTATGAAACCAGTACTATCTACGAATTTGGGTCGCGTCCAAGCGACAATTAGGTTGCCTTGAAATCGTCACGAAAACTTACAATCTAATGGCTCTAAGCCCCCGGTTTTATTAGATTTTTGAACGTTTAATATTTAATATGGCAGGAGGTCCTTTGGGTAGTTACTGGCTACTCGGCTAATGGAATTGACGGGAAAGCCCTAAACCATTAGTTCTGCAGAGAATTGCCGCCTCTGTATAAAATTATAAAAACACAGGAGTTCCCATAGAAAATGAATTCAGGGAAATTGCTCAAGTTAATCTCTGCGCTGTCAGCGTTGTTTGTTTCCATGCATAGTTTTGGGCAAGCAAATGACTCTCTTACCTATACCGAAGATATTCTCCCGATTTTCACCGGTACTTGTTTAGATTGTCATGGCCCAGATGAAGCTCGGCGCATGCTTAATCTGCGTCTAGATACTCAGGATTTCCTTAGTAGCCACATAGTTCCTGGAGATCCGGAAGCTAGCTTGATCTTTCAACGGATAACAGTAGAAGACGGTATTCGAGTTATGCCCCCGACTTCTAGCGGCAGAACTCTCACCGCTGAACAAATTGAAACTGTGCGCCTATGGATTGCTAGCGGCGCGGATTGGGGGACAGAGCTGACAGGAGATGAAAGAGCAGAGTTAGCACAAGCGGCTGAACGACAGGTAGTGTTTGCAAGAGAGGTTCGACCGATACTTTCCCGCAATTGTTTTCAGTGTCACGGCCCTGATGATGAAAATCGACAGATGGGATTACGGCTCGATAATTCGGAAGGATTTTCCGGTCACCGCGGTGCATTCGGCGGGCCGGCAGTTATTCCGGGTAATGCTGAAGACAGTTTGCTGTATCAACGAATAACTGCCGAAGCTGAATCGTTGCGTATGCCACGGGATCGCGAAGCTTTAACTCCAAACGAGATCGAAACAATCCGTCTTTGGATAAATCAGGGAGCGCAATGGGAAAGTCACTGGGCGTTTATCCCGCCTGAACTACCAACTCTACCAGATACCAGTGATACGAATTGGATTAGAAATCCTATTGACAATTTTGTCTTAGAGCGACTCGATCAAGAAGGACTAACTCCCTCTGTTGAAGCAGATAAGGCGACTCTTATTAGAAGGGTGACTCTAGATCTTACCGGCATTCCACCGACGCTCGAAGAAGTTGATGCATTTATCGCAGATAACACCCCTGATGCTTACGAAAAAGTCATAGATCGCTTACTGCAGTCGCCCCGTTTTGGAGAGCGTATGGCGGTGGACTGGCTGGATGCAGCCCGTTACGCCGACACTAATGGTTACCAAACCGATGGTGAGCGCACCATGTGGCGCTGGCGTGACTGGGTAATTAATGCCTTTAACGACAATATGCCTTTCGATCAGTTTACGGTCGAACAGTTAGCAGGTGACATGTTGCCCAATGCGACACTGGATCAACGTATCGCCACTGCGTTTAATCGAAACCATAGTCTGAATGCCGAAGGAGGAATCGTTCCCGAAGAATTCTTAATCGAATACGCGGTAGATCGTGTAGCAACAACTTCGACTATCTGGATGGGCTTAACAATGGGGTGTGCCCGATGTCATGACCATAAGTTTGATCCATTACAACAGAGCGAATTTTACGAACTATCTGCCTTCTTTAATAACATCGATGAACGAGGCAAGGGATTTAAATACGTAAACTCACCGCCATTCATCACCGCACCAACAAATTCGCAACAAGAACAAATTGATGAGTTGGATGGTAGGCTAGCTCAAGCGCGGGTCGAATTTGCTGCAATGGAAGAAGCAATTGAATTGGCGCAGGAACAATGGGAAGACGCTTTGCTCAGCGCCACTGATATCGATGCAGAAGTGGACTGGAATCTTAGGGACGGCCTGGTTGTGCACCATCCTTTGGATGGAGATATTTCTGGGGTACATGCCGGTAACCTGGTTGAAGCAACGTTAGAGAACGGACTTCCGCATTTCGTAGATGGCCGCATTGGGGCAGCCGCTAATTTCGATGGTGAGCGCTACATTACAGCAGGTACTTCACCAAATCTTGGTTATGAAAATGAATTCACACTTTCTGCCTGGATCTTTCCGACCGCTGACACTGGCGTAATTTTTTCGCGAGCTACTGAAGGTGACCAGGGTGAAGTGGGTTGGGGAATTTATCTCGAAGAAGGCAAGCTGCGTCTAAATCTTTCAACAAGAGTATTGGATGATGGAGTTGCGGCGGAAACAATTCACTCGGTCCAGTTAAATCGATGGCAACACATCACTGCCACATACGATGGTTCGAAGACACCGGGCGGTATGCGAGTTTATATAGACGGTGTAAGTCAGGAGCTTGAGGGCCTGCTTGATCTGGTTGGTAATAGATTGCCCCAACGCTATCCGCTGCGTATCGGTGCCAGTGGCTCATCTAAACCAAACTTTCAGGGTAATCTTGATGATGTACGCATTTACGATCGAGTGCTTACGCCAGAAGAAGTAGCGGTGCTTGCCACTGTAGATTCGATCTCTCAAATCGCCCGCATTGACGGCGGCGATCGAACGACAGCGCAATCCGACAAGATGCGTTTAAGTTTCCTTAATCAGTATGCATCGCCGGATATTCGTGCTGCCTATTCAGAAGTGAAAAAGCTTGAGCGGGAACGCAAACACACATGGGATGGATTCCCAACTGTAATGGTGATGGAAGAAATGTTTCCGCGCCGCCCAACTTATCGACTTAACCGCGGTGTTTATGACGCACCGGCCGAAGAGGTTTTCCCGGGAACCCCATCTATTCTTCCGCCCTTGCCAGACGGGGAAAGGAATCGACTGACATTTGCTAACTGGCTAGTCAATCCGGAAAACCCACTTACGAGTCGTGTGACGGTAAATCGTTTCTGGCAAGCGTACTTCGGCACTGGTTTAGTTAAGACGGCAGACAACTTTGGCTCACAAGGTGAGTTTCCGTCTCATCCCGAATTGCTGGATTGGTTAGCGGTGACATTTCAAGAATCTGGTTGGGATGTTAAAGAATTGCAGCGCTTAATTGTGACAAGTGCTACTTATCGACAATCTTCCACGGTAACGTCCGAAATGGCAGAGATGGACCCTGAGAATCGACTACTTTCTCGTGCTACGCGCATGCGATTACCGGCGCAGATGATTCGTGATCAGGCCTTAGCAATTTCTGGATTACTAACGGAACGCATCGGAGGTCCATCCGTGGGTCCTTACCAGCCGGACGGGCTCTGGGATGACATAGTGGAGCGCGGCCAGGAATATCGACTCTCTACGGGCGATGATTTGTATCGTCGCAGTCTGTACACGTTCTGGAAGAGAACTCGACCGGC
>DFQD01000060.1:464-1586 GCA_002377605.1 Gammaproteobacteria bacterium UBA3498 | reverse complement strand
ACGAATACCCCATTACAAGCGTTGAATTTAATGAATGATGTGACCTATATCGAAGCGGCCCGTGCGTTGGCTCAGCGGGTCATTCAGCAAGGCGAATCGGTAAATGACAGTTTGGTTCATATGTATAGACTTGCTACCGCCCGCGAACCGAATGCTAATGTGCTTTCCATACTCGCTCGTTCTTATTCCGAGCATTTGGAAGTGTATGAATCCGATCGGGCTGGCGCACTTCAACTTATTTCAGAGGGTGAGTCCCCCCGTGATGAAACTCTAGATATTGCGGAACTAGCTGCCTATCAGATGGTAGCGAGCTTAATTATGAATCTGGATGGAACAATAACCAGGGATTAAAACTATGAACCCAGTTGATGATCGCAAACAACAGTTAACGCGTCGTAGTTTTTTAAGTTTGAGTAGCACTTGTTTGGGTGCGGCCGCGCTAAATTCTTTGCTTGCAGAAGAAAGCTTTGCCCAAAACGGTCAGGCTTTTGGCGGGCTCACAGGATTGCCTCACTTCGCACCTAAAGCGAAACGCGTCATCTATCTATTTCAATCTGGCGGACCTTCACAACATGAGCTTTGGGATTACAAACCGAAATTGAAAGATTTAGTCGGTGAAGACCTACCACCTTCTGTTCGCGGTAATCAGCGGGTAACCGCGATGACATCAGGGCAGTTAAGTTTTCCTCTGGTTCCATCGGTTTATGAATTCGCCCAGCACGGTCAGTCAGGCGCCTGGGTCAGCGAGTTAATGCCTCACACGGCAAAGATCGTAGACGATCTGGCCTTTATTAAAACCATGCATACTGAAGCTATTAATCATGACCCCGGTATTACTTTCTTCCAGACAGGTGCTCAACTTGCTGGACGCCCAAGTATTGGTGCCTGGCTAGATTATGGTTTGGGCAGCATGAATCAAGATTTGCCCGCGTTTGTGGCTATGGTATCCATCGGCAGTGGCAATGGCGGTCAGCCACTGTATGACCGGCTATGGGGAAGTGGATTTCTCCCCACCCGGCATCAAGGCGTAAAGTTTCTAGCGAGTGGCGACCCGGTTCTTTATCTATCAAATCCGCCGGGGGTGAACAGTTCAACCCGACGCCGCTTCCTTGATGATTTGGT
>DFQD01000060.1:0-120 GCA_002377605.1 Gammaproteobacteria bacterium UBA3498 | reverse complement strand
GAATACGGTGATGCGGAAACCAGAACGCGAATATCCCAATACGAAATGGCCTACCGCATGCAAACTTCCGTGCCTGAACTCAATGATTTATCAGAAGAATCACAAGCAACCTTGGATCGT
>DFQD01000017.1:4370-8008 GCA_002377605.1 Gammaproteobacteria bacterium UBA3498 | reverse complement strand
TATTCGCTCAGGTAGACACTTTTGAATTTGATAATGAGGTTCAACAGCAACGCTTCCGCACGCTATCTGATGAGTTGCGTTGTCCAATGTGTCAAAACACCAATTTAAGCGGATCTACTGGTGGTGTAGCCGAAGATCTGCGCCGAGAAATTTATCGAATGATTATTGAAGGCATGTCGGACCGCGAAATTGAACAATTTATGTTTGAACGCTATGGTGATTTTATTTTCTATCGCCCGCGTTTAAGGGCGGAAACTATTTTGCTCTGGTTTGGTCCGTTAATCTTTTTGCTAATAGGCGGGACAGTTGGATGGACTATTTTCCGACGAGCCAAGGAAGTTAGCGAAACTGAAATTGCGCTGGATGATAATCAAAAAGCACAACTTGATGAATTAGTCGGTGAATAATAACCTAGTCTAAGCGAGTAACCATTGTTCTGGATCGTCTCAACATTCTTATTCATATTGGCTACTCTATTTGTGCTAATACCAATTTGGCGTGGTCGCACAGATGAAGGTCGCGATATCGAGTTGCGAAAAGAGGCAAACATCGCGCTGTTTCACGAACGCCATGAAGATCTAAAAGCAGAATTAGAAGCGAAAAATATTGATCAGCAACAGTTTGATCAGCTTACCGCGGAACTGCAACACACATTATTAGCCGATGTTTCTTCTATCGAAAAATCTAAACCATCAAATCAAAAGAGTCCTAAAGTTGACAAAACTAAAATAAAGAGGAAAGAAACGTCAGTAAAAGAAAGATTTTTTTCTGCTAATTACATGGTGCCATTCGCCCTTGCGTGCATCCTGCCGGTAGCTGCTTATGTCCTTTATGATCGCTGGGGTTATTTCAATGATGTGCAAATGATGGATTTGTTTCAGCGGACTGTTGATAATCGTGACAATCCGGAGGAAGCACAAGCGCTCATAGTTAGCTTGGGAGAGTCAGTTCAGGAAAATCAAGATCAACCCTGGACTTGGTATTTCCTTGCAGAAAACTTCGCGAATATTGGCATGTTTAATGAAGCCCAGATTGCTTATAGACGCTCAGCTGATTTATTAGAAGAATCGCCCGAAAAAGCCTTGATACTTGGGCGTGTCGCAATGGTTATGTATATTAATGCTGATTTGCAATTCACGCCAGAAATATTGGAAGTCATTGATCAAGCTCGTGACATAAATCCAAATGAAATTTCGATCTTACAGTTATTAGCATCTGATGCAGCTGATAACGAAGACTACGAAGCAGCGATTCGCTATTGGCGCTTGTTAATCCAGGCAAATCCAAATTCAGAACAAGCCCAGCAGCTTCGATTAAATATCGCTGGGGCCCAAGAGGTCTTGCAGCTACAAGATTATGATGGCACAAGCGGGCCAGTCATCGATGTTAATTTAGCTCTTGCCGACGGACTTGAGCTTAACGGTGACATTAGAATTTTTGTAGCTGCACGTGATGCAGAGCAAGAGGGTGTGCCACCTTTAGCTGCTACATCATTGGTAGTAGCAAATTTGCCAACAACCATTCGTCTTGATAATAGTTCGGCGGTTGGTCCTTTTAATCTATCTTCTGCAGAGAATATTTATGTTTCTGCGTTAGCTTCTTATGCAGGGGTTGCAATGCCACAAGCGGGGGACTATCGCGTCATTTCTGAAAACTTCACTCACAATAATAACCGATCAGAGATAGACCTAATCATTACTAATCAGGTTCAGTAGTTTCCCCATTATTAATCTATTCAAAATATGTATTGGGCAGAATTCTTAACTATCGCAATTGCACATCTATTTGCAGTAGCTTCCCCTGGTCCAGATTTCGCGGTTGTGTTACGGCAATGTGTTACATCTGGCTCCCGAGCGGGCTTATGGACTAGTTTTGGAGTGGGGAGCGCGATTCTTTTGCATGTAGGCTATTGTATTTTGGGGGTTGCATTACTACTTTCTCAATCTCCTGCGCTGTTTAATGGGATGAAATACATTGCGGCAGCATATTTGCTTTACCTCGGGATACAGTCAATACGGAAGTCTTTAAAGCCAGCGACAGTAATCGAAACTAATGTTGAAGAAATTAATGTTGAACCAAGAAAAGCATTTGCTTTGGGCTTTTTAACTAATGGACTTAATCCCAAAGCCACTCTTTTCTTCCTTGCGTTGTTTACTGTAGTTATTAGCCCAGATTCTCCAATATCTATTCAGATTATTTATGGTATCTATCTCGCAATCGCCACTTTCGCCTGGTTTGCCCTACTGTCTAAAATTCTAGGAAGTGAAAATATACGGGCTTGGTTGCAACGAGCCGGTGCATGGTTTGAGCGTGGTATGGGGATTATATTGATATTTTTAGCTGTTCAAATCGCGGTAACCAACGCCTAAAAAGTTCCTATTTTTCAATGAATTAGTGCCATTAATTACGAATAGAGGGTGCATCGATTAGCCTAAGTGATATATAGTTGCGCTCTTGAGAAGATTCTTATGCCAGAACAACTAAATAAGCTCGTAGATAAATTTGGCCGTACCGTCGATTACATCAGATTGTCGGTAACGGACCGTTGTGACTTTCGTTGTGTCTATTGTATGACCGAAGACATGACGTTTTTGCCTCGTTCCCAAATTTTGTCTTTAGAAGAGATTTATTTAGTTGCTAAAGCGTTTATTGAGCTAGGAGTTAAGAAAATCCGATTAACTGGTGGGGAGCCGATGGTTCGTAGTGATGTGATGTCTCTTATTAGAAAGTTGGGAGCATTACCGGGGTTAGAAGAACTAAATTTAACAACCAATGGCGCACAGTTAGATAAATATGCACCAGCTCTTAAGGCTGCTGGAGTTAATCGAATTAATATTAGTATCGATAGTCTGGATACTGAACGCTTTAAACGAATTTCCAGGGTCGGGAATTTAGAAAAGGTATTGAAAGGAATTGACGCGGCCCGTTCTGCAGGCTTTGATCGAATTCGCTTAAACTCAGTCATAATGCGTGGCTATAACGAAGATGAAGTCATCCCACTGACTGAGTATGCACTCGATCGTAATATAGATATCGCTTTTATCGAAGAGATGCCATTGGGTGAGGCTTCAGATCATGATCGTGAAGATACTACATGTAGTAACGAGTGGGTAAGAAACACTATCCAAGAAAAATATGAACTCCTAAACAGTACTGCTAAGACGGCTGGACCATCTCGCTATGTTCAAGTAGTAGGAAAAAACAATCGTATAGGGTTCATTTCCCCCGTGACTCACAATTTCTGTGAAGAATGCAATCGGGTAAGAGTAACAGTTGAAGGTCGACTCTTACTTTGTTTAGGCAATGAACATTCCATAGACCTTCGCGCTATTCTGCGCGATGAATCTGCCAATTTTGATGACCTTAAGCAAGCGATAGTAGCTTCTATGGAAATAAAGCCGGAACGCCACTATTTCTATGATACGGATCACGAGCAACCTGTACGCTTAATGAATATGACAGGCGGGTAAGAAGGAAATGAAAAAATAATAATGAGAGTAGAAACTCCATTAAGCATCGCGGTTGTAACTGTATCTGATACCCGGACTGAGGAAACAGATAAGTCCGGTAGCGTTCTTGTAAATTTTCTTCAAGAAGCTGGTCATAAACTTCACTCTAAAACCATTGTTAAGGATGAG
>DFQD01000017.1:1736-4319 GCA_002377605.1 Gammaproteobacteria bacterium UBA3498 | reverse complement strand
AAGCAAGCGATAGTAGCTTCTATGGAAATAAAGCCGGAACGCCACTATTTCTATGATACGGATCACGAGCAACCTGTTCGCTTAATGAATATGACAGGCGGGTAAGAAGGAAACGAAAAAAAATTATGAGAGTAGAAACTCCATTAAGCATTGCGGTTGTAACTGTATCTGATACCCGGACTGAGGAAACAGATAAGTCTGGTAGCGTTCTTGTAAATTTTCTTCAAGAAGCTGGTCATAAACTTCACTCTAAAACCATTGTTAAGGATGAGATTAAAGATCTCCGGTCCTTGGTTTCAACCCACATTTCTGATCCGGGTGTACATGCTGTTCTAACAACTGGTGGGACGGGTTTTACAAAGAGAGATAACACACAAGAAGCAATACAGCCCTTGTTTGAAGCAAACATAGATGGTTTTGGTGAATTATTTCGCCAGTTATCTTATGAGGAAATTGGGTCTTCGACAATTCAATCCAGGGTTTTCGCAGGGTTGGCCAATGGCACAATAATTTTTTGCCTGCCGGGCTCACCTGGAGCCTGCACCACAGGCTGGCAGAAAATAATTGTCAACCAGCTTGATAGCTCGCATAAACCCTGCAACTTTGTTGACAAGTTAAAACTTAACTAATTCCGATTTTCTTAGCAGTCATGTCGATTGATCTCCTAAGCGGTTCATTTTTAGCACCTTCCTTATCTAAAGTTTCGTGACGTTTCCGTTTCAATTTTGAGGTCTATTTTCAATAACGCGTAGTCGTAACTAGTCCACAGCTTTAGCATTCATAGGCCGGGCTTATCTCAGACATGAACTATTGCCTTTCCGCATTAGGGTTTTGTGCCGATACTTGGCCTTCTCCTTGTTTCGTCGGTGTTCCTCTGGTGCCAGGGGCCGAGGCGGTGGGGGAAGCTTCGAGGTCCGAGTTCCGGATGAGTTCTTGGGATATGTCTTTATTTTTCATCTCATTTAATTGAGGAATATAGTAGACACCAGCTCAAGCTTGTTCGCTTGTGCTTGCGTTCAGGTAATAATAATTGAAGGACTTTCCATAGTGACCCCATTCAATTGGTTTATATAGCGGTGTAAACAATCGCAGCTGGAACCGCTAAGGCAGCTGTTGCGAGAGCTATACTAATGAATGTCGCTTCCAGGATTGGTCGGAATTTCCTAATCGTCTTGCGCATTATAATCTCCATTCAGTACGTTAAGTGTGAGTAAACTGATTTGATTCTCACAACACTAATGGTAACATAAAATGTCCATTAAAGTAACATATATGTGTAAATAAGCACACTATCAGAAGCGGTAACAATAATTTTGCTATAATCAATCAATATTATAGTTTTATTGTTAATATTCAGGAGGTTAAACACTTCGGGTTACCGGAATAGCAGGAATAAATTGACCTATTAGACATGTATAAGAAATTAAAATTACACGTTAAAACAAAAATATAATTAATTTGCCTAAATTCAAGCCCTTTTAGCGAAGGTTACATAAAGTAACATATCTCAAAAATCTAGACTTGCGTAGGATATGTAGGAGGGAGATTAGTGTATTTTAAATGAAAAGGGATTGAATCGTTCAGATTGAGAACCATCTTTGAGATTAAAAACCCATTGTGATTTGTGTAAGGCATACGTCTGCGTTTTTGAGTAGGATTCATATTGAAAGAACCAACACCGCTTGTTGGGATTCATGCCTGATTCAATTCGCTAAAATGGAAGCATGACTATTAAACCTCCGATAGAGTCCACCCTGAAAGACAAAACTGTTGCGTTGCCCGAAAGTCGCCAACTTGATGTGCTTACTGGCTTGTTCGAAAGGAGGCAAGCGAAGGTGATTCGAGTACCTATGGTTACAATCCTAGATTCACCAGATCAGGATTCTGTAATTTATTGGTTAAAAACGTTCATTGATAGTCCGCCTAGATATTTTGTCATACTTACTGGTGAAGGATTGCGTCGATTAATCTCTGCGGCGGAGCGAAACAAACTAAAGGACGAATTCATATACAAACTTTCTTTGGTGTTGAAAATCTCCCGCGGCCCTAAACCCGTTAAAGCTTTAAAAGAGGTTGGATTGAATGCAGAGTATCTCGGTAAGGAGCCTACTACTGCAGGTGTAATAGCAACCCTAGAATCACTAAATCTAAAAAATAAGGACATCGCAGTTCAGTTGTATGGGACAGAACCCAATATATCTCTTATCGATTACTTACGATCTCGAGGAGTAAGTAACATCAGAATTATTGCTCCATATATCTATTCTGAACACAGTGATTCTTTAAAAGTCATTGGTTTAGTCAAACATCTTTATGCAGATAAGGTAGATCTGATAGCCTTTACCAGTAAGCCTCAAGTAAAAAGACTATTTTCCGTAGCGAGGGAACATGGTTTAGAAGGCAAACTTATCGAAGGTTTAGCGCGCACTCACGTTGCTGCTATAGGCCCAATAATGCAACAGGAGTTAAAAGACTATCGTGTTGATGTTAGCGTTGCACCAGAAGTGAGTTACTCAATGAAACCTTTGGTTAAAGCAGCAGAATCCTTATTCAATTGAGTTAGTAAGTGTAGATATTTGACTA
>DFQD01000017.1:0-1381 GCA_002377605.1 Gammaproteobacteria bacterium UBA3498 | reverse complement strand
AATGGAATCAGAGCGGCGGCGCGAAAAGGATTCTTTGACTGGTTGCAATCGCAAGATTGCGACGTTGTTTGTTTGCAGGAAACTAGGGCGCAGGAGCATCAATTAACTGATCCCATATTCCACCCGGCCCAGTATCACTGTTACTATTTTGATGCGATCAAGAAGGGTTATGCAGGCACTGCAATTTATTGTAAACAAGAACCAAAAAGAATCACTCGCGGTTTGGGATTCGAGATTGCTGATTCAGAAGGTCGATATATTCAGGCAGACTATGATGGACTAAGCATTGGATCTTTGTATCTGCCGTCGGGTTCAGCGGGGGAAGAACGACAACGCAGAAAATTTGATTTCATGGATGAATATATGAAGCATATGAGATCCCTTAGAAAGAAACGAAGGGAATTCATTATTTGTGCAGACTGGAATATTTGTCATAAGAAGATTGATTTAAAGAACTGGCGTTCGAATCAGAAAAATTCCGGATTTCTCCCGGAAGAAAGGCGATGGTTAGATGAGTTGTATGACGAGGTCGGGTACACCGATGCTTTTCGAGTTGTTAATCAAGAGGAAGATCAATATTCATGGTGGTCAAACAGAGGCCAGGCGAGAGCTAAAAATGTGGGTTGGCGTCTGGATTATCACGTAGTTACTCCGGGTTTAAAGGATAAAATAACCTCTGCCGAAATTTATAGACGACAAAATTTTTCGGACCATGCGCCTGTTATAATGGAATACAATCTCTAGTTATAGTAAGTAATCGAAGCAATAATTTTGAAAATGTATCAGGTTAAAAAGATAGCAGCGCAGCTTTTACTCTTTCTCGTAATAGCATTACATGGTTTTTCGGCTCAAGCGCAAAGCTTGGTAGCTATTATCGATACTTCCAAAGGTGTAATCAGGACAGAGCTAAATGAGCGTGCAGCTCCTACAACGGTAGCCAACTTTGTGAATCTTGTCATGCGTGGATTTTATGATGGCCTAACTTTTCATCGCGTTGAGAGAAATTTCATGATTCAGGGAGGAGACCCTCTTGGCAATGGAACTGGTGGCCCTGGCTATCAATTCCGTGGAGAAATAATATTGAAGCACAACCAGCCTGGGATATTGTCTATGGCAAATTCTGGTCCTGGAAGCGATGGCAGCCAGTTTTTTATTACCCATTTAGCTACGCCGCATCTCGATGGATTACATTCAGTGTTTGGAAGGGTGACTGAAGGTCAACAAGTGGTCTATCAGATTCGTCGAAGGGATGTAATTAATTCTATAACTATTGAAGGGGATCCTACTTCGATATTTGCTAGACGAGTTAATGAGCTTGTGGAGTGGAATCGAATTTTGGATGAACAGTTTCCAAATTTGAAACAGGCGCCTACTGAGACAT
>DFQD01000220.1:9585-11841 GCA_002377605.1 Gammaproteobacteria bacterium UBA3498 | reverse complement strand
ATGGGATTCTTTATTCGGTGGAGGTTCAAAGCATAAAGCAAAATCGAAAGGACGCAAGCGACCGCAACAAAATCGTAATCGCCAAGGCAAACATAATCAACGAGGACAACAAGCTCGCAGAAATCAACGTGGTGAACGACGTGATAATCAAAGCAGTCAGCAACACCGTAAACAAGACCAGAAAAAAAGTCCGGACAACGGACACAGAACGAAGCAACGCAATGAGCCCAAGCAAACCCACAAATCTAAAAACGGTGAGCAAAGTGATCGTGGCGACAAAAAAGAGCGTCAACAGGGCAAATCCAATAACAGCGATAAACAACAACGACGACCAGCGAATAAGAGGCCCAAGAACACTAGTCAGCGTCGTCGGGGTCCGAGACCAGAACCTAAAGAGCAAACAACTCAGAGTTCTTCGACAGCATTAGTAGAAGAAAATACTAAGGAAGCTTCGTTAGAAAACGTGGTACAAAATTCCATTTCCACCCAGGCAAATAAACCCGATGTTAATGGGGAATCTAGCGAAACGACAAATGAGACAATTAATGAATCACCAACCACTGAAATCGCGGCTCTTAAAGATCCTGCTACTCCAGCTGAAGATCTGAAAGCGACTTCTGCATCAGATACTGATGAAACTGAAAGTTTGGACTTTGGTTTCGGCAATACCCCTGAAAAAGATCAATCAGAAGTGGATTTAACTCACATAGATACTACAGACAATGGTGAAATAGGTTCAGATCAAACAAATACAGCAGATTTATCATTTACCCCTACAGATGTTCCCAATGAACAAAATACAAATACGCCTTCTGAAACTACAGCTCCAGTAATTGAATCAATCGAACCAGCTAATGCTGAACAAAAAGTAGTTTTAGAAAGCGAGGCTGATAGTGCGAATTCCGAAGGCATCAGCCCGATAGAGTATGGAATTGAATCATTCAGTTCAGATTTGGACAACTCATCAGCCTCTAAAATTGACAGCTTGGAAGAGATAAATGAATCCAAAGCTGATCTATCTGAATCAGGAGAACCAGCAACCTCATTCAGTGGTCGAGCACCCAATGACCCTCGAGAGGTTCGGGCACGCCAACAAAAAGAGGAAGAGTCTTCAAAAGAGTAAAGAGTAAAAGAAGCCCGGTTATCCGGGCTTCTTCTTATAAGTTTCAGCTATTTACAAAACTTGCTCTAACTCAGGTAGCGCTTTGAATAAGTCTGCGACCAACCCATAATCAGCTACCTGAAAGATTGGCGCTTCTTCATCCTTATTTATTGCAACGATTACTTTACTATCTTTCATCCCGGCAAGGTGTTGTATAGCTCCGGAGATTCCCACCGCAATATACAAATCCGGGGCAACAATTTTACCAGTCTGTCCCACCTGGTAGTCGTTTGGTACGAATCCAGCATCAACCGCCGCACGCGAAGCACCTACAGCTGCGCCTAGCTTATCTGCCACCTTTTCTAACAGAATAAAGTTATCACCATCCTGCATCCCTCTTCCTCCAGAAATAATAACAGAAGCAGAAGTAAGCTCAGGTCGTTCAGACTGTGAGAGTTTTTCTCCCACAAATTCTGACGATGATTGATCGACCGCAAAATTAGAAGTCTCTATCGTAGCTGAGCCAAACATCTCAGCGTCTGAAAAGGCTGTGGTTCTTATCGTGATTACCTTAATGGGGTCAGAAGATTTTACCGTTGCCAAGGCATTTCCCGCGTAAATAGGGCGAACAAAGGTATCATCTGATTTAATATCAATGATGTCAGAAATCTGTGCAACATCAAGTAACGCTGCTACTCGTGGTAGGAGATTCTTGCCGGTAGTGGTGGCTGGCGCTAGAATGTGACTATAGTTCTTACCCAGTTCTGCAACTAACGGCGCAACGCTTTCTGCTAATTGATTTTCATAACACTCATTATTGGCATGAATAACTTTGGCAACCCCGCTCACTTGAGCAACTGCATTTGCAACATCATCGCTATTACTACCAGCAACTAATACATCGATACTATCATTAATCGCATTTGCTGCAGTTACTGCATTTAAAGTGGCAGACTTTAACTCGCTGTTATCATGTTCTGCAATTACTAAAATTGACACTAGTCTCTACCTCTTTAAATTACTTTCGCTTCATTGCGCAGTTTGTCTACCAGCTCTTCAACTGACTCCACTTTAATTCCGGCCGCTCGCTCCGGCGGTGGCTCTATACTTAAAGTATCTAACTTAGATACAACGTCTACACCAAAATCAATCGG
>DFQD01000220.1:0-9201 GCA_002377605.1 Gammaproteobacteria bacterium UBA3498 | reverse complement strand
TCGGTAGTGACAATTGCTGGCAGATCGAGTAATACAACCTGTTCACCACCGTCGATCTCACGGCTAACTTCTATTTTCCCTTCCTTAAATTCGGTATTGCATGCGAAAGTGCCTTGGGGATAATTACACAAAGCAGCCAACATTTGACCGACTTGATTATTATCGGTATCGATCGAGAGCTTGCCTAAAATAACCAGGTCTGCTTGCTCCCTATCTACTATCGCCTTGAAAATTTTGGCGACAGCTAAAGGGTCAACATGTTCATCTGTTTCAATAAGAATTCCTCGATCGGAACCAAGAGCCAGAGCTGTTCTAATTTGTTCCTGACAAACTGCCGGACCGATAGACACTGCTACCACCTCTTCAGCAGCACCTGCTTCTTTCATTCGTATAGCTTCCTCTACTGCAATTTCACAAAATGGATTAATCGCCATTTTCGCATTAGCTATATCTACACCGGTGTTGTCAGACTTCACTCTGACTTTGACATTAGCGTCTACGACACGCTTAACACCAACAAGAATCTTCATGGATTCTCCAATCTGATAGTTATCATAGGTTGTTGGAAAGGCGGCAGGAAATTATTTAGCCAGCCCAAAAAAAGGGGACTAATGATGCCGTTTTTACCTAATTAGGTCAATCTCTCACAGGCGAAGACTCCATTCGCAAAAAGAGGAGGAATCATTTAAAACGCTAAAAACAGCTAATACTTATCTATCCAAATCCGGGATTAGGATTGTGGTAAAAATAAACTGTGTATGGACAGAAAAACACCGATAAAGAATTACCTACTTGCATTATTACTAAGCAAATCTGTATAGATAGGTAGAGTTACTCTACCTGTCCTAGTTTAAAAAAACTTCCTTCGCTCCATACACCAAGAATGCCCTTACCATCTAATTTGATTTCTTCTGCCGCCTCCACTAGGCGGTAGAATACCGCGCGATTTATCAGAGCGTTTAATCCATTACGCACGTGTAAAATTGGGTGCGGCTCATTTTCAGCGCCGATGCTTCCAACCTCGATAGGATGCTTACTGTCTACAGTTACCATTTCTTCTGTGTTCGTAGTGAAAACAATGGATTGCCCTCCTTCCGTTTGATAAATCTCCATTTGAGTTGCTAAAAACGGACAGTCCTCGACCTGAATTCTTACCTTTTCAATTGGTGTTACTAGAAAATATTCCTCGTCTTCCCGTAACAAAATAGAGGAAAACAACTGGACCATAGCCGGGCGGCGGATAGGTTTACCTTCGTGATACCAGGTACCGTCTCGGGCAATAACCATATCCATATCGCCGCAGAACTTGGGATTCCATAGGTGTACAGGCGCAGGTCCCCTACCCTTTATTCGCGTGGCAATTATAAAAGGGTCTATAGAAGTTTTAGAATTTTGCTTCGATTGCGAATCGATACTATTTATTCCGCTGATCTGTTATTACGGCAAGTTAAAGGGATATTTTAAAAGCATTAGCTTTAGCATACTGGATCTGTTGACCGTCATAGCGACTAATCTTACCCTTGTCTTCAATATGATAGAAACCACTAGATTACCACTAGCAATGTTAAGAATAATAGTCCACTCCGGCCGGATAGCTAACTAGTCTCCTCATTAGTGATGCAGCAACGGACAGTGGTACAATTGGAGTATCTATGTTCAATATCAGGCACAAATCGGCATTGCTTCATGCCTGACCAACTTGCAGTTACAGCTTTCGCCGACCTACTAGAAAACGATCACCCACTACTAGATGTTAGAGCTCCCACTGAATTTCAACGCGGCTCATTTCCGTGCGCCCACAATATTCCGCTTCTAGAAGATTCCGAAAGAAAGGCAGTGGGTATTCGTTACAAAGAAGCTGGACAGGAAATAGCTATCGCGCTAGGAGAAAAACTAGTCAGCGGCGAATCGCGAACTAATCGTATAGAGAAATGGATAGAATTTATTAACTCTAACCCGTACGCTGCGATTTATTGCTTCCGCGGTGGCTTGCGTTCAAAAACGGTGCAGACCTGGTTAGCCGACGAAGGGATTAGAATTCCTCTTATCCAAGGCGGGTATAAAGCCTTACGCCGATTTTGTCTAATTA
Source organism: Gammaproteobacteria bacterium UBA3498 (assembly GCA_002377605.1). Classification (GTDB taxonomy): domain Bacteria; phylum Pseudomonadota; class Gammaproteobacteria; order Pseudomonadales; family Pseudohongiellaceae; genus UBA9145. The sequence continues at coordinate 7,112 of DFQD01000220.1, read as the reverse complement.
CAATCGATCAAGCCAGCAAGCAAGAAAAGTTTATCGTGATCGGCGGCAAAACTGGCTCCGCTAAAACTCACCTGCTGAAACAGTTGAATTTTTCGATTGATTTAGAAGGCAATGCGAATCATCGAGGTTCTGCGTTTGGTCGTCGTAGCCTAGAACAGCCAAATCAGGTTAACTTTGAAAATAACTTGGCTGTCAACTTAATAAAACTCAAATTCAAAATTGCCAGCAAAATTTTTATCGAGGATGAGAGTAGAGCCATTGGATCTCTTTCCGTGCCCCTAGTCATCCATAGGCAAATGTCTGTCAGCCCCCTGGCAATCATCGAGGAGCCCATTGAATCTCGAATAAATACTATCCTCAATGACTATATTTTCTCGAACTATCAAGAGTACAAAGCCCATGACTCAAAACATTTTGAAGCACTTTTTGCTGATTCTTTACTCTCTGCTCTGATCCGAATTAAGCGGCGATTAGGAAACGATCGCTACACTGAAATCAGTCAACTCATGAAGGATGCGCTCGTTTCAGATAACTTAAACAACAGCGCAGCAATACATCGGGAGTGGATAGGTAAGCTGCTCAATGCCTACTATGATCCAATGTACGAATATCAACTGGAAAAGAAGTCTCATCGCATAGTATTCAGAGGCGACAAAGTAGAATTTCTTAACTGGGCAAGAAATATTGATAGGCCCAAGTAAAAAATCAAGATGGCTATAACTCGAATCAATCTAAATCAACTCTTACCTCATATTGAAGCTGGCGCAACAATTTTGGTACCCAGCCTGCGCATAAAAGATGCAATTTTGGCGCAATATCTCGATTCAACCGATGCAAAAGCAACTATAACTCCGGCCGTAATACCGATAGATATATTCATTAAGCAATATTGGGAACTAAATGCACGACAGGGAGTGGAACCCTGCAATCAATTACAATTGCTTACTGCGAGCGAAGAGATTCTGCTCTGGAATGAAATCATTGAAAATTCGCTAGATACCATTCCTTTATTAAACCCTCATGAAACTGCGAATGCAGTTGCTCACAGTTATCAATTGGCCCGGCAATGGTTAGACCCGAAAGTTTTTATACATGAACTCAAAACTAATTCCAACATAACGGACGTTGCCGTTTTTTCACAATGGATAGAAATATTTCAAACCCAATGTAAAAATTTACAACTGATTAGCCTGGTTGATGCGATAGCTATTTTTACTCAGCTGTTACGCTCCAAAAAGGCAGCATCTCTTCCAGACCGGCCAACCTTAGTAAATTTTTATAACCCTCCCCCACTGTATCAAAATTTGTTCGCCGCTTTACCAGATTCTGAAGAATTACTCACCGCTCCCAAAGAATCGGTTAACAGCAAGCTATGCAAAACCAAACTAGAATTCGGCGATAAGGATTCGGAAATCCAAAACTGTGTAGCATGGGTGAAAAAAATTCTAGACGAGAACGCCGACGCACACATAGGCATTATTAGCGGCAATAAAGTATCAGATAGAGCTCACGTTGAGCGTGCACTCCGCAATACGCTAAAGCCGGATTTATTATTTCACAATCACGACGAACAACCACTCTATAACTCAACAGGCAGTGCAACTCGATTAATCGATACCCCGATCATTCATGATGCACTCTTAGTTCTTGGTTTAGGCAGAGAGCAACACCAAATCGAAGATCTGATTAGATTATTGCAGTCTCCATTTCTTATCCATGAAGAAGCATCCGATCCGGAAATTGAAAACCAAGCCAGAATCAGTTTAGCTTCCTTCCTGCGTAGTCGAGCCCATACCACAATTAGCAGCCGTGAACTCTCATATTTGATTGAAAACGAAGAGCATGCTTATCACTGTAAGTTATTTGCCACTCAGCTGCTAAAAATCAGAACTGAACTCCGCAAATTACAACCGAAGTCGACAACACTTCAGTGGAGCCAAATGTTTGGTCGAATACTCAAGACTACTGGATGGGCTGAGTTTCATAATTTCCATAATCAGGCACGCGTACTTACTCACTGGCAAAAGTTACTTACTCAATTTGGTAGAACTTCTTCAATGCTGCCCAGGCTCGATTATTCATCAGCATTGTCCAAGTTACGCCTTCTAGCCACACAACAGGCTATCAATAGTCAGTTCGATAGCTCATTACCCATTTCTTTTTACTCGGTTAATGAATCTATTGGGCTGGAATTCGATCATGTTTGGTTGCTTGGATTTAATGACCAACAGTGGCCAGAGCCTGCTAGGCCTTCATCTTTCATACCTTATGCCACACAAAAAGCAGCTGGAATCCCAAGAAGCCATAGTGAAATTCAGTTAGATAATAGTCTCAGGCTTTTCGCACAATTACTCGCCTCTATTAATTTCTCTATTCATGCAAGCTATTGCAAGAGCGAAGGAGATCAAGAGCTCCGAGCGAGTAGCTTTATTCAAGAATTTGAATTAGGCGATTCAATCGACGTCACGCGTTCGCTACATCAAAAAACGGCGCAACAAATACACGACATCACCATGGAAAGAGTTTCAGATACTTCGTTGCCCCTAAAAAAAGAAGAATCAGTGGTTGGTGGCGCAAGTTTAATCAGCGATCAATCAAGCTGTCCTTTTCGAGCCTTTGCGAAAAATAGATTGCAGCTTGAACCGGAACCATCCTTGGAAACCGGCCTAAGCAAAAAAGCTAGAGGAACTGCTGTACATATTGCATTGGAACATCTTTTCGAGAGTATTGAGTCCAGCGATGACCTGGAAACAACAGATCCCGCAAAATCTATTGAGTATGCTAGCGCAAAGGCGGTTGAGCATCTGACAAAACGTTTCCGTGACATCATGACACCTCGTTTTCAAAAGATTGAGAGACAACGCATTGAAGAATTACTACACAAATTCATCGAAGTAGAAAAAAAACGTCCTGCTTTCAACATCATCGCGCGAGAACAATCATTAAAACAAAACTATGGCAACTTATTATTAAAGATAAGAATTGACCGCATTGACCGCTTAGAAAACCATTCCACGGCCTTACTGGATTACAAAACCGGTAAATATACGGTCTCTACTCGGAGTTGGTTGGACGATAGACCGGAAGACATGCAATTACCGCTCTACTATAGCATGGCGTCTAACAGTGATTTTGAACAAGTGCAATCAGCAACCATAGCTCACGTTAACGCCGAAAAAATAGGTTACTCCGGGATAGCTAAGACTGAATCATTTTCATCAGAGATTAGAGCAATCGATCAAGAAAAATGGACTGATATGAATTGGGAACAGATCACAAAATCCTGGTCGGAAAAAATTCTCCAATTTGGTAACGAGTTTAATGCAGGAGAGTCTAAAGTTAATCCGATCAAACCACTAAAGACCTGCACTTATTGCGGCTTACAATCTTTATGCAGAATTCAAGAGCTCACCAATTCCGATGTGCTCGACCAAGACGTTAATGAATGATGAACGCTGACCTGCCAGATCAATCAGCCCGCGACCAAGCACTTGATATAAGTAAATCATTTATTGTACAGGCGCCAGCAGGCTCTGGAAAAACAGCGTTACTCGCCTTCCGCTATTTGAAACTGCTATCAGTCTGTGAGCAGCCAGAACAAATATTAGCCATTACATTTACCAAGAAAGCCGCCAGCGAAATGCGTGAACGGATTTTGCAAACACTTTACTGGGCAAGAGAAATTGATTCGAGCAAAGATGTAGTTTCCGGGCAATTCGAGCAACATAGACTCAAAATTGCCAGAGATGTCCTGACAAAAAATAAAGATAACAACTGGCATTTATTAGAAAACCCTTCCCGCCTACGAGTGCAAACCATTGATAGTTTTTGTTTTTATCTCGCTAGTCAACTACCAGTATTAAGCCGTATCGGAGGCAATCCTCAAATCACTGAAGATGTAGATCAATGTTTCCGTGACGCTATCGCTAATATCTTAAAGCAATTGGATCAGGACAACCGTATAAGTGATGATTTAGAGCGAGTACAGATTCACTTAGACAATGATTTGAGCCGGCTCGAAAAGTTACTAATGGATTTACTCTACAATCGCGATCAGTGGCTCCCTCATATATTAGAGATTGGTAATAGCAATGAAAAAGCAAGAGTTTATCTACAAACCTGCCTAGAAGAGTTAGTTTCAGAGTCCATAGCCGAAGCGCAGAGAGTACTGCAACCGTTTGCTCCGGCGATACTAGGGCTTGCAAACTATGCCCTCACTAACTTAAAAAGCGAGAAACCTATCCAATATGCTCAACTAAATCAATTTTCTGTAATACCCAAATCCGATAACAAAGACAGACATATCTGGCGTTTTATTCTTAATCTTTTTTTAACCAAAGAAGGAAACTGGAGACGTAAAGTTGATGTGCGTAATGGATTTCCAACTGGAGACAAAGCTGACAAGGAGCATCAAGCACTCTGCAGTCTACGCAAACAACAATTTGTTGAGCTCAAGGATGAGCTATTAAAAGAAGATGATCTACTGAGTTCACTCAACTATGTGCGCTTACTTCCAGATTCATCTACTGACAACCAACAATGGGAATTTTTAACAGCACTAACCAAAGTTTTAACGCAACTAGGTAGCGAATTACTTCTGTCATTTCGTCGGTTTGGACTCATCGATTTCATCCAAACCGGAGCGGCTGCTCGTGCGGCGTTAGGCTGTGACACCAATCCAACAGATCTAACCTTTGTTCTGGACCATAACATTCAACATATTTTGGTAGATGAATTCCAAGATACTTCTCAATTGCAGCTAGATATTCTGCAGCAGTTAACTGCTGGATGGGAAATGGGTGATGAACGCTCTTTATTTTTAGTCGGCGACGCCCTGCAGTCTTGTTATGGATTTCGTAATGCCAATGTAGGCCTTTATTTGAACATCCAGCAAAACGGATTGCCTAATATTGTAGTTCAACCATTATTACTAAGCGCGAACTTTCGCTCTCAGGCCGGAATAGTTAATTGGGTAAATGAACACTTTGCCTCTGCTTTTCCAAACAAACCGAATCCTTCTAGAGGAGCAGTTCCTTATACGCATTCTATAGCTACTAAAACAGCAGATAAAAACGGAGGTATAAGTACAGAAATAATCACTTACGACAAAGATGAACGTATCGCCGCAAGAGAGACAGAAGCAAAACTGGCTATTGATCACATAAAACAACTAAGAAAACAAGGAAAAGTGCCTAGTGAAAGTATTGCCATTCTAGTCCGCAATAGAGGACACCTAGAATACATTATTAGAGAGTTACACAAGAGCCATATTTCTTGGGAATCCAATGACATTGATCGAATGGGGGATTTGCAGGTCGTCCGAGATCTATTAAGCCTAACCAAGGCACTGCTCAACCCTCATGATCGATTGTCTTGGTTTTCTATTTTACGCGCCCCCTGGTTAGGACTAACCACTAGCGACTTACATGCCGTCGCGCAATTCGGTAAAAATAGATCAGTTTGGAATACAATTTCGCAGTCACATGAAATTCCAAATTTAAGTCAGAATGGCGCAGAACGATTGGCGCAATTCGTAAATAACATAGCCTATAGCATGAGATTTCGCTACCAAACCTCATTACGCGAATTAGTTGAAACTACATGGAATCTTTTAAGAGGTGCAGCTGCTATTGACACTAACAGAGAAATAGCCTGCGTTAATCTCTATTTCGACCTTCTCACTAAACAGGAATACGCGGGCGGTTTAAACAGCTTGGAACAATTTCAAGAACTGGTTTTTGATTCATTCATTCCTGTACAGCAGAAGAATTTGATGAACCAAACCGAAACCCCGGTGCAACTATTAACCATGCACAAGGCTAAAGGGCTAGAATTTGATCATGTCATCATTCCCGGGCTTGCTAATCCACCTCGCAGTGACGACAAGCCCTTATTCGTCTGGCATGAACGAATTAATAATCACGGCCAAGGACGGCTGCTTTTTGCAGCTTTGTCCGCCACGGGCAGCAATGACGACGCCATGTATGCACTACTCCGGCACGAGAAACAACAGAAAACCTTACTTGAAAATACCCGGCTATTATATATCGCCATTACGCGGGCCAAGATATCAGCAAAGCTTTTAGCTACCGTTGGTTTGTCAGATAAAAATGAATTGCAAGTATCTTCTAAAAGCCTACTCAGCCGCATCTGGAGAGAGCTGGAAAGAGAAGCGAATGCACTTAGTATAGTTTCACTAAAATCATTAATGAGGGGCGTGGATGAAGAAAAGCAAAATGAAAAGAATGAACTACCATCCCCAACGCCTATCAAGCGAGTTAAAACATTAAAACAACTCGATGATACCGAACTTAACTATCTAACCAAGCTCAACCAGTATACAGACTCTACAGATCAATACTCTGACGAGCAGGAATCCAATTTAACTGCGCGCATTGGTGAGATTATTCATCAGGAACTAGAAGTTTATGCTAATAACGAGGGAAAAAGTTCTTATCTAAAATCATTGCAGACAAAAAAAGCATACTGGTCGCTACAATTGCGTAATGCTACAGACTCAAAGCAAGAGTTATTAAACTCTCTTGAAATGATCTCCGAATCTATTCACAGAACATTAGAGGACGAAGATCTCAATTGGATATTCGACGATAATCAGGAAAAATCTCAAAGTGAACTCTCAATTTCATCGTTACATAAAGGGATAATACAGAACCATCTTATCGATCGAACTTTTATTGACAAAGAGAACGTGCGTTGGATTATCGATTATAAATCAGGCAAGCCAAACGGCGACGAATCGGAATTCATAGAAAACCAGACTAAAAGGCACGAAGCACAGTTACGGAGATACAAGCGCCTCTTTGAAGAAATGGAATGCAGAACGACTAAAATGGCATTGCTATTCACCGCCATTCCAAAACTAGTAGAAATTAAACATCATCAATAAACATCTATTTATCCTCGTCAGCAATAGCAAAGATTCCTGCTGCATTTCTTAAATAGCCTTTATAATCCATGCCATAACCATATAGATAAAGGTCCTCAATTTCGAGACCAATGAAGTCAACCTGGAGCTGGCTTTGTTTACGATTATGAATTTTGTTTATCAGCACCGCTGTGTATACCTTGGCAACATTTTGCTCTGTACAATA
>DFQD01000065.1 GCA_002377605.1 Gammaproteobacteria bacterium UBA3498 | reverse complement strand
TCCGGTGCTGAAGAAGAAGCCAAGTTTAACATTGTTGGTCCGGATATGACTGGTAGCGAATTTGCAACCCTCCTAGACCAATTCGATCGCCAAGATATTGTCATCGTAAACACAACCAGTGCTTCTTATGGGTTCTCAACCTCACTTTCCAGTGAGGGGCGAGTGGTCATTTCTTCGACTAGATCTCCTTCGGAACGCTACGATCCAATTTTTTCTCGTTACTTCATTGAAGCCCTAGATAGTCGTAATGGAGATAGAGACAAGAATAATCGGGTTTCCATGTTGGAAGCATTCGAATATGCCAAGAACAATGTAGAAGCCTGGTACGAAGAGCAGGGTCGATTAGCGTCGGAACATGCTGGCCTCGATGACAACGGCGATGCTTTGTTTGCCTTGAACCCAACTGTCGATGCGATCGATGGTCGTTTGGCAGAAATTGCGTACATCGACACATTGGTTGACGATACCGCTAATCTCAGCCAGGAGGCGCGGGAGCTGAAAGCAAAAATGCAGGAGATAGAACGTTCTGTATTTATTTTGCGTGGCCGCAAGCAGGATTTTCTTGACGCCGATTACTGGGAACAAATGGAAGGGCTTTTAGTAGATCTAGCAAGAGCTACGGGCCGATTTAATGATGTAGCTGGTCTTCCTGAAGAAGAGGAAATCAGCGCTGACGAAACTTCGAGTGAGCAGGCTAATGAAACTCCACCTCTGCAATAAATATCATTTAACTCTTAGCAGCTTTTTGTTGAGCTGTTTGTTTGTTGCACCGCTATTAGCGCAGCAACAACAAACCAATACTGGTGAGTCACCTCTTTTTCGAGGCGAGCAGTTGTTAATTAACGGTTCCTATGCCGCTGCTGCTGACATATTCCAAATGGCTGACGGCCTTGATCGTAATGAAGGTATTGTGGGTGCCAGTAAAGCATTCTTTATGATGGGGAATACGCAGGAAGCAATAAACATTATTGAACAGGTAATTGAAGATGACGATTATGCTAGCTACCCCTTGCTAAGCACCCAGCTGGCAGAAGTAAAACGATCTATTGGTCAGTCAGCAGAAGCAATCGAAATTTTTTCAGTATTAATAGAAGGTCAATTTGAGCCGCCAGTCCGGGCGCTAGTCCAATATGGCAGCGTGTTGCGGTTTGTGGGGAGAAAAGCAGAGGCGGAAGAGTACTTAGATCGCGCAGTGCAGCGCTACAACAATGGTTTGGTATTTGCCTCGGAAGACGTGGGTATGGTGGCGTTGGCGAGTTGGTTATTAGGAAACTTTCACGATGCTAATAGTTTGTTTGATGAAGCAACTCGTGCCAATCCCAATAATTTAGAAGCCCATGTCCTGTGGGGTGATTTATTCCTCGAGAAATACAACGCCAGCGATGCGGAGCGCTCATATCAGGATGCTCTTGATATAAACAGTCGCTACGTACCTGCACTGGTTGGGATGGCTCGTGTAGTTGGTGATGAACGCTCCTTACAAAGAGCCCTAGCGATCAATCCTAATTCAGTGATCGCCATGGAAGCCTATGGCCAACTGCTGTTAATGGCCAGTCGGCAGGATGAAGCGCTGGAATATTTCGAACGGGTACTAAATATTAATCCAGAATCATTAAAGACCCTTAGCATTCTTGCTGCGCAGGCAGCATTTAATCAGCGCGAAGATGAATATGAAGCCTTCAAGTCACAGGTGGATGAATTTAGTCCTAACAATCCGCAATTTTTAGGTGATGTTGCTGATACTTTTGGTAATAACTATTTATTTGCCGAAGCAGTTGAATTTGCTCGCGCGGCTATTGAGTCCGACTCGGAGTATTGGCAGGGCTATACCTTATTAGGCAGTAATTTGATTCGTCTCGGTGAAGAGGAAGAGGGTAAGGCTAATCTCGAGATTAGTTTTGAAAACGATCCTTTTAATGTACTCACTTCTAACATGCTAAAGGTATTCGATACTCTAGAAACCTATGCGACTTTAGAAAGCGAGAATTTCAAGGTTCACATGAGTGAAAACGACGCAGATATTCTCTGGCCTTATTTGGAACCTCTTTTGGAAGAAAGCTGGGACACACTTACTGCTAAATATGGTTTCGAACCAGAAGGGCCGATTCTGATCGAAGTGTTCGAAAATACCGAAGACTTTGCCGTGCGCTCCGTTGGTTTACCAGACATTGGTCCTTTAGTTGGAATCTGTTTTGGTAAAGTGGTTACACTAATTTCACCAGATACATTGTCAGCAAATTGGCAGGAAATTGTCTGGCACGAATTTATGCATGTTATTACGTTACAGATGACCAACAACCGCATGCCTCGCTGGTTATCCGAAGGCATTTCCGTTTGGGAAGAGCGAGAAGGTCGACCTTATTGGGGCCGCAGCCAGGGATTGGATTTGGTAAGAGCGGCAACTGAAGACAAACTTCTTCACATAAAAGATTTGAATTCCGGTTTCTCTGGCGCGCGTAACAACGCAGACCTTGGCTTCGCCTATTTTCAATCTTATCTAGTCGTTGATTACATCACCGAAGAATACGGTTTCGAAAAGTTAGCCGAATTCATCGATCAGTACGCAGTGGTAAAAGAAGATTCAGAGCGTTTCAATGAAGTATTTCAACTAACTATGGATCAATTTAATGACGGATTCCTTGGTTGGATAGATCGTCGCGTAGAAGAAATCAATGTGTTTGTCCATACCGAAGATGTCCCAGATGAAGGTGAGGGGCATGGTCATGGTATCCGTGAAAATTCGAGCGCGATTTTAGCAGAGCTCTATAACAATGCGTCGCTGAAACAACATATGCGTTCCAGAATCGAAGAAAACGC
>DFQD01000093.1 GCA_002377605.1 Gammaproteobacteria bacterium UBA3498 | reverse complement strand
AGACCTCGGTGAGCCATCACCATTATTACCTAGAGACTCTTGATATCTCCATCCGGCAAGAATACCAACTAAACCATGATTACCTTCATGACAGGCATATTCATATACCGGATCAGAAGATTCACGCAGTGGAAATTTCGCTGACCAGGAAACATCCCAGGATAATGGATCGGTCACTGTAAAATCATATTCGATTGTATTCGCATCGGAACGAGTAAAACGTTCAACTACTTCGGCTTGATCAGACATGCCGCGAAGATTGTATTTGTGATACCAGTTTTTCGTGTGCACAACTAAGGTGTCGCCTTCCCAATAGCCAATGGAATCTCCTTCCCATTTAAGCTGCTTGGTATGGTGCTCACTGTCCAGGCGAATGATACGTGCTGAATGAACCATCTCATTCAAGATCATAACTGTATCCTTTGTCTGAACGAGCTGCATGTTGTTATTGTACGAGCCAGGAATCATTGGTGGTCCGCCAACGAATCCAACGATACAGCGGTCAACTGTAGTTCTACCTTCAGGCCCAGCACTTTCAAACACCATCTGTCCATATTCGGCGCGACGCTGACGACCAATTTCATTAAGCGGTGGTGAGCGGCCATTCGGTGGATCATAAATAAGAGAGGTACGGCGATCGGCGACTGTATTTTCACCTCGCTCATACCAGAAATTATTGTAGGAAATTACGCCAGGGGGATATCCGGCCCCACCTACAGAGTCGATAATAAGATCGCGGTTCTGTCGGCGCAGCTCAAATTCTTCCCATTCTGCTGCCTGCTCGGGAGTTAAAACCTCTAAATGCTCTAATTCGCGGGGGCGGTTAAGCGGAGTAATTGTGCGGAACGTATAGGTGCCTTGTAAGTCTGGATGGCCGTACTCCGTGCGAGGGAAGTCACCAGACTGACCAATCGCTAGAGGAGCAACCAATACAGTGGCTATCGCCAGAGATAGTTTGGTTAGGGCTCTATTTATCATTGGAATCTCCAAATCTTGTTCTAATGCAGAATTCTAGTTGGATACCTCGTAATCTACTGAAATTACGCGTGATTGGATATATTTTCAAGGAGAAATTAGTCACCAATTGTTTCAAGATGTTCACTTTTTTTTGTGTTTTCAAGGACTTTTAAAGTATCGAAGATGGACTCGGAAACTTATCGAAAATCGGATCCGAGAAATAATCTGTCATTTTGAATTAGGCTAAGAGCTGGTTTATTCTTCAAGACCACTAATCAAGAGAACCAGATTGTAGTATGGCATCTAAAGCCAAGCGAAATCACAGCAAGTCCAGCGCTATCCCGCCGAGCACAGCTGCTGTCTCTGGGGCAAGCCCGCAGCTTGGCAGTTTCAAAGCCCCCCTGGTCTTAATCGTTGCTCTTTTCTTTGTCGCACTATCACCGCGGGCGCAAGGTAGCGATGTGCTATTTTTGTCATTTGTTGGGGCTATACTCTTTTTAGCAGTCTGGTTTATCTATTTATTTGCTCTCAGTCGAAACACTGGAGAGGATCGACTATTCGAAATTGTATTGCGCCCACAACACTATATTCAGGCCATGGTGCAGTTCAGTGTTTATGCTTATTGGGGTTACTACTGGCGCCCAGTCTACGAGCATGCTTGGCTAATCATTGGGCAAATAGTATTTGCCTATGCCTTCGATATGTTGCTGGCTTGGTCGCGCCGCCAGAAATACACACTGGGATTTGGTCCTTTCCCAATCATCTTTAGCATTAATTTGTTTCTCTGGTTTAGAGATGATTGGTTTTACATGCAATTTCTGATGATTGCACTCGGATTCATGGGCAAAGAATATGTTCGCTGGAATAGAGAAGGGCGCAATGTTCATATTTTTAATCCTTCTGCATTCGCACTGGGACTATTTTCGCTAGTACTTATTCTTACTAACACGACCCATCTTACTTGGGGCCAGGAAATAGCATCGACGTTAACCCTTGCTCCAAATATTTATACCTTTCTTTTCCTGATTGGATTGATCGTGATGTATTTTTTCTCGATTACTCTCGTTACAGGAATGGCTGCAATTTCATTATTTGGCCTAAGCGCTATTTACAACGCTGCAACCGGTGTTCCATATTTTCTCGATTCAGAAATACCAGCTGCTGTTTTTCTTGGATTGCATCTTTTAGTAACTGATCCATCGACGTCACCTAGAACACCGCTAGGGAAAACATTATTTGGGTTTTTCTATGGTTTAAGTGTATTTAGTTTGTACACACTACTTGGAGCATTAGGGGCTCCAACATTTTATGACAAACTGTTAGCAGTGCCATTGTTAAATTTAAGTGTCATCGTCATTGATAATGCGGTTCGTTCTATACGGTCAAAAGAATTATTAAACGTTTGGAAAGAAAGCTGGTTTAGTGGTCGGGCAAATCTGGCACACATTAGTGTGTGGATAATTATTTTTGGTTCGATGTCGGTATTAGGTAAGACAGATGGCAAACACGCTGGGGATAGTTTGCCTTTCTGGCAACAAGCCTGTGCCGAAGCTTTACCAAATGCATGTGAAAGGTTAGTGCGATTAGAAGATACTTATTGCATAGATAATTCTGCTTGGGCATGTAATGAGCTGGGATTGCAATATAGAGCAGGATCAATCGTTGCCAAAGATGATCTTATGGCACGGAAATATTTCTCCCAATCATGCGAGCTTAAGTTTAAAGCAGCATGTTTGAATTTACTCAATGGAGATTTACTAACGAGAGAAGATCCTCATGAATTGGATCTACGATTATTACTGCGTGAAGGTGGCTTAAATTTGATGGTGCAACCGCTTAACGAATTATATTCTCGCGCCTGCGATCATGACTGGGCATTTGCCTGTGAAAATATCTAGGAATCACTGTGAGCGAAGCTAACAATATTCCAGTGACAGAGATAACAGTCCCTAGTCGCAAAATTGGCTTCACGACCATGACCATCATTATTGCGTTTGTTGCGTATTGGATGAGCCAGCAAGGCTCTATCACTACTTATTCTGAAATTAGAAGTAGTGATACGGAAGAGCTTGAAGGATTTAGTAGTGAAGCTTGGTATCTACCCGATGATAACTTATTTGGCTTCGTTGAAATACCTACTGGTGAATTTACTATGGGGAGCGATCCTGCCTTGGACCGTCTTGCCTATGAGAATGAGCGCTGGTCAAGTGTCTCTAGACAGGGAACAGTATTCCTTTCTACTTTTTATATAAATCGATTCGAAACTACTAAAGCTCAATTCCAACAATTTGTTGATGACAACGGATTAAATGTTGCTCGAGACATTTTAGAAGGTGATCAAATAGAACCGGTAAGCAATATCACCTGGCCGGAAGCAGTGGCGTATGCTCAATGGTTAGATTCTAAATTGCGTGACTCTGGCTTTACTCCTGAACCGTT
>DFQD01000076.1 GCA_002377605.1 Gammaproteobacteria bacterium UBA3498 | reverse complement strand
AGTTCGTTTATTCAGCATGGTTATCTCCGCAGCCGCTGATTTCTTTTATTGGATCAATCTAGTGAGCGCAAGAATTCGAGCAATAATCGATTAGTGTCTTCGGGAGCCTGCTGCTGATTTCGATGCCCAATCCCGGGTTGCAAGACTACCCCGCGCAAATCTTCAAAATATGGCAGCGCAGCTGACTCAAGGTCTTCTGCAGTAGCTCCTCGATTCACAATATCCAAATCACCAGCAATAAAAAGTGCTGGTTGCTGAATCTTCGCATCGGCTAGTTCAGGAGTTAAGTCCCAATTTAGTGAGCCGTTGCGGTAATAGTTAATGCCGCCTTTGAAACCGGCTTGTTTAAATTCTGAAACGTAATAAGCAAGATCTTTCTCGCTTAACCAATCAGGCAGACGAATTGGTTCGCCTAATCGTTTTATCCAACCACCAGCGAGTGCTCGGGTATCGGTTACCTCCGGTGAATGGGTTGGTGTGCCTGGAGAGCGTGAAGTATAGAGTCTGGAGATTAATGCTCTTGGGTCCGCATCGAATTCTGTTTCAGCTACCCCAGGGTCCTGAAAATAACTAATGTAGAAAAATTCATCGTCCGGATCTTGTCGTAGTGGCCGATCAGGCCTATTCACAGAACGACCCCGATAAATTACGCTAAGACCAATAACTGCATCTACCTTTTCTGGGTAAAGCAATGCTGTCTGCCAAACTATCGGAGCACCCCAATCGTGACCAACTATAACGGCACTCTCCTCACCCAACGCAGTGATTAATCCTGCCACGTCGGCTGTGAGCTCTATTATGTTGTAATCCTCAATAGCATCAGGTCTTGAGGAACCACCGTAGCCACGCATGTCAGGCGCGACAACCCGATAACCGGCTTCTGCTAGTGCAGGTAATTGATGCCGCCAGGAATACCAGGACTCTGGCCAGCCATGAACAAGAATCACTAGCGGCCCTTCTCCTGCTTCAACTACACGTAGAGTAATTCCATTGGTTTCAACCCCTCTAACTGTGGCACCGTACTCTGCCGCAAGGTCAACTGTATCCATGTCAATTGTATAAACCTCACCCAATTCTGCTTTTGGATCAAAACGGAAAAAATAGCGCGGCGGAAAGCCAGTTAAAAACTTAAACGCAAAAGGAACTGAAAAGTCGATTGACGCTTGCTCGTGCTCATCCCCAACTAAGCGAATTGCAGTGTAGTTCGCAGTTTCACCTTCAAAAGTTATTTGTACGTCGGGGTTGCGCTGTATTCGTCTAGCCCAGGCTCGTGGCCAATGATTGACTGCGACATAAGTATCACCGTCTCTTTCAAGGCGGGACAGAACTCTATCAAAAGCCTCATTATCTTCGAATGAAGTGAGCACCATAGTGCCAACGTTCTCTGGCTGCGCAACCCCTAACAGAGTTTCAAAGAGTATGACCTGACCGATATAGAGAACTACTAAGCCAACACCAATCCTCTTCGCCCATTTTTTGGACAAGATCATCATCATGCAAGCCTCTTATCTAATTAACGATTCGGTGGCACTTCGTAAATATCTATTACTTCTGGGCGTTCACCTTCGGTAGATATTCCAGCTCCATCCATGAATTCTGTTATGACTTCAATGGTTGCCTGGAATGGACGTGGCAATCCATAGCGATAACCCTCGGCAATAAATAGAGGTGTCCAACCACGATAGTTCTCAACATTATAAAGATGAGGATTTGCACCATATTCATTTAACAGCTTTGCAACTTCAGGGAACATTCCCATTGCTGCACCATGCATGGGAGTTTCATTGCGCTCGTTAATTGCATTTACATCGGCGCCCAACTCAATCAACAGTTTTGTCGCTTCCAATGCTTCATCCTCAGTACCTGCTTCTTCTTCTGGTGCAGCTGTGCCTAAACCCGCGGCTGCCATTAATGGAGTTGTACTATTTAAGTTGGTCCAGAATGGATTTGCGCCAAGTTCCAAAAGTAATTTCATGAGAGCTACGTCGGCACGATCGGCTGCTAAAAGAAATGGCGTTGACCCGCCACTTTCAATTCGCGAAGCAGAGTTAGGTTGTCTCGGCGCACCTTCATTAAGCGGTAAGTTAACGTCAGCGCCCAGCTCAACAATCTCACGCACAAACTCCAATGCACTCAAATTTCCAGAACCAACCGGTGCCGGATCTCCGCGATCACTGGAATCTGGTTTTCTTACCCAGCTCATGGTGTGCAGAGGAGTAAAGCCTGAACGCATGTCGTTAGGATCGGCACCAACTTTGATGAGTTCGATGGCAAGCTCAAAGTGGCCATTTCGAATTGCTAGCAATAAGGGACTTAACCCTTGGTTGATTGGTTGTTCGCTAGCATTATTACCCGCGCGCATTGTTCTTTCGCGTTGCCGCGTTAACAAAGCATTTACATCAACACCTGCTTCGATCAGGTCCAGCGCTACATCAATGTTGCCTTCCCGCACTGCAAATAAGAGCGGGGTAAATCCTGAACCAAGGGTATGATGAATATCTGCTCCAGAATCAATGAGTGACCTGACGATTTCCGCATGCCCCTCTGCCGCACTCCACATTAATGCAGTCTGCTCTTTGTCATCCTGTGCATTCACATCTGCACCAGCATCAATTAGTAAGTCAACTGCCAACAAGCTTCCAGTACGGGCAGCAATCATTAACATGGTTTCACCACCGGCTAATGATTTACTAGCATCGGCACCGGCATCAACTAATGCTTTTACGATATAGCCATTGGCATTAGTTGCTGCCAAAGAAAGTGGCGGAATACCGTAACGATTCTCCGCATTTACCTCTGCTCCAGCGTTAATGAGTTTCTGGACTAAATCCAAATCATCGTGATAAGCCGCCCAATGCAATGCTGTCATACCATCAACTTGTGGCTCATTTACGCTAGTTCGTTGGTCTAACAACTGACCGATAGCACGATCATCTTGACGCTCAATAGCATCTGCTAATGCAGATTCAGTTGCAGTTGCAGTGAAACTAAACGCGCTCAGAATAACTGGAAACGCTGAAACTACTTTTAAGGTATTTATCTTCATCGTAGTCTTCTTTGTCCTCTATTAAGCTTCCACGTAGCTAAATAAGTTTTCGATCTTTCCAGTACTATCCTCAAAGGAATTC
>DFQD01000080.1 GCA_002377605.1 Gammaproteobacteria bacterium UBA3498 | reverse complement strand
TATTCATGACACAGAAGCGGCAATGGATTATGCGCATCGACTGAAAGAACTGGCAGAGAAAGTCAAAAACACTCTCTATATTGTAATGCGTGTGTATTTCGAAAAACCACGAACATCCATAGGTTGGAAAGGGCTTATTAATGACCCATATCTCGATGATTCATTCAAAATAGAAGAGGGACTGCGCAAGGGGCGCAAATTGTTATTAGATATCGTTGAGCTCGGCTTGCCTACTTCAACGGAAGCACTAGACCCTATTTCTCCACAGTATCTGCAAGATCTTATTGCTTGGTCTGCAATTGGCGCTCGTACCACCGAGTCACAAACGCACAGAGAAATGTCTTCCGGTCTATCTTCTGCGGTTGGTTTTAAAAATGGAACTGATGGTGGATTAACCGTGGCCGTTAATGCTATGCAATCGGTTTCCAGTCCACACCGATTTTTAGGAATAAATAGTAGGGGTCAAGTTTCAGTTGTTACGACTAAAGGTAATCCATACGCTCATGTTGTGCTGCGCGGCGGCAGTAATGGGCCTAACTATAATTCTGTTAATGTAGCACAATGTGAAAAAGCACTTTCCGATGGAGGTGTTAGTAAGAATATTATGATCGATTGCAGCCATGCCAATTCGAGCAAGAATCCAGATGTACAGCCTCTGGTATTGAATGACGTTACTGATCAGATTCTAAAAGGCAATGAATCAATCATTGGCATTATGCTTGAAAGTTTTATTAATGCAGGAAATCAATCAATTCCAGAAGACTTAGGGAATCTTGAATACGGGGTCTCGGTTACTGATGCTTGTATCGATTGGGGAACTACTGAGCGGTCATTAGTCGAAATGGCGGAGAAGCTTAAAGGCATACTTCCTAATCGCTAGCAGCCATTAAAAACTTGACCCAGGCTGGGACAAAAATTCTAATTCTTCCTTTGTAGATTTCCGATTAAGAATTTCATTGCGATGAGGATACCTTCCGAATCTATCGATTATCGCTTTATGCCTCAATTCGTAATTATAACTGTGTTCCAGCCCTGGGCGATCAAACAAGTACATGGCGATTTCGTGAATCTCTACTGATTCACTGTGCATAAAAGGCATATAAAGAAACGCTTTTTTGGGGTGATCTAGCTTTATATCGAAATTTTTACGGATAGCTTCCTGGGCCAGCACTAATGCAAGTCTGTCGTAGGCAAATGCTTTTGCGCTATCGCGAAAAATATTTCGCGAGAACTGATCGAGGATAATTATTTCTGCAAGGGAGTCCAGAGGATGGCCGCGCCAGGCATAGAGTAGGCCTTGGATAGCTCTGGTATGAAGTTCGCCAAATCGCGATTTAATGAGTTCGTCGAATTCAGGGTCTTTCTTATATCTCTGGCTCGGTTCAATTTCTTCAAACCAGAATGAGATTACGTCTGGCGCTGACACTGTTGATCCATTTTTCTCGAATTACTATTTGTATCGACGAACCAACTTCGATGTTTAAGCATGGACCATATTGCTCCGAAAACAAAAAGCCCCAAAGGGCTTTTCTGTTGTGGGTCGTGCTCTAAGGTTAGGGGTTCGTTAAGCCGTGCTGGCGTAGGCGATTGATAGATGCTCTTTCTCGCGCCTTCCTAATGTAATCCATTTTTGCACAAAGGGATTATCCAACAGGGTTTGCATGTAAGTATTTGCATCTCCGCATAGGTCCGCGCGATAGGATTCAAAACTGATGGCAATTGGCGCAAACATACAATCGGTGATTGAGAATCGGCCATAGAGATATTTTCCATTCTCTCCAAAGCGTCTTCTGCAGCAACTCCAAATAGCGTCAATTCGGGCAACCTCATCTTCAAGCTCTTGCGAAGGAGAGAGTCTATAAGATGCTTTGCAATTCATTGGCCATTCTGTTTTAAGAGTTGCAAACTCTGAATGAACCTCGGCACTGACAGAACGGGCGTGAGCTTTTCGCTGCGGGCTTCCTGGCCAGCCCGCCCCACCAAGCAAATTTTCCGAAATGTACTCACAGATTGCTAGGGAATCCCATACAGTCGTGTCCTTGTGCAACAAAACGGGAACTTTTAACGATGGTGAATATGGTCCTAGCTTTTCTGCAGTATTATCCTGGTAAAGTGTAATCTGGATTTCTTCAAAATCTACATCAAACATGTTTAACAAGAGCCATGGGCAAAGTGACCATGACGAATAGTTTTTGTTTCCGATTACGAGTCTGATGTCTTTCATTTTTTACTCCGAATTTTTTACCGCTATTGATTATCCGGTAATTGTGAAAGCATGGATTCACTATTGTCTCTGAGTCGCACGATTACACGCCGATCGAAAAAGTCTGACTCAAGACTCTGAGTCTGTTGCAAAGGCCGCGTTTCTCCGTAGGCAACTGTTGTAATCAATGCGTTATCGATTCCTTTCTCATTGAAGAAAGACTTCACCGACTCACTGCGTTGGCGCGACAAAGCTAGATTATGAGCAGCATCTCCGTTTCTATCTGCATAACCAGTAATTTCAACTTTCGCGCTAGTCATTTGTGAAGCGATATTTGCCATCCCTTTAAGTTGTTCTTCGTAATGCGATTCGATGTCACTGGAACCAGTTCGAAAATGGATGGAAACTACAGTGTTATCGCAGCAGGTAATCACCGGTTGAGTTGATAAAAAGGCTGGCAATATTTGAGAACGAACGTTCCGGCTTTGGTCAAGTTCGATTTGAGCAATTTGATATTCCTGCTCAATGGTACCCAGTTCATCTTTTACCGCAGCAAGTTGTAGCTGAGTTTCAAACAACGAAGCCTTTAAGTCTTTTATCTCTCCTTTCGTATTAAAGCCTTCGCCAAGCAGTGCCCCAACGCTTGCGCCAATAACGAAACCAGGAGGTCCACCAACAGATGCACCAATAATCGCACCGCTAATTACTCCAGTGATTTCTTCCTTTGAAGGGGGATCATCGTAGTTTTCGTTGCTTGTATCTGCTGCAGCTGCGCTTGCTGCAATGCAAAGGATTACCAAGAAAGAGAATTTTTCAACCATAACCATTTCCTGTATATGCGTGGAATTAAAATCGGTCTTAAGAGTCTAATAACCGAGGACACTTTCTACCTGATCTTGGAGAGCGTATTAAACACAACATTTATTGCCCCACAGAGCGGGGATCGGGGCGATGTGGTGATTAAATATGTCAGAATCATGGCAATCCATATAAAGCGGGAATCAACTCTCTTTCTGGGCCAAAAAATCGGGTATAGTCGCGTTAAAATGAACGGTAACTTATTGAGACTTAAGAAATAAAAAGTATTGAAGTAGAAAGTAAAGATTATGAGTAGAAGAATAGCAATTGTAGAAGATGAGGTTGCTATACGGGAGAACTACGCTGACGTCTTGCGCAAGCAGGGCTACGAAGTTCAGACCTATGCAAATCGTAAAGAAGCCATGTCGGCTTTTGACCTTCGTCTGCCTAACCTAGCTATCATAGATATAGGATTAGAGAACGAAATCGACGGTGGTTTTACTCTATGTCAGTCGCTAAGATCGATGTCTGATACGTTGCCGATTATTTTCCTGACTGCTCGTGATAACGACTTCGATACAGTAAGTGGTTTACGTATGGGTGCAGATGACTATTTAAATAAAGATATAAGTCTTCCTCACTTAACGGCAAGAATAGCTGCATTGTTCCGGCGTCTTGATGTAATCGATCAGCCGCCTTCTCCGGAAAATTTAATAGAACGGGACAAACTCTCATTAGACGTCGGGCGTCTCACAGTTCAATGGGAAGGTCATGCGGTTCCATTAACTGTGACGGAATTTTGGATGTTACACGCATTGGTAAAATATCCTGGTCACGTTAAGAGCCGTCAAGTGTTAATGCAGGAATCAAAGATTTTTGTTGATGGCAGTACAATTACTTCGCACGTAAAAAGAATTCGAAAAAAATTCATGCAAGTCGACAAGGATTTCGACTGTATCGAAACAGTTTACGGAATGGGTTATCGCTGGAATGTTGATCCAGCAGTAAGTAATTGAAACTTAATTTAACTGCTCTGTATTCTTAAAAATATTCACTGAAGTACTAAAATAAAAAATTAGCTCGCAAGATCGGATTAGCTCGCTTCACTTATGAAACTAGTATTAAAAAATTCTTTTGGGATCCGCTTTAAACTTGTATTTCTTTCCAGTTTTTTGTTAGTAATTCCTTATTTGGGTTATCAATACATTCTGGAGATGGAAAGCTATTTACAGCGTGGACAGGAACAAACTGTGCTTGGTACGGCACAGGCATTAGCGACTGCACTGAATGAAAGACCAGAACTATTTGATGAGGGTAGTTATAGCCCTGCTCGTCGGACTGAAGATCTTTATGTATATCCAATCTTTTACCCGTTAGAACTTGATGATGGCTCACTACTAGATTGGCGCGAATATCAGCAATACGAAGTAGAATATGATAAGCGAAACTACCTGCGCACTCTCTTGAACCCGGCGCGCCATTACACAAATGACGACTCAGTTCATTTTACAAACATGGTGGGGGAGTACAACGGCTCACTTTATGCCTATTTCAAAGTGCAAGATGATCACGTGGTCTACCGCGATCGAGAGGCATTAAGTGTGCATCGCAGTGATTTTCTCCAAATCACCATGTTGTCTCAGGATAGCAATAAAATTGTTCGCTATGTAATCGCACCCTATGGCCCGGAACCGATCTATCCATTTCAGGTTGACAGTGACTATTCAAACCCAATCTACGAAGGCCAGATAACTGGTCAATGGTATGAAACCGATGGTGGTTATGAAATTGAACTGCAGATTCCCATGCAGATGTTGGGTGATCGCCTGGGATTTGCCATATTTGACGTAGACGATCCAAGCGAGAGGTCTATAACAACAGTAGTTGCGACTTATCAGGTTCCTGATGCAGAGCGGCTCGGATCTCTGCGTCTGCCTACTCCGGAGATCGACCGCATCGTGGCTGGGATGAACAACAATAACTCGCGCATTCAAGTTGTAGATGGCAGCGGCAGAGTCCTGTTAACAAGTGGAGACATTCAGTCGGCAAGTGGCTTGCAGCTAGCCCGCTCAATTTCTGAAGAGCCTGCCAATAAATATTGGCTCTACGTGCAAAATCGAATTCTGGATCCGCTTTATTACCAGCTACTCACAAAACCCAGTAACGCCTTTATCGATGAACTTTATTCCGATGTTTCCAGAGAAGGAGACCATATTAATTCAGCATTGCAAGGGGTGCCGATGACTCAATTTCGTACCCTTGCCGATAGGGAAACGCGCTTGTTAGAGGCGGCCCACCCTATAGTTTCCGAAGGCGAAGTAATGGGCGCCGTCGTAGTCGATCAAAACATGAATGGCATTCGTACTTTTCGTAACCAAGCCTTAGAGCAATTGTTTAATACGATTCTAGCAGTTATGTTCATCTTCGCCTTAGGGCTATTTTTCTTCGGTGCGCGAATCTCCAACCGAATTCGCGGACTGCGCAATCAGGCGGAAGGAATAATTGATGATGTAGGTCGGGTTCAAAATACAATCATGCCGTCGCGTAACTCAGATGAAATTGGAGATTTATCTCGCAGTTTTTCTAATATTGTTGAGCGACTTACTCAATACACAAACTATTTAGAAAACATGTCATCACGACTTTCTCATGAATTACGTACGCCAGTCACGGTAGTAAGATCTTCTCTTGAAAACTTAAGTATGCATGAGAACAGTGAAGAATCTGCTGTTTATTTGGAGAGAGCTGAAGAAGGCATTAAGCGACTGAATCTAATTTTGACGAACATGAGCGAAGCGACTCGATTAGAGCAAATGTTGCAAACTTCAGAAAAGGAAAAGATAGAGCTCAATGAAGTTGTGTATGGCTGTGTTGAAGGCTACAAGCTTGTTTACGTCGATCAAAATTTTGAAACAGATTTACCTCAGTATCCAATACACATCAGTGGTGTGCCAGAGTATATTGCGCAGCTGCTAGATAAACTCATTGCAAATGCAGTGGAATTCTCCTACCCCGACCAATCCATCACGGTTTATTGCAGAACACTACGCGACCATGCAGTACTAAAAGTTTCTAACGCGGGGCCATTTCTTCCAGAAGAGATGAAGGAAAGATTATTCGACTCGATGATCTCAGTGCGACCGCAAGAGAAACAGAAACAACCCCATCTTGGTATGGGCTTACACATTGCCAGACTCATCACAGAGTTTCACGGGGGTCAAATTCGAGCGGAAAATCGTAAGGATCGCGAAGGTGTTATAATGACCGTCGTCATTCCGCTCTACTATGAGTAGACTAGTCTTTGTCTTTTCCCGTGTAGTACTTAGGCGTATTCTGTTTTACCACTTGCGAATCTGATGCCCAGGCATGACAAGTATCGAGAATCAGTGGCCGGCGTGATTGCCGCTTTTCAGCCTCTCCCTCCCTCTCTTTCCTCTTGCGTTTTCTACTAAGGGGCCAGATCGTTTGCATTGCTACCGTAGCCATGGGAAACAATAACTCGGTAAGATGGGTACAGCCTTGTATTCC
>DFQD01000044.1 GCA_002377605.1 Gammaproteobacteria bacterium UBA3498 | reverse complement strand
TCGAGTCGGAACCGTGTACCGCATTGGCATCAATTGATTTCGCAAAATCTGCTCGAATAGTTCCTGGATCAGCTTCCGCTGGATTAGTAGCACCCATAAGTTCACGATTCAATCTGACGGCATTTTCACCTTCGAGAACCTGAACCACTACCCGACCGGAGGTCATGAATTCGATTAAATCGTTGTAAAAACCTTTGCCTTTATGTTCAGCATAAAATCCACCCGCTGATTCATCATTCAACTGCAACATTTTCGCAGCAACGATTTTTAGCCCAGCTTTCTCAAACCGATTATAAATCTCACCAATTACATTTTTCGCAACTGCGTCCGGTTTTATAATAGAAAGAGTACGTTCGACCGCCATCTTCACTCCCTAATCAGTATCCAAAAAGAGCGCGCATTATACGTGAGTATCCTGCAATTTTGTACGTTTCAGAATCAATAAAAATAAGAAAAAACCCGGTATTTCAAGGTTTTAAACCACCTCATAGATTACTAGCGGTTTAGTTTGTTGCTTCTTCTATCCAGGCAGCCTGTATAGCTTCCAGAATTTTCTCGCCACTGCGATTTGGATCGTCATCAAAATCTTCCAAATCACAGACCCAACTGTGGAGATCTACGAAATTGACATACTGGGGATCAGTATCAGGATGCTGATCTGTCAGAGCCATCGCAATATCATAGACATCTGTCCATTTCATAAGACGTCTCCTTAGTGGTCTTCCGACACCATGTTAATGGTGTATTTGGGTATTTCAATGACAAGATCGTCCTCAGCAATTAATGCTTGGCAACTTAGTCTCGATTCAGGTTCTAGTCCCCAGGCCTTATCCAGATAATCCTCTTCGTTTTCCTCGGCTTCTTCTAAAGAATGAAAACCTTCCCTTACGATAACGTGGCAAGTAGTACAAGCGCAGGATTTTTCACAAGCATGTTCGATATGAATATCCTTCGCCAAGGCCGCATTCAATATAGACTCGCCAGTGTCTGCGTCAATTTCAGCACCTTCCGGACACATTACTTCATGCGGTAAAAATTTGAGTTTTGGCATCGGCCCTTACTTCTCTTCGATCTCTATTGAACTTCATCGATGGTTTCGCCTTTCAATGCTTTGCCAATATGAAGATCCATTCTTCTGGCAGCAAAATCGCTACTTACTCTATTCAATTCTTCCGTTAACTCATGGATTCGAGTACTAGGTCCTATTTGTATCACAGATTCTATCTGTCTGATCACCGCATCTATTAGAACTGCTTCTTCATCGATTAAAAGTAACCCATCGACTTCTTTAGCAGAATTAATCGCGTCAATTAGTTGTCTCGCCTCAATTTGAGCTTCACGCAGTGCGCGTATCTCCAAGTCGGCCTTAGCATTGTCATGAGAAGTTTGCAACATTTGCTCGATAGCTTCTGCATCCAAGCCATAGCTTGGTTTGACTTGGATCTCAGCAGTTTTATCGGTGTTAAGTTCCTCTGCCATTACACTTAATAGTCCATCAGCATCTACTTGAAAAGTAACCCGTATTTTCGCCGCACCGGCAACCATCGGTGGGATGTCTCGCAATTCAAACCGCGCCAAAGAACGACAATCGCTTACCAGCTCCCTCTCACCTTGAACAATATGCAAAGTCATAGCGGTTTGGCCGTCTTTAAAGGTAGTGAATTCCTGCGCTTTAGCGACAGGGATGGTTGTGTTACGAGGGATAATTTTTTCTACCAACTCTCCCATAGTTTCGATGCCCAGGGACAGTGGTGTTACATCTAATAAAAGGAAATCATCAGTTGATTTATTTCCGATCAGCACATCCGCTTGTATTCCTGCACCGATTGCCACCACTTTATCAGGATCAATATCAGTTAATGGTTGTTTACCAAAAAATTCGGAAACAGCAGCCCGTACAACTGGCATACGAGTAGATCCACCTACCATGACGATATTATCGATCTCTTCGATTTTCATTTTTCCGTCACGCAGTACACGGCGACAGGTGAGTATAGTGCGCTTCACTAAATCATCTGTTAGACGGGCGAATTCTCCTGCGCTAATAGTTCCGGACCAATTGAGAAATTCTAATGGGACCTCATCGAATTCACTTAACTGATGCTTGATTAAAACAGCATAGTTGAGTAATTGGGCGTTTTGTGATTCGCTAAGTTGTTCCAGTTTTACTGCATCCTTAATCCAGTCTGCAAGCAGATGGTCAAAGTCATCTCCACCCAGCGCGGTATCTCCGCCAGTGGATAGAACCTCGAATACACCTTTCTGTAAACTCAATAGGGAAACATCAAAAGTACCGCCACCAAGATCAAACACCACTACGTTGCCTTGATCATTACTGTCTAAGCCATAAGCTATCGCTGCAGCAGTGGGTTCATTTAATAATCGTAATACATTCAGCCCAATTAACTTTGCAGCATCTTTGGTTTGTTGCCGCTGAGCATCATTAAAATGTGCAGGGACAGTGATGACTGCACCTTCCGGTTTTCCCTTTAAACAAGTTTCTGCCCGATCTACCAGGGTCCGCAGAATATCCGCTGAAATCTGTATCGGATCTTTTACGCCTGCTGACGTGATTATTGCGGGAGCAGCCTCCGCTCTACTCTGGTCAAAGTCGTAATTTTGAAACTGCGGAGTCTGCACAACTTCAGATTGGCTTCTTCCAAGTAATCGTTTGACTGAATTGATAATATTGTTAGGGTCTTCACTGATCCGAGCCTTGGCCGCGCTGCCTACTATCGGGGAACCTGAATTTGAATAGTCCACTACGGATGGCAATAAATAAGAACCATCCGAACCGGGCAATACCTCGACGCCACTGCCGCAGCTTGCAGCGACAAGGGAATTTGTCGTACCAAGATCGATTCCCACGGCAATTCTATGGGCCGGTGTCGAAGATTTCCCACCTGGTTCTGATATTTGCAGTAGCGCCATGACTTTGTTCTTAGTAATCGAGCCTTTGCTCTTCCCCGGCTTCTATTTCTAGTAATAATTTGTGAAGAAATTGCAACTCATGAAATATTTTTTTTGCGCATATGTACTCGCCTTGTTCAACTTCACCGGCAAAACCATTTTGTTTCTCCGATAATTTTTCTTTCACATCTTTCTTAAGTCGATCCAATTCTGGCAATGCGGATTCATCTTTCGGTAGCTCATCCAAAGATTCTCGCAGTTGCATTTGTTCCATCAGCAAGTCCATACCTAAATCATTCTGATTTACAGATTCGGCGTCCATTCCTTGTAGAGATAAAATATAGGCAGCACGTTTAATTGGTGATTTTAAGGTTGAGTACGCTTCGTTTATATAACTGGTCATCTGCACCGCACGCATTTTTTCTTGCTCCGGCGATGCAGCGAACTTATCCGGATGGACTTCGGTTTGCATATCTCGGTATTTTGCAGATAAATGATCAACATCCAAATAGAATGATTCAG
>DFQD01000082.1 GCA_002377605.1 Gammaproteobacteria bacterium UBA3498 | reverse complement strand
GACTGATCAGAGTGATATTCAGAGCATTGTTACTGGCTTGATTGGCTTTAAAGGTCATGTTCACGTCGCTTTTGGTGAACAATTAAAATTCCATAGTGATAATCCTGATGAATTGGCAGAAATAATCGATGCGAAAATCTTAGAGAACTATGTCTTAAGTGATTCGAATTTCTTTGCGCTGGAAAAACTTAAGGAAGATGGTCTTGCGCCGCTTCATTTGCTTGATGATGTTTTAGAACGCAGAGAAATTTCCAAAGCAAATCGTAGAAAATTTAAAAAACGGATTAAGGCGGTCGATCCGAATTTATATAAGCATCTTTTATTAGGTTATGCGAATCCGGTAATTAACAAACTGAAATCAGGATTTCTCGTTTAGAGAAGTTTCTTTATGGCTTGCTCGAGTCGATAAAATAAAGAAGCTTGCGTTTTTTGATCTAGAGGCCCGATGCAATGGGCCTGTAATTCTGCGTCTTTTGCATAGCGAGCAATAGCCATGCGGTCAGGTTTCATTTGACCAAAACCGGTTTTAAGTTGATTCAACTGAATCTGCATACGTAAAGACTGGTCGTCAGCAGGAGTGTCGATGTTGGCGTGAATTTCCAATTCAATGCACAACGAACGAATTTTGCGCTCACTTTCATATGCCAAGTTTAATAATTCAGAAATAGAACTTGCTTTACGAATAGAATCAGCGCGATTTTGTAACGCAGTATCAAAATTTTGATTGCCGCTATCGGGGAGTTCGGACCAGGCTCCGTTTTCGAGTTTCGCTTTTGCCGATTTAAATTGATTATTGTCTTTACTGGCAAAAAGTTCTGATTCCAAGTTTTTTAAGAATTGCGCTTTTTCGGTAATAGAGTTCTTTAAATTTTGCCATTTCTTGTCAGGCAAAGTTTTAAATCGCGTGTCGATCTTGCGCTTCAAGTTATTGAATTCATCTAGCAATTTATTGCGTTGCTTCCGTAATCTCGAATCGAGTGTGGCTGAGAATGATTGCTGTAAGTCTTGGTACTCGGCACGTGATCCACGAAAAGCCTCATCTTCTAGTTCGCAAATTTTACTCAGCGAGGCAAGTATTTTCTGCAGCCCTTTCTCGGTTTCTTGGAGTCTGGTTTTAGCTGCATCTATTTCCTGATTATGCTTAGCAAATATCTTGTCGCACGTTGTGCGGAAATCTTCCCAGTACTTTTTATCCTCTTTATGAGAAGTAGGGCCGATATTTTTCCATTCTTGCTGTAAGCGCTTTGCTTCATTCATGGCTTTCTGGTTATCTTCTAGCCCTGATAATTTTATGGCTTTGGCAATATAAGATTCTTTCTGTTTATGATTGTGGCTTAATGCATTCTTTCTCAGGCGTCGAAATTGATTAACAACGGAATAAAAACGTTTCTGTAAACTTTTGATCTTGTTTTGTTCTACCGGAGCATACTGTTTCCATTCCTGCTCGCTAGTACGAAGTAATTTATTCAGGTCAGAAATATTGACTTTGTCTCTATCGACTGTGGTTAGACGGGCTTCCAGTTTTTCACAAATCCCTTTTCTCGCTTTGAGATTTGAGCTCATGAGTTGTTTGCGTTGTTTAAAGTACTCTTTGCAAGGTTCATAAGCGTTATCAGAAAGATTTTTGAATTCGCGCCACAATTGGTCATTTTGATTAGAGCGGCCTAGTACCTTCCATTGCTTATGCATGCTACTGATATGTTTAGATTTATCTGCGGCATGCATCTTGGATTGAAGCAAATGCTGCATTTGTTTTATCAGTTCTTTTTTCTTCTCGGTTGCCGCAAAAACTTTCCAATCACGTAGCTCGATTAGCTTGCTCTTGTATTGATCAGTTGAGGATTGGAGCGCTACGCGTAATTTACCGCTGGTATTGGATATATTACCTTGAATCTTGTCCCAGGTTGGGAGGGCATCGTGACTTTGTCCATCTTTCAATGCCTTTTGTAGATTCACTAATAAATCTTCGGTGCTTTGCTTTAAGGCCTCCTGATAGTTTTTGTTCTTTTCTAACTTGTCTTTCAGTATACCCTGTAAGTTTTCTGCGCGTTCTTTTAGTTCATCTTTTGGATCAACAACCATTTTACACAACTGACCGACAGTGTTTTGTAAATTATTCAGGCGAGCGGTGTTTTTAAAACTGAGCTTATCCAACTCTTGCTCGAGTACAGGTAAATCTTGCTTCAGATTTGTATTAATTGCTAACTTTGCAGATTTATCTACAGATTGGGTTTTTACTTCGCGGACAACTTTTTCATTCCTTTCTGCCTCTGCTAAGTGTTCTGTAACGAGCTTCTTCTCGAGAATCCTACAAACAGTTTTGTCTTTGCCTGCAAGCTTGTCTCTGAGTCTGGTCAGGGCGTCCTGATCATCAATGGCCAATACGGCATTTTTGCGTGTATGAACACTTTTGCCATTCAGGGTCAAATTAACTAATAAGTCGATGCTCGTGATATTACTGACTAATGCCTCGGCAATAGGTCTAGATTTAGTAGCAAGGGCTATGATGGCTTGAGTATCAGCAGGGAGGGACCTGCTTATTTCGATTAATTGTTCCGCAGCAATTCCTACATCCTCTATTCCAGCAAGAATGTCGGTATAGTCGGCGGGTTGGCCGTCGACTGTAAGTAGCGTTAATAACCGCAGCTTTTCTTGGGAATCCTGCACACCCCAAGAAATCTGCTTTGTTGTGCGCGTGTCTGCAGCCATTGACTAATTGCCTGGCGGAAGTTAGAGCTAGTTGTGTTTGAAATTGACAGAGGAGTAAGTCTATCAGAACTTCATTCCAAATATGCTTTAAATACTAGAGCTTGGTTACTATAGTTTAATTCTCGCTTTTTTAGCTATATCAGAGTCTTTACTAAGGCGATGCTATAATTCCACACTTCTTTCTCCTTGTATAATCACGGAAATTATTCCAGATTCCTGCACTATGTTGGCAGATGAAGTAAAAGATCGCATTCAGTCCGTTTACCGTCAATTACTGGAATCCAGGGACCTCACGCCGCGTTATGGACAACGGCAGATGATTGCCGAGATCGCTAATGTGCTATCAGTTCTTGCTAATGACGAAGAATCGGACTCACCGATTTGTGTAGTCGAAGCCGGTACTGGTACTGGCAAGACTTTGGCGTATTTGCTTGCTGTATTGCCGTTAGCTCAGGAGCATGACTACAAAGTAGTAGTGGCAACTGCGACAGTAGCCTTACAAGAACAAATCATTTTTAAAGATATTCCGGAAATTCTGGAAAGCTCGGATCTCAATTTCAGTGTTGCACTTGCCAAAGGCAGGGGCCGATATCTCTGCTTATCCAAATTGGATATGTTGTTGGCAGGATCGGACAGTTTGCAGGCCATGAAGGATCTTTATGGTGAAGAGTTGGAAGATCCAAATCTTGGTGACATTGCTCTCTACGAAGATATGCTTAATGAACTTGGTGTCGGAAATTGGAAAGGAGATCGAGATGACTGGAAAGCACCAATTAGTGATGCAAATTGGCGGCCGCTCACAGTAGATCGTTATCAATGCACCGGGCCGAACTGTAGTAATTTTCGTGCCTGTTGTTTTTATAAGGCGCGGGATTCTTTAAACAAGGTGGACTGTATCGTCAGTAATCATGACCTGGTACTTACAGATTTAGTTATGGGTGGCGGAGCGATCCTGCCAGAGCCAGAAAAATGCATATATATTTTTGATGAAGCTCATCATCTACCGTTCAAATCTAATAATCATTTTTCTGCGTCCACACGAATCAAAGCGAGTCTTGCATGGCTGGATCGCAGTGAAAACTTGCTATTTCAACTAGTAAAAGAAGAGTTTCTAGACACGGGCCGCCAGGGGCAGCTCCAGAAAACCATCGACTCAATTCGAGTGCATTCCGAGGCAGCTTGGGCCATATTTGCCGAAACTGTGGATTCACTCGAATCGATCGATACCTACGAAAATCGATCACAGCACGCTTTTGAGTTAGGAGTGGTGCCGGTCGAAATTCGCAATGTTGCGGCTAATTTGGGAACTGAATTCACGCGTCTTACAACAGGATTTCACGACATAGCTGTAGGGTTAAGACAAATGATGGATGACGGAGTGAACCCAAATAAGACTCAGTTAGCAGAACAATGGTATTCAATTATTGGGGCAAATATCGAGCGGGCCGAAGCAAATCTGGATCTATGGTTGAATTATTCCGAAAAAGACCCTGAAGATACTGCTCCGAACGCGCGTTGGTTAAACATGATCGAAGGGGAAGGTAGCACTGATATTGTTTTATCATCTAGCCCAGTGCTTGCGGCAGAAAATTTGCAGAAAAAGTTATGGCAGAGATGTGCGGGAGCAGTTTTGACATCCGCAACTTTATCGGCGTTAGGTGAATTCAATATGCTCCGTATGAGAACCGGTTTACCGAGTCATACTCATTATTTGAGTATTCCTAGCCCTTTCGACTTTTCCGGTTCTGCCAGTCTGGTAGTGCCGCGTATGAACTGTGATCCTTCGGATACTGAAAAGCACACTGCTTTAATCGTAACAGCTATTCCTCACCTGCTGGATTCGTCGTCTGCAGCACTTATGCTGTTCTCGTCTAGACGCCAGATGAATGAAGTCATGCAAAGACTGCCCACAAAATGGTTGGAATTAATTCTCTGCCAGGATGATTATCAGAAAGCCCAATTGCTAAGATATCACCGGCAGCGAGTCGATCGCGGAGAGGGGAGTGTTATCTTTGGACTGGCGAGTTTTGCTGAAGGTGTGGATCTGCCGGGTAAGTATTGCACCCACGTGTTAATTGCCAAGATTCCTTTTGCTGTACCAAATGACCCTATTGAAATGACATTATCTGCCTGGATCGAACAGCAGGGACAAAATGCATTTATGGCCTTGGCAGTTCCTGACGCGGCTTTTCGTCTGGTTCAGGCCAGCGGCAGGTTACTGCGCAGTGAAAGCGATAGCGGCCGCATTACTCTTTTCGATGAGCGTATAGTTAATCGTCGTTATGGCAAGGCTATCCTAGAGTCAATGCCGCCTTACCGACGTGAGATTTTCGAAGAAGAATTTTCTCTGGAAGACATTTAGTTTTAGGCTAGTTTTATTGTGAAGGAAACTGATTTTGGTTTATTCGATAAAGTTTCTACTTATTTTGGTGGCTTTTTAAACCAATTCGGAAATTCAAATAGCGATCATTAGAAGCTGGTTGTTAATGAAGTTCGCGCATAGATAGAAAAAGATTTCTAATGTTTATTGCGATATTTTTTGTGAGTGAAATAGTAGCCGGCACCAGAACCTATAGCTACCCCCATTAGTGATGTGATAGGTAAGCTACCTAATAAGGGGCCTAAACCGACACCGACTATGAGCCCTGTCGTGATGCAAAGAGCCCAAGTGCCTTGTTCAGCTTGTTTTTTCGATTTCTTAGACATTTTATCCTCAGAATTGTGATTTATTGCAGCAGCGAATAATCTCGTTTAGCTTAATGTTGAACTATTTTAGTTTATGCGACGAAGCGAATAAATAAGCGCTGCAAATCGGGATGGGTTTACAGGCTCGACCTCATTAGTTGCAATTGTATCCGCTGTTTCAATTCCTTCCACTATTCTTCCGATTACAGTGTGCTTGCCGTTTAGCCATGGTGAGTCTTGTAGAGCTATAAAAAATTCAGGCCCGTTCTCATCTGGGCCAGCATTAGCAAGTGCAACAATACCTCGAGTAATGCCGCGTGTAGGTAAATCTTCTTGATAACGATAGCCTTGATTTTCATACGCCTCTTTTACCGTTAATCCCTGTAATATTTCTAATATTTCGTATTGGCGTTCCAGCATTTGTGTTTCGGTTTCAACGTTTAATAGATTAAAGAGAGGCTTTAATAATACTTCATGAAACTCAATTCGATTGCCGATGTTTAGAATGGGATTGATGTTCCCTTGTTCATCCATCACTGGCAGACGATCGAGTCCTAATGAATTTGCATTGATCTCATCGCTTAATAAATTCTCAGGAGCTCCCAGTGGATTATGAAAAGGTGATCCAGCCTGAATTACAAAACCAGGAATAACTCGATGAAACTGCATACCGTCGAAATATCTGGGTTTAAAGCGGGCATTGGAATTTGGGTCTACAAATTCTACCTCGCCATGAGCAAGGGCTAAGAAATTCTCTACGTTGTTGGGTGCTTCGTTTGACAAAAGCTCAATATAAATGTCGCCTGTGGATGTGCTAAGAAGTACCAAAGGATTGGTCGGATCTTCCATGGCAGCTTCAGCGCTGATGTCATCGCTATAAACCTGGAAGGTAGTAATCAAACCCAGAAGCAAGACGTTAATCTTAATTAGATGGTGAGTCACGATTGAAATCACTGTAATAAATGATGATCGGCGGGTAAGTTTTTAGAAATCCAAATAGCAATTTTGTGTCGCATATTCCGTATGTTTTCGTCATTACTTGCTAATGGTTGGATGACTTTGTCTCTTACTAACAGAAGATAGATTGCTCTTACCTTAGTATCGACGTGGTCAGTAGCTTCGAATTTCCCGACCTTTCTAGCTTCAAAATATCGCGCACCAACTCTAATCGCTTCCTTAAGAAGTTCGGGTTCGTTTTTAATCTTCTTAACAGCCATGGCGCCTCCATTTGATTGCCATTGATATTATGGCTATTAGCTTCCGATCTGCAATGCTGAAGGAGGATTGCGATCTAACTTGAAAGTGTCTGAAATCTATCCAGATCTGCTGGTATATCAATATCATATAAAATGGCAGGTTCCGTGATGTTCACTCGGACAACGGCAGTTTTGTGAGCTCGCACAATTTGCTTACCGCCGGAATCTCCTCTGAGCTGGGCAAGTTCGGGGAAAAATTTACTGCCAAATCCGATTGGATTGCCTGCCTGTTGCTTGTAAAAAGGGGAGACAATGTTTTCATTGGTGAGCTCCGTAGCAAGCCTACGATAGGTATCTCCCTGAATAAAGGGCATATCTGCGAGGCAAATTAAACACGCGTCCCAGTCGTCGATGAGACTAATGCCGAACGCAATTGTAGACCCCATGCCTTTCTCAGCATCATGGAAAATATTTAACTCTGTCCCAACTGAGCTCAATTGATGAGCGATCTCTGGTCGAGTTACCACTTTATATTCGGGTATCGATGAGTGGATTCTTCGCAAGGTTTGCTCAAACACAGTAGAGCCATCATTGAGCTCTGCACAGAGTTTGAGGCTGCCGAATCGATTGCTGAATCCGGCTGCAAGCAAGATAGCCCCTACTTTAATTGTCATTTACAAATTCATTTTTATAAGGCATAAAAAATGCCGTTGCGCTCGAAACGACAACGACATGCAGAGAATAATAGTAATGCAAGATCTTGTTATAGCACTGGCTATGCAATTAGTGTAGTGTCTTTGTGTTTTTTCGAACTGGGTTGTTCTCGTGTTGGCGAATTTCCACAACGAAGCTTTCCCGCTGGCTTTGTTGTTTAGAAACAGCGTTCTGTTTCTTCTCGGATGATTCCGGCGATTCGGCTTCCGCTTTTCCTTGCTCAATCTTGGCTTGCTGTTGCTCTTCGATCTGGGCGTTTAGTTGGTCACTGAGATGTTGACGAAGCCGATTTACGACACTAGTCATTACTTCAATGGTTTGACTCAGCTGTTCGAGCGTAATTAACGTCCGCTCAGGATCGTTATCGAATTGTTTCTTAAAGCGCTTTTCTTCACTCATTAAAAAGTCCCCGCTCTACCACTAAGTATCTATACCCCGCCGTGTTACTTTATTCCCAATTGAGGGCACCGCCGGTTTGATATTCGATGACACGAGTTTCGAAGAAGTTCTTTTCTTTGCGCAGGTCCATAATTTCAGACATCCATGGGAATGGATTGGATACTCCTGTGAATTGTTCTGGTAACCCGATTTGAACA
The DNA here is from genome assembly GCA_002377605.1 of Gammaproteobacteria bacterium UBA3498. Lineage (GTDB taxonomy): Bacteria > Pseudomonadota > Gammaproteobacteria > Pseudomonadales > Pseudohongiellaceae > UBA9145. The sequence goes on along the minus strand of DFQD01000082.1, from coordinate 2,290 downwards.
AGTCGGCGATTCGCAATGAACTTCAAATATTCTTCCATCATCGCCGCGTTCATGCCTAATACACCTCGAGGCATTGTGTCGCGCGCGTATTCAATCTCCAATTGAGTAGCCTGCAGGATCATCTGTGTGGCTTCCTCTCTCATCTCGTCATTCCAAATTTGTGGATTTTCCAGCTTAATCTGATTGATCATATCGATGCCGAAATTCAAGTGCATAGATTCGTCACGCAGGATGTATTGGAATTGCTCTGAAGTGCCAGTCATCTTGTTGCGCCTTCCCATAGAAAGGATTTGAGTGAATCCGCAATAGAAGAAGATTCCTTCGAGACAGCAATAGAACGCGATTAGATTTTTTAATAATTCTTGATCGGTTTCGGTGGTGCCAGTTTTGAAATTAGGATCACTTAGAGAATGAGTATATTTAAGGCCCCAGGATGCCTTCTTCGCGACCGAAGGTATCTCGTGATACATGTTGAATATCTCGCTTTCATCCATGGCGAGAGACTCGATGCAGTATTGATAAGCATGGGTGTGAATTGCCTCTTCAAAGGCCTGCCTTAAGATGTACTGTCGGCATTCTGGATTAGTAATAAGTCGATAAATCGCTAACACCAGATTATTTGCTACTAGGGAATCTGCCGTGGAGAAGAAGCCTAGATTACGTTTAACAATTAGCCGCTCATCATCGGTTAGACCTGTTGGATTTTTCCATAACGCAATGTCTGCGTTCATGTTAACTTCTTGGGGCATCCAGTGATTGGCACACCCATCCAGATATTTTTGCCAGGCCCAATCGTATTTAAAAGGAACTAGCTGATTGAGGTCAGCTCGACAATTAATCATGCGCTTGTCATCTACTGCTACGCGATTGGCAGTACCTTCGAGCTCTTCTATACCAGCAGAAACATCAAGTGATTGCAGGTCATTGATCGCTTGTTGTAATGCGCTGGCATTAGATTGCTCGGCTAATGAATCAAGATTTGACTTATCAGTTGATCCTGTTAATGCAGGATCAGCAGCTGGTTGGATAACTTCCTGTATTGCTTCATTAACGGTTGGTGATTGTCCTATTTTGGGTTTAGAAACAGGAACTGGAGCTTCTTCCTGATTGAAATTATCCCATGACAACATAGTTACACCTCGACTCTAAGTTTAATTTTGTTTTAAATAATTAATCGCTAACTAACAATTTTCTTTTCTTCTAATTATTGTCACTGACAAGCTTCACATTCCGGATCATCCAGAGAGCAAGCAGCTGGCACGGCAGCTGGACCTAGGTCAGTCGGTTCAGTTGAGACCTTGTTCAAGCTGGTATCGGAAATCGTCGACTTCTCTGTTGTGGTGGCAGCCAGTGCTCTTAGGTAGTAAGTGGTTTTTAGCCCACGTAACCAGGCCATGCGGTAGGTGATATCCAGCTTCTTGCCGCTGGCACCTGCAACATAAAGATTTAGTGACTGGGCCTGATCGATCCACTTCTGGCGGCGACTTGCTGCATCTACTAACCAGCGAGGTTCTACTTCAAATGCGGTGGCATAGATCTGCTTTAGCTCTTGCGGTACGCGATCTATTTTCTGCACGCTTCCTTCGTAGTACTTAAGATCATTAACCATTACCCCATCCCATAGATTGAGCTTCTTAAGGTCGTTGACTAGATAAGGATTAACTACAGTGAATTCACCGGACAGGTTCGATTTAACATAAAGATTTTGATAAGTTGGTTCGATGGATTGCGAAACACCACTGATATTGGCAATGGTCGCTGTTGGTGCGATTGCCATAACATTGGAGTTGCGCATACCAGTTTGTTTAATACGGTCTCTCAAAGCATTCCAATCCAAACGTTGCTCCATGTTTACATCGATATAGTCTTCACCGCGAGACTCGGCAAGCCTTTGAAGTGAATCGATTGGCAAGATGCTCTGATCCCAGAGCGATCCGTCGTAAGTTTCATAACGGCCACGCTCTTCAGCCAATTCGGTAGAAGCATTGATGGCGTAATAGCTGATCATTTCCATTGAAACGTCCGCGAATTCCACGGCTTGCTCGGAGGAATAAGGAATGCGTTGTGCGTAGAGCGCATCCTGGAATCCCATAACACCCATACCAACTGGGCGATGTTTCAGATTCGAGTTTTCTGCTTGCGGTACTGAGTAGTAGTTAATATCGATAACGTTATCGAGCATGCGGATAGCAGTAGTGATGGTCTTTTTTAGTTTCTCCTGATCAAGGCCATTTTCATCGACATGATTAACTAAATTTACCGAGCCTAGGTTACACACTGCGATTTCATC
>DFQD01000107.1 GCA_002377605.1 Gammaproteobacteria bacterium UBA3498 | reverse complement strand
GACGAGGCCGGAGCATTCCAGCGGCTGCAACCAAACAGTAAACGCAAGAAGTTAATTCAAGTAACAGACATGGAAAAGGTAGTAGCCTCTATCGCCAAAATTCCACCAAGACATGTTTCTAGTTCTGATATTGATGCGTTGAAGAATTTGGAATCTAATTTAAAAATGGTCGTATTCGGCCAAGATAAAGCGATTGATACTTTATCTACAGCTATTAAACTTTCCCGAGCTGGGCTAAATGAAGGCGAGAAACCAATAGGTTCATTTTTATTTTCTGGGCCAACTGGTGTTGGCAAGACTGAAGTAAGCCGTCAGTTAGCAAAAATCATGGGTATCGAGTTAGTACGCTTCGATATGTCTGAATACATGGAGCGCCATACTGTTTCTAGGTTAATTGGCGCTCCTCCTGGATATGTTGGATTTGATCAAGGCGGCTTAATGACTGAGGCCATTACCAAAAATCCGCACTGTGTGTTGTTATTAGACGAAATAGAAAAAGCCCACCCAGATGTGTTTAATTTGTTATTGCAAGTGATGGACCATGGCACACTTACTGATAACAATGGCCGCAAAGCAGATTTCCGCAACGTCATTTTAATTATGACTACCAATGCTGGCGCTCAAGAAATGTCCCGCGCGTCTATCGGTTTTAGCGAACAAGACCACAGTACCGATGGTATGGAAATAATCAAGAAAGCGTTCACACCTGAATTTCGCAATCGTCTTGATGCAATCGTTCAATTCGACACTTTGGCAGTTGAAACAATTCGCACTGTGATTGATAAATTCTTAGTTAATTTACAAGTACAATTAGATGAAAAAAATGTCTTACTGCATGTTAATGAAACAGCCGTAGATTGGTTCGTTGAACACGGGTATAGCGAATCCATGGGTGCAAGACCTATGGCCAGATTAATCCAAGAAAAACTTAAAAAGGCGTTGGCAGAAGATATACTGTTTGGTGAATTATCAGATGGTGGTGATGTTTTTGTTAGCGAAGAAAGCGGCGACATTGCCCTAGAAATAAAAAGCCGTGCCAAAGCACATCGCAAAGAGCTGAGTTAATTTGAATTAGAATTAGAATTAAAAGCCAGCTCTTCTTTTTCTCTATAATTGATTATTTTAGGCGAACTTATCTGGCGCGGTAAGTGATTCGGCCCTTTGTTAGGTCGTAGGGCGTTAATTCAACCCTAACCTGATCGCCAGTTAGAATTCGAATATAATTCTTGCGCATTTTGCCTGAAATATGGGCAGTCACGATATGTCCGTTTTCGAGCTTGACTCGGAACATAGTATTAGGAAGTGTATCTACCACTTCACCTTCCATTTCAATTTGATCTTCTTTCGCCATATGTACCCTCTAATGCTACTCAGCGGCCGCATTGTGACGTAATTTAGGCGAGAAGCAAAGTAGTTGTGCTGATCAGCACTATTTTACCAATATCCAATTACCATCAATGAGCATTTCCAGGGGTCTGAATTTGCTCTTATATTCCATTTTTTTACAATTCTTTATCCAATAACCTAGGAATACATAAGGAAGCCTCAGCACATTAGCGAAATATATTTGATGAAGAATTGAATGAATGCCCAGTGATCTTTTAGATTCCGTAGGATCGAAGAATGTATATACGGCGGAAACGCCACGCTCTAGGATATCAGTGACACTGACCGAAACTAATCGATCTTCTTGGTAGAATAAAAAGAAACGTGTATCTACAGTCTTAGTTTTTATAAAAGCTTCGAACTGCTCTGGTGTTGCTGGATACATATCGCCATCAGCATGGCGAGTGTTGATATAGCTCTCATACAGCGCAAAGGATTCTTCGCAGATGAGGTCATTTCTCTCAATAACTTTCAAGTCTTGATTTTTCCTCCAAATCTTTCGTTGTGCTTGACTAAAGGCAAATTGATCAATTGGGATTCGGCAAGAGATGCAAGCGTTGCAAAACTCACAGTCTGGTCGATAAAGATGGGCACCGCTGCGGCGATAGCCCAGATCACTGAGTTTGCTGTTGAGTGACTTATCGATAACCAGGTCTGGATCGACAAAAACAGTGGAGGCACGCTTATTTTCTTTGTAGCTACAGGGGTGTGGAGATGTCTGAAACAACCTGACCGAATTAATTGGTTTCGAATTAGTGTTAATCGTCATAAGCAACTATATCCGCATCGAATGACCATTTCCCTATCTTATCTTTAAACTGCAACAGGTTGTTTAAATCTTGTAGAAATTCAGAACGGCTTATTTCTATTGCGCCGAGAGTAAACAGATGATCGCTTGATATCTGGCAATCGATAAGTTCAAAACCCCACCTACTGATTTGCCTAATCAAATAAACCAGAGCTAGCTTAGAGGTGTTGTCTTCCTTACTAAACATGGATTCACCAAAGAACACCTTGCCTAGGGCTACGCCGTATAGTCCGCCTACCAGATCGTCGCCAGCCCAGACCTCAACGGAGTGGGCATATCCTTTTTCATGCAAGCTCGAATAAGCTGTTTGCATTTCGTCTGTAATCCAAGTTCCAGCACCTTCGCGTCGTGAATCAGCGCAATTCTGAACTACTTCTGAGAATGCAATATCTAAAGTGATTTCGTAGCTTCGTTTTTTTATAAGTTTTTTAAGGCTGCGTGATACCTTTAAAAGCCTAGGAGTAAGTATCAAGCGGGGGTCAGGTGACCACCAAAGTATCGGTTGACCGGTTTCGTACCAGGGGAATATTCCTTGGCCATAGGCACATAACAGCCATTGTGGATTTAAGCTTCCTCCAGCAGCTAGGAGCCCATTGGGTTCTTCAAGTGCCAGTTCAATCGGCGGAAATCTTATGTCTTCCGGCTCTAACCATGGTACGGGCATGAATTAATATCTATTCATCCAAAAATTTCTCAGCGTCCAAGGCCGCCATACAACCAAAACCGGCGCTAGTTACGGCTTGACGGTATATTTGGTCAGCGATATCGCCTGCAGCAAATACTCCAGGTACAGACGTCTCGGTGGCATTGCCAGTCAAGCCAGTGTTTACGACAACGTAACCATTCTTCATTTGCAACTGATTTTCAAAAATATCAGAGTTCGGAATATGTCCAATGGCAATAAATACCCCATCGACATCGACCTTTTTTAGCTCTTCATTTCGCACATGCTTGATGTTAATACCAACGACACCCATGTCGTCTCCCAGCACTTCGTCCAGTGTATGATCCCAAGCGATTGTAACTTTGCCTTCATCAACACGCTCGAATAGTTTCTTCTGCAAGATCTTTTCGGCGCGTAGGGCATCTCTACGATGAACTAAGGTCACATGAGAACAAATATTGGAAAGATAAAGCGCTTCTTCCACAGCAGTATTACCGCCACCAATTACGGCAACCGGCTTATTACGGTAGAAGAAACCATCACAAGTAGCGCATGCACTTACACCTTTGCCCATAAATGCTTGCTCTGATTCAAGCCCGAGATACTGGGCCGAAGCACCTGTGGCAATAATTAAGGCGTCACAGCTATATTCACCGCCATCGCCTTGTAATTTAAATGGACGACTGCTTAGATCTACTTCGTTGATATGATCAAAAATAACTTTAGTTTCAAATCGTTCTGCATGATTTTTCATTCGTTGCATTAAATCTGGGCCTTGTAGTCCCTCAACATCACCTGGCCAGTTGTCTACGTCAGTAGTAGTTGTCAATTGGCCTCCAGCTACTAGCCCTGTAATAACTACAGGATCTAAATTAGCACGAGCAGCATATACTGCTGCCGTATAACCTGCGGGCCCTGAGCCGAGAATGATTAGACGATGGTGTTGTACTTCACGCATAAAAATATTTCCTTCACGGGATAAAAATTCTCCCTTTCCTCTATGTTATGGCAATTGCCAAGATATAAATCTCACGCGCTATTCTACTGATTTAAGTAAGATTATTCGCTATTAACCCCTTATTTTCTTCCCTCAACGCCCGATAACCTAAGAACAGATTTAGGGATCAGGAGATATCCGGAACGAATTCCTTAAGGCAGCATCCAACAATCCTAGAAAGGTTCTAACAAAAATTCTGCAAATGTCTGAAAAAAAATGAGAAATACGGCGGTGTCAAAATCGAATCAGCAAACTGAAGTGGGTTCGCTCATGCAGCGTTTGGTGCGGGAAGGTGCGCTTATAGTATATTTTTTACTTGCTCTATTTCTGTTAATTGCCTTGGTGAGCTATTCACCTAATGACCCAGGATTCACAACAACCGGTAGCGGAGATGTTGTTAGTAATGCGGTAGGTATTTATGGTGCCTGGACAGCGGACATCCTGCTCCACTTACTCGGCTATCTAGCATACAGTTTTCCAGCTTTACTGGCCTATAAAGTCTATACCTCATTCCGTGAAACTGAACTGGAATCAGAATTCTCTTGGGCAATGTTTGGCTTAAAATCCCTGAGTTTCTTCCTCTTGATAGTTTCTGCTTGTGGTCTTTCTACTCTGCATTTTGAAATTGGCGAAGGTGTTCCCTATCTTGCCGGTGGGGTCGTCGGTTCTTTAGTCGCGGATTTAAGTGTTCCGGTACTGGCAATTTTAGGTACTACTTTATTGCTATCCGCTATATTTCTATTTGGACTAACAATAACAGCTACGATCTCATGGTTGTCGGTGATTGATAAATTAGGGGAGTGGACTATTGCGTTTAGCTCTTGGATTGTTACTAAGACACAGAAATGGGTTGAGCAAAAGAAACAGGAAATAGAAACAAAGGAAAGATTAGAGTCTCGTAAGAAAGTATTAGATATTCATATCGAAAAGGAAAGGAAACGAATTCCACCAACGATTAAGGTGCCAGCGAAGAAAAAGGTTAGCAAAAGCCCCCGGGTTGAGAAGGAACGACAGGGAACTCTGTTCGCTGCATCATCGGTCAAAGAACTTCCAGCTATTGGACTCCTAGATGCATGGCAGGAGAGCTATGAAGCAAGTTTCTCCAAAGGGTCATTGGAAGCTATGTCAAAGTTACTAGAGCTGAAACTCAAAGACTTTGGTATTGAAATTGAAGTTACCGCAGTAAATCCTGGGCCGGTTATTACACGTTTTGAAGTTCAACCGGCTCCTGGCGTTAAAGTCAGCCGCATTAGCAACTTAGCTAAAGATTTGGCTCGGTCACTGGCGGTCGTTTCAGTGCGTGTTGTCGAAGTAATACCCGGAAAAACAGTTATAGGTATCGAAATCCCTAATGAAAAGAGAGAAATAATTCAGCTGAGTCAAGTTCTATCTTCTTCAGATTTTGATCTCGCGGGCTCCACATTATCTATGGCTCTCGGGCACGACATCGTCGGCAAACCGGTAATAGTTGATTTAGCGAAGATGCCGCATCTGTTGGTTGCTGGAACTACCGGCTCCGGTAAGTCCGTTGGAATTAACGCGATGATTCTCAGCTTGCTCTTCAAGTCAACGCCAGAACATGTGCGTATGATTATGATTGATCCGAAAATGTTAGAACTGTCTGTGTACGACGGTATTCCTCACCTACTAACTCCAGTTATCACCGATATGAGAGATGCTGCTAACGGTTTGCGTTGGTGCGTAGTTGAAATGGAACGACGCTATAAGCTTATGTCAGCCCTAGGTGTACGTAATCTGGCTGGATTTAATAGAAAAATCAATGATGCGAAGAAGATTGGCAAACCCCTAACCGATCCTACCTGGCAACCAGACCCTATGTTGCTAGAAGAAGAACAATCACCACCTCTACTCGAACCACTGCCATGCATTGTGGTGATTGTCGACGAGCTAGCCGACATGATGATGGTTGTTGGCAAAAAAGTTGAAGAACTAATTGCGAGAATCGCCCAAAAGGCACGTGCAGCAGGTATCCATTTAATTCTGGCAACACAAAGACCATCAGTAGATGTATTAACTGGGTTAATTAAAGCCAATGTACCAACTCGGCTATCATTCATGGTGCAATCAAAGGTAGATTCGAGAACCATACTGGGAGAGGGTGGGGCCGAACAATTGCTAGGTCACGGTGATATGTTGTTACTTCCACCAGGCGGCGGAGTTCCAACTCGTGTCCACGGCGCATTCGTCAGTGATGAAGAAGTCCATCGGGTTGTGGCCGACTGGAAAAAGCGTGGCGAACCAATCTATATAGATTCGGTCACTCAAAGTACTGATGAATTAGAACCAGGTTCTTTTGGCGCACCGAGTACAGAAGACAGCGAGGATGGCGATGCACTTTACGATGAAGCGGTTAAATTTGTAACAGAATCTCGAAAAGCATCTATCTCCGCAGTACAGCGTAAGCTCCGCATTGGCTATAACCGAGCTGCGCGCATGATAGAATCAATGGAAGCCGCGGGGGTAGTGTCAGAAATGAGCAGTAATGGCTCCCGAGAAGTAATCGCGCCTCCACCGCCCCGCGATTAACCATTTAAAAAGAGAGCGCTATGCCACGAATTGTAGCAACAATCGTTACCCTAGCTGTTTTCTCATCAACATTTGGACAGAATCCGGCTATCAATGAACTTGATGTTTTACTAGAAGATATCGATACGATGTCCGCAACGGTTTTGCAACTAATTATTGAAAGTGACGGGGGAGTTTTGGAAGAGAGTGAGATCCAGATGCATCTCAAAAAGCCAGATGGATTCTATTGGGAAACTATCGACCCCTTTCCAGAATTGATTGTTACCGATGGCACATACCTTTGGAACTACCAACCGGATCTTGAACAGGTTGTGATCGAAGACTGGGACAACAGCGAATCGGAGTTAGCTGCGCAACTATTGAATGGCCAAACTGGAAATATCGCAGAAGAGTATATGGTGCAGCTTAACAGTGACGATGAGTCTTCCGAATTCGAATTAACACCTATTGATGAGAATAGCGTTTACGAGCAGATTACTATTAGTTTTATCGCCTCAAATCTCGACATGATCCATCTTGATAATAAGAATGGTGAGCAAACTGTTTGGCATTTTCAGAATTTAGAGAAGAATCACTTGCTAGCAGACAGTTTATTCGTATTCGAACCACCCGAAGGTATAGATGTTATTGATAACGCAACTAATTGAAGTTAGGACATGCCATGAATACTTATCTCGCAATTGCCATAGGGGGAGCTTTTGGTGCCATTTCTCGATATTGGGTAAGCGAATCCATGGAGAAAGTCAATGGGACGGGGTTTCCCCTTGGTACATTTAGCGTAAATTTGCTCGGTAGCTTTTTAATTGGCGTTTTATTTGTCATATTTGCTGAAAAACTTGAGCTGGCGCACGAATGGAGACCATTATTAGTAATCGGCTTTCTAGGTGCTATGACTACCTTTTCAGCATTTTCACTTGATACCCTTTTGTTGTTTCAGCAAGGCCACTACAATACCGCACTTTTTTACATATTCAGTAGCGTAATAGCCTGCCTGTTCGCGGCCTATGCCGGAATTCAATTAACCAGGGTAGTGCTTTAAAAACGATAGGAATTAACAATGTTAGATCCGAAATGGATTCGAGCTGAACCTGAGGCGATTGCAGAAAAACTTCGGATTAAGAAATTCGAACTCGATGTAGCAAAGCTCAACGTTCTCGATAGACAACGTAAAGAGCTGCAATTAGATACTGAAGCTTTACAGAAAGAGCGGAATTCAAAATCTAAATCTATTGGTCAAGTAAAAGCGGCAGG
>DFQD01000174.1:1438-6363 GCA_002377605.1 Gammaproteobacteria bacterium UBA3498 | reverse complement strand
CAACAACTGATCGATAAACAAAACAGAAATCGTCAAGCAAATTGTTATGAATATTTTGCGGATAGTTTTCAATGACCTTCCATAAAAGTTTCGCGATAGATTAGAAAATATTTTTCATAAAATTGTTACAACTAAATTTTTCAATCTTGTCACAAAGCCACTTTGAAACTTTAATTGAACTGTAAACGCTCGCCCATTCCTTAGCAAGGAAACTCCAACGAAATATCCCAGCTAGAACTTCAAAAAAATGTACTAGTAATAATTAAATGCGCGTCATAGTGGAATTAACCCAAATAACGTCTTATTCTGATATTAGTAAGAAGAAAAACCGGTTTTATTTCCCGTGATAAATCCGGTTTAATTGCAAGTCTCATATTAACAGTTTTTGTATTTCCCACATTGGATATATTTTTATGCGCAAACTTTTACTGACTTTATCGCTGCTATGTATATCAAGCTCCCTTGCCGACGAAGGCATGTGGCAGCCCCATCAACTCCCCGCCTTAAATGAGAGGCTGATGGAATTGGGGCTACAAATTGATCCTGAAAATCTCAGCAGTCTTGATAAATTTCCCATGAGCGCTGTAGTCAGCTTAGGCGGGTGCAGTGCTTCATTCGTATCACCTAATGGTTTGGTGGTTACTAACCATCACTGCGTGTATGGCTCTATTCAATATAACAGTTCACCAGACAATAATTTACTGGTTGATGGTTTTCTTGCACATAATATGGAAGAAGAAATACGTGCAGCGCCCGGCTCACGAGTTTATGTAACTGAAGAAGTAACAGATGTCACAGATAAAACAAAAGCTGGAATTTCCGATGACATGTCCGGCTTTGACCGTTACCAGACAATCGAAAACAATCGCAAAGCTATCATCGCCGATTGTGAATCCAGCGGCATGCATCGCTGTGGTGTCTCCTCCTTTCATCAGGGCTTGGAATATTTTCTAATCAAACGTCTTGAAATTCGCGATGTGCGACTAGTTTATGTGCCTGCGACCAGCATCGGCAAATACGGAGGTGACATCGATAACTGGCAGTGGCCGCGACACACCGGTGACTTTGGTTTCTACCGCGCCTATGTTGATCGTAATGGCATGCCCGCAGATTACAGCGAAGACAATGTGCCCTATCAATCAAATAATTTTCTCGAAGTGAGCCGCGCCGGTATTGAGAATGGAGACTTTGTTATGGGTGTAGGTTATCCAGGTAGCACTAATCGTTATCGAACAGTTGCTGAAATTGAAAATCAATTTACCTGGTTTTATCCCAATGCAAGACAGATGCGCGAGGACATCGTCAGCATCATTGAAGAAAATACTGCGCCGGGAAGCCAAGCACGACTGGCCTATGAAAACACCGTGGCGAGTTTGAACAATTACGCGAAAAACTATCAATCAATGGTAGAAAGTTATGACAGAAGCGACTTTATCGACCGCTCGCGTCAGTTCGAATCAGACCTAAGCGATTGGATTAACAGCAATGACGATCGTAGCAATCGTTATTCAAGATCTGTACTACAACTCAATGCGCTGATTGAAGAAAACCAGCATTCGAAAGAACGCAGTCTAGTAAATAGCTACATGAGCTATGCCACTCTACCTACTACCGCACAACGTCTTTACCGTCTCGCCATTGAAAGACAGAAACCCGACGCAGAGCGTGAACCCGGCTATCAGGAAAGAGACTTACGACGATTCAGTCAGTCCATGCAATCCATCAGCCGTCGCTACGATGAGACCGTAGATAAAGCAATCCTGAGCTACATGCTTCGCCAATACGCTAATCTTCCTGAGCAACAGCGTTCCCAATCCTTAGATTCATTCTATCAAATCAGCAACACTTTCGATCAGGGTCGCGTTAATCAGATCATCGAAGAAAACTATTCGCAATCTTCACTTGCAGACGAAGCTTCGCGAATGGCATGGATCGAAAGATCTGCGGAAGAATTTGAAGCCAGCGACGATCCATTTATTCAGTACGCCGTCGCTTCCCATAACGAGCGCATGACACTGGAGCAAGCGGGTAAAGAACAAAGCGGCCTATTTCAACACTGGCGTCCGCAATACATGGAAGCAGTAATTGCCTATAACCGCAGCTTAGGTCAACCAATCTATGCCGACGCCAATAGTTCTCTTCGGGTAACTTTTGGTCGTGTGCAAGGTAATGAACCAAAAGATGGCTTAGTAAATCTACCTTTCACAACTCTCGAAGGCATTCTTGGCAAAGATACAGGCTTAGATCCGTTCAATGCACCACAGAAGCAACTGGATCTGATTCGTTCAAGAGAATATGGAGCTTACGAACTTTCTTCTTTAGGCTCGGTGCCAGTAAATTTTCTCGCTGACCTGGATATTACTGGCGGCAACTCTGGCACAGCGGCAATGAACAGCAAAGCTCAATTAGTTGGCCTCTTATTCGATGGTGTTTACGAAAGCATTATCGGCGACTGGGATTTTGATCAAGCTAAGAATCGCGCCATTGCCGTTGATTCCCGCTACATGTTATGGGTAATGGAATACATGGACCATGCCACCAATCTGTTGGAAGAGATGATCATTGTAGACTGACCTAAATGAAGACGAAAAGTTTTTGAATAGTTGCGAGGTTGACTGGACTGAAATTTTTAATGGAATTAGAAACTCTCTAGAAACAAAGAGCTTATGCAGGAATCTGATCTCTACCTCCCTCTAAAAAAGTATTTAGAGAAACAAGACTACGAAGTAAAAGGTGAAGTTGAAAACTGCGATGTGGTCGCAATAAAAACTGATAGTCCACCAACTATCATCGAACTAAAACTCTCGCTCAATCTTGATGTTATTCTGCAAGCCGTCGATCGGTTAAAACTAAGCCCAATCGTATATATCGGTGTGCCTCATTCTTGCGGCGCACTCAAAAGGAAAAAGAAAAAACGGGTCGTAAAACTTTTAAAGATGCTAGGCCTTGGGCTAGTTGCAATTAATCCTAAACGCAGCACAACGGAAATCGTTCTAAGCCCAACTAAATACACACCAAAACAATCCAAACCGAGGCAACAGTGGTTGATCAGTGAATTTGTTACTCTAACCGGAGATCCAAATCTAGGCGGCGCATCCACCAAAATCGGGAGAATGACTGCCTACAAGCAACAGGCCATCGAAATAGCGCACTACTTAAAAAAGCACGGCGCCACCAAAGCGAGCGACTTAGCGCAAACCTTGGGCATACCAAAAACCCGCAACATTCTCTACGATAATCACTATGGTTGGTTCGAAGGTTTAGGCAAAGGCATCTACCGATTAACCATAATAGGAAGCCAATCTTTAGACGCATTTGAGGACTAAATCTAGCACCGCAAAGCACTAATACAAAAACCACCACAAGCTTTCATGGAGGTTGCTAGTGAACAACGCTGCAATCGACTGATATTGATCGCAAATCAACGCATTTGTTACGAAGTGTAATTTTTCCAAAGCAATCCGCTGAAGCCCTCGTATTACGGGCCATACAGAGCAACCTAAGCCCCCGATTCTATTGCTTTTCGAATTCAGAAATAATAGTCTAACCGGTGGCTATATGTGCATAAAACAAACGTGTATTTACAGCATAAGTTTAACGCAAAAATATCGCACTCATCTGCAGCATCGATGAATGCACAACTAAAACTAAAAACGGAGCTAAGTCAGTGAATTCCAAACTAACTCGCAGACGTTTTATCAAGGGAGTAATTTTCTCCGGCGCTGCCGCTACATCCGGCGCAGGACTCTATCTAGCCCAGGCCCAGCAGGGTGCTGGTGCTGCAGAGCGCTTGGTAAATCTTAACATTAATGGGCGGACGCGACCTGTTGATGTGATGCCGTCGGAAACACTCGCTTACACCTTACGCTACAAGCTCGATTTAACCGGAACCAAGATCGGTTGTAATCGTGGTGAATGCGGTGCCTGTACGGTGTTAATCGATGGCGTTCCAAACTATTCCTGTTCGGTACTGACACACAATGTAAAAGATAAAGCGGTGATTTCCATCGAGGGAGTCAAAGCGACAGACGGTACATTGCATGCTGTACAGCAGGCATTTATTGCAGAGAACTCGCCACAGTGTGGTTTCTGCACTCCGGGGCAGGTGATGTCAGCGGTTGCATTGCTGAACAACAACCCTAACCCAACACGAGAAGAAGTCCGCGCCGGCTTGTCAGGTAATCTGTGCCGCTGCGGGGCCTATGAACATTACATCAATGGCGTGTTACGCGCCTCGGGGCAATTAGCATGAGCATGCATATAGGACGCGATTTTGTGCCACCTGATGTGCCTGGAAAGGTAACAGGTGAGATTAAATATGCGGAAGACTATAAAGCTGAAGGCATGGTCTTTGCTCGTCTGTTAACGAGCCCACTACCCAGTGGCCGCGTAGTAAACATTGATGCATCAGAAGCATTAAGGATGGATGGCGTAGTTGGTGTCTTTACCGCCGACGATTTGCCACCGGTTGCTCCTCCGGGCAACCCAGCTTTAGCTTCTGAATACGTCACCTACGTTGGGCAACCAATTTTAGCTGTTGCCGCAACAACCGAAGAGATTGCTGAATCCGCAATCGATGCAATTCGAATCGACTTCGAACGTCGTGACTTCGTCACAGATCCACTAGAAAGCTTAACACCTGGTGGCAGCAACGCTTATCCAGAAGGGAACGTTTTGGTTCGAACTCGAGAAGAAGGTCCGGAAGGCACACCAATCCTTAGCGCCGAAATCAAAGATATCAAATGGCCACAGTCTGCCGTTGATGCGATGCGCGCAGGTCGATCGCCAGACGGTGGTGAATTCACAACCAATTGGGAATTTGGAGATCTCGATGCCGCCTTCGCTGAAGCCGATGAAGTCATCGAACAACCTTTCGTCACCATCGGCTATCCGCACCATTCATTAGAAGCCAGAACTTGTATGGC
>DFQD01000174.1:0-1045 GCA_002377605.1 Gammaproteobacteria bacterium UBA3498 | reverse complement strand
TGAACATCGATCTTGCCGATCTGGTGTTCATTAACGAAGCAACCGGCGGTGGTTTCGGCTCAAAGATCGGCCCGTATCCATTCATGTCCATTACCGGCAACTTCTCGCGAGTATTGAACCGCCCGGTTCAACTGCGGATTACCCGTGAACAAGAGTTCTATATAGGTTCGGCGCGAAGCGGTATTCAGGGTTGGATCAAAATAGGTTGCAGGAGCGATGGTAAAGTGACAGGTGTTGATCTCGCTATTGTAAACGATGGCGGCGCCACCGGCGGCGGTAGCGGTAACTCTTCCGCACAACACGTCACTGTTTGCTTGCAACCTGATGCCATGCGTTATCGCGGTATTTCTGTTTATACCAATACGACGCCGCGAGGTGCACAGCGTGGACCAGGTCAGAATGAAATGGCTCCAATTCTTGCTCCACTGACTGACAAGCTCGCGCAAGCTATTGGCATGAGCCGAGTTAGATTCCGCCAGATTAATGCGTTGCGCAGTGATGGATATCAGGGTGGCAGCCAGGGTCCTGTTACTAGTTCCTTCATCTCCGAAGCTCTTGCGCAAGGACAACGAGAGTTCAATTGGGAAGAGCGTGAGCAATCACCTCGTGATCTTGGTGGCAGCAAGCGACGTGGAATCGGCTTAGGTATCGGTTATCACGGAGCTGGTGGTCGTGGCTACGACGGCCTATTAAGAATCACTCCTGATGGCATACTGCAGATTCACTCTGGCGTTGGTAACTTGGGAACATATTCTTATGCTTCTAATGCCCGAACCGCTGCCGAAGTCATGCAGATTCCTTGGGAACGTACGGTAATTCATCGCGGTCGCTCCGACCGCCACCTCCCACACAGTTCTGGCCAGGGTGGCTCTAATACAGTCTTCACCCATGCACGAACTAACTGGGTAGCCGGTCAGGATCTAATTGCCAAGATGAAAGAAATCGCAGCGATGGATCTCGGCGGTGAACCAGACGATTATGAAATCGGTGGCGAACGTGTATTCCGCAGCGACGATAATTCAGTAGGTCTTACTTACGCTCAAAC
>DFQD01000088.1 GCA_002377605.1 Gammaproteobacteria bacterium UBA3498 | reverse complement strand
CGCAGCATCGTCCAAGTCATAGCGCAACGGCCTTCGGCCTTCATCCAGCTCGTCTTCTGACCAGCCGTATCCAATAATCCATTCTTGTTCCCCGATTTCATTAATTTTGGTGCGTATCAAATCTTGAATTTCTACAATCGATGTCACGTTGCCCAATTCGATATAGCGTTGGGGACGACCACGAATATGGGTATGGGAATCATTGAATCCTGGCATTAAAACCTTGCCGCCAAGATCCAAGATATTGTCGCTTTGGTAACGAGAGGTGAGGTCAGCTTCACCAGTGGCAACAATGAGTCCGTCGTTTACCACGACAGTATTATGAATAGAAAATTGCTCATCAACAGTTAGTACTTTGCCGTTAGTAAGAATTAGATCGACATTTTGGCCGTCGATTCCTGCTGTATTAGATGAGTCGTCCTGACTACAGGTCGATAGCAAGGCACAGATTAGTGCAATGAATGACTTGTTTATAAATTTCATACTAATTCACTCGTTTAAATGGTTTATGACTTTAGTAAACCTTCTTTAGTTGCATGATCAAGAGTTGCTTGTAAGGCTGGATTAAACCTCTCAACCATTTCATCAATTTGTTCAGTGGTAATTATCAGTGGTGGGCAAAAAGCAATTGAGTTTCCACCTACTGCACGAATTAAAAGACCATTGTCCTGGCATGCCTGTTTGGTGAATGCCCCAACGGTAACTCCTTCAAAACTTTCACCAGTTTTCTTGTTAGCGACTAGTTCTATAGCTGCCAATAGTCCATGACCGCGTACTTCACCGACTATAGGATGATCGGCAAACTCGGCTAATCGCTTCTGCATGTATTCGCCAATATCTCTGGCGTGATCAAACAGTTTGTCTCTTTCGTAAATTTCCAGAGTTTTCAGCGCTGCAGCACATGCTGCTGGATGGCCGGTATAGGTATAACCGTGACCAAACACACCTACCTCGGCGCTGGGTTCTACCATAGCTTCATACATATAGTCTGGAATTACACTGGCGCTGATTGGAAGGTAGGCGGAAGAGAGTTGTTTTGCTAGGGACATCAGCTGTGGCCTGAATCCCATGGTCTGACACCCGAAGTCATTGCCAGTCCGACCGAAACCACAGATAACTTCGTCGCTCCACAGCATAATGTCGTATTTGGTTAACAAGGTTTCCACTTCAGGAAAATAGCTGTCAGGGGCAACGACTACTCCACTTGCTCCGCCGACTGGTTCCGCAATAAAAGCGGCAATTGTTTCTGGTCCTTCTCGCACAATGAGCTCTTCCAGATTACTTAGGATTCTGTTACAGAATTCGCTTTCCGATTCATCGCCTTGCCTGCCACGGTAATAATGAGGCGAATCGGTACGCAAGATTCCCAATGCATCAAGGGGTAGTGAAAAGTGTTTATGGTTAGCCTCTAATCCGGTTAATGCTGCGGAGGCAAGGGTTACTCCGTGATAGGCGCGTTCTAAGGTTATAATTTTTTTCTTTTGTGGTTCGCCAGTTACATTAAAGTAGTAACGCAACATTTTCATATGTGAATCGTTGGCTTCACTGCCTGAATTGGCGAAAAACACTTTGGCATTTTCGATAGGCAACATTTTGCTAAGTTTGTCCGCCAACTGCATAACGACCTTGTGGGTCCTGCCGCCGAACATATGTGAATAGGATAGGGTTTTTAGCTGTCCAGCAATTGCATCGATCAGCTCTTCATTGCCATAGCCTAATGAAGCGCACCAGAGGCCAGCTAATCCTTCCAAGTATTTATTTCCTGCATCATCGTAGACATAAATCCCTTCGCCTCTAACAATGTTTAACTGCTCGACTTGTTTGAGATTTGTCGTGGGATAGATTATTGAGGACATACTTTTTTCCTCGGACTAAGTACTTCAAAAATTGGTTGTATTTCTATTGTCGAGCTTTTAACCACCATCTCATTGTCGTTGTTACCAATTCAGCGGCGTCTTGTTGTACAAAGTGATTAGCGGTAGGGGCGGAAACAATCGTAGTGTCCATATCGTTCCAATCCCAGGTGTTATTCAATCCATCTGAATGTAATGCTGTATCTTGTAGACCGTGGAAGACAAGAAGTGGAGTATTTAACTGTGGTGCCGGAGCTGGAGGAGGTGTGTCTGACGACGTTCGAGGATAATTTTGCTTATAATATGCGAGCATGCCGGCAAAGCTGGATTGTTCAAAGGCTTCAACATATTTTAGTCTTGCAGCTTGGTCTGCTACCCAAAATGAGAGAGTTTCCGCAGTCATCGGACCACCAAAAAGAATATCAGGGTCAGATGGAGATCCTTCGATAAAGGTCCTCGCGTATCCACTGTTTTGTTGTTGTTCTGTGTTTGTGGCAAGTTCTCTTCCGAGACCATTAGGATGAGGAAGATTCAGAATAATCAAGTTCTCGACCATTTGTGGGAGATTAAAGGCGAACTGCCAGGAAACAATACCACCCCAATCGTGACCAACGATCGTTGCTTTTTCTTCCCCTAAATGTTGAATAACAGCAGCGACATCACCCACCAAGTAACGCATGTTATAGTTTTCGTCTCCTTCGGGTTTGTCACTCAAGTTATAACCACGTTGGTCAATGGCAACAACTCTAAAGTCATCTTTTAGCCCTTCCATTTGATGGCGCCAGCTAAACCAAAAATCTGGAAATCCGTGAATCATTACAACTAATGGACCTTCACCAATAGTTGCGTAATGAATCTTTACGCCGTTGTTATCGGCATAGCCGTGCTCGACCTCGTCCCACAGATCGGCAAAAGCGGATGAAGAGAATAATAATAGAAAGCCAACAACATAAATTCTGCCAATAGAGATGAATTTCATATCAATATTCCTGTAATAATCAGATCAGTTGAGTTACTCCGGCACAACCAGCTCAATGGCTTTCTTGAGGAGCAAAAACGAGCAATGATTAAATCAGATTTACGCCAAAATGTTTAATGAAATCATTATTTGTTGGACTTGCCCCAAGCAGAGATTCATTGCATTTATTCTTTTGAAACCGGTTATGATTGATACAGATCAAATGCAAAGTTCAGATTTTTGTCAAAATCCCAATCGGTGAGTTAATTGAGGATTCGGAAACTTATGAAAAAAGACAATATTTTCATCAGCTTAGCTCTTGTTTGCATGTTGGCACCAATGACTCCTTTTGCGCAAGAGTCTTCACAACCTTTGCTAACTGTGAAGGAAATAATGGACGGAATCATTACTCCAACAACCAACACAATCTGGGGTGCTTACCAGTTACAATCTGAAATCGAATGGCAGGAAGTGCAGAATGCCGCGTTGGCTGTCATCGGTGCTGGAAATCTATTAGCTCTTGGCGGTGCGGCGGCTGGAGAAAAAGCCACAGCTCAGGAGTCAGATTGGAAAGAATTTAATAACAATATGATCGCTGCGGCGCGTGAAGTAATAGCCGCCGTTGAGGCGAGAGATGAAGAAGCATTATCTGA
>DFQD01000067.1 GCA_002377605.1 Gammaproteobacteria bacterium UBA3498 | reverse complement strand
AGTGGTAGTGGCAAGTTGGCAGCATTGTATTGATTGTTTAAAAACAGAACTCCCCTCAAAACAATTTAACACTTGGATTAGACCTTTAAAGGCAGAGATCAAAGACGATGTTCTTTGCCTAGCCGCGCCTAATCGTTTCATCTTGGATTGGGTTAAAAGTAAATTTTTAGATCGAATCGAAGAGTTAGTGGCTGAGGATAGTGGTAGTTCAGTGTGTATTGATTTAATCGTTTATGCTGGAAGCGATCAAGAAAACGAAAACGTAGAGAACAACTCTAAATTTGGGGCCTCAGCGGTTAATCCTGAGAAGCGGGGGCTTTTAACGCCAGCATCCATAGAACCCCAAACGAAAAGCCCAGAAGAACAGCGTCCTCCACTGGATCCAATTTTGCCCAATGGAAAGGTAGAGCGACGAAACATGGATATCGTGATCGAGGGTAAATTGCGCCACCGGGGAGCTTTGAACCAAGAAAACAATTTCGACAATTTCATAGTAGGCAAGTCCAATCAGCTGGCTCGGGCTGCGGCAATGCAGGTTGCAGAGAATCCAGGATATGCCTATAACCCCCTCTTTATTTATGGCGGCGTTGGGTTAGGAAAGACTCACTTAATGCATGCTATCGGCAATGATTTAGTGGCTAAAAAGCCCAGTGCTAAGGTCGTATATCTGCATTCGGAAACATTTGTTGCAACCATGGTTTCAGCCTTGCAGCTGAACGCTATTAATGAATTTAAACGCTTTTATCGTTCGGTAGATGCCATGTTAATTGATGATATTCAATTTTTCGCCGGCAAAGAGCGTTCTCAGGAGGAATTTTTTCACACATTCAACGCGTTGTTGGAAGGCGGACAACAAATCATTCTTACCTGTGACAGATACCATAAGGAGATCAATGGTCTGGAGGAAAGGCTTAAATCCCGCTTTGGCTGGGGGCTGACGGTCGCAGTTGAGCCACCGGAACTAGAAACACGGGCGGCAATTCTGATTAATAAGGCGGAGCTTTGTAATGTGGAATTGCCCTATGAAGCGGCGCTATTTATAGCCCAGCGGCTGCGGTCGAATGTACGAGAATTAGAAGGAGCCTTAAAGCGGGTAATTGCCCATGCAAATTTCAAAGGTGAAAAAATCGATCTTGATCTAATTAAAGAAGCACTAAGAGACTTGTTTGCATTACAGGACAAACTAGTCACGATAGATAACATTCAACGCTCCGTTGCTGAATATTACAAAATCAAGATGGCTGATATGTTGTCGAAGCGACGCAATAGATCCGTAGCCAGACCAAGGCAGGTTGCCATGACTTTATCTAAGGAGCTAACGAATCATAGCCTGCCGGAAATCGGAGATGCTTTCGGAGGCAGAGACCATACCACCGTGCTTCACGCTTGCAAGCAGATTAATAAGTTGCGACATAGCTCAATCGATATCCAGGAAGATTATAATAATCTCCTGCGCTCACTTTCTAGTTAGTAACATATTGATAAATAAAGGAATTATTTACTAAATGCATTTTTCAATTTCTCGTGAAGCATTACTTAAGCCATTACAGATGGTCAGTGGTGTCGTCGAGCGTCGTCAGACCCTTCCGGTACTATCTAACGTGCTGTTGGTTTTGAGAGGGAATGAGTTGTCACTTACTGGCACCGATTTGGAAGTGGAGTTAATAGGCAGGGCTCAAACCCTGGAATCTTCAAAGGACGGAGAAATCACGGTCCCGGGAAGAAAGCTCTTAGACATCTGCAAATCCTTGGTTGATGATTCCAGCCTGGAAATCTCGGTATCGGACAATAAGCTAAAGCTCAAGAGTGGGAGAAGTCGGTTTACACTTACTACGCTTCCTGCTACTGAATTTCCTAGCGTTGACGAAGAACCAGATGCTTACTCTATTACCATCACTCAAGCGAAATTGCGCGAATTGCTCGATGCCACCAGCTTCGCCATGGCACAGCAAGATGTGCGTTATTACCTCAATGGTATGTTGTTTGAGGTTGGAACAGACTTTCTTCGAGTGGTGGCTACCGATGGCCATCGCCTGGCGATGGAAACTTTGAACCTTGTTTCAACGGTCAATGAAACCCAGCAACTTATATTACCTAGAAAGGGGATCATGGAATTGGCTCGTTTGCTATCGGACGAAGGTGGAGACATCGAGCTTACTTTTGGCCAGAACCATATTCGTGCTGCGATTACAGAATTCACATTCACATCGAAATTGGTTGATGGCAAATTCCCAGACTACAACCGCGTGCTACCAAAAGGTGGAGATCGAATCTTGGTTGGTGACTGTCAGGAACTTCGCCAGGCTTTTTCGCGGGTATCAATTTTGTCTAACGAAAAGTATCGTGGAGTTCGGGTAATTCTATCTAAAGGAGAAATGCGGATTCTTGCAAACAATCCAGAGCAGGAAGAAGCAGAAGAAGTTGTATCCGTTGATTATGATGCTGAAGCCCTAGAAATAGGTTTCAATGTAAGCTACCTCATCGATGTTTTGTCTACATTGAGTAGCGAAAAGGTGAAAATTACTCTATCAGACCCCAATAGCAGCGCATTGTTAGAGGCCGATGAAGGATCTGACGCTCTGTATGTCGTTATGCCGATGCGCTTGTAATAAATATAACTTGCGAGCACTTTGGAATCGTGAGCGCCCTTAGTCTGTTTAGAATTGTATCGGTTAGGAACATTCTTGTAGCAGAGCTAGAACTCCACCCCAAACTAAATCTAATTCATGGAGAAAACGGCAGCGGGAAAACCAGCATTCTCGAGGCTGCTCATTTATTGAGCTCTGGAAGGTCTTTCCGGACGTCAAAATCCGCTACATTGATTAATCATAATGCTGATGAGTTGTCCATCTATGCAGAAGATTCAGCTGCGAGAAGAATTGGCTTGGCAAAACCTAGGCGTCAAAGCCCGCAATTGAAACTCGACATGGAATCTCAACAAAACTGGGATGCCGTTGCTCGGCTGCTACCGGTTCAGGTTTTGGATGCCAGTTCGTTCTTGTTACTCGAAGGAGGCCCTAAGTCGCGGCGCCGCTTTTTGGATTGGGGAGTGTTTCACGTGGAACATAGCTTCCTAAATTACTGGCGAGTAACACGCAAATGCATTGCCAATCGCAACCAATTGTTAAAGGCACAAAGACTGGATGAAAAGCAGCTAAAAGCCTGGGATATGGAATTGTGTCAGGCTGCTGCTGCCGTAGATTTGGCAAGAAAGCGCTATTTCCGTAATTTCCTTCCTGCTTTCAACGAAATCTATAAGTCCTTAGCGGAAGAAAATGCTATTGAGGAGCTTTCCTTAGAATACAATCGCGGCTGGGACTCCGAAATCGAACTAGTAGAGGTATTGCAATTCGCTCGCCCACAGGATCTCAAATACGGGGCGACTCAAAATGGCCCGCACCGGGCAGATATTGTTGTAAAGGTTGGCCAGTCTCCGGCGATAGATGTCCTATCACGAGGCCAGCAGAAAGTTTTAGTTAGCGCACTTAAGATTGCTCAGGGCAGTCTATATGCCGAAGCCATTCAAGATCGATGTATTTACCTTGTGGATGACTTGCCGGCCGAATTAGACCAGGAAAATAGAGCAAAAATCCTAGAAAATTTGTTGGCTCTCGACAGCCAGTTATTCGTCACCTGCGTAGAATTGAATTCCGTCAAAAGTTGTCTGCAAAGCTCTCCCGAGATGAGCACGTTCCACGTGGAACGTGGTACAATAACGGCTTGATTTTTAATTAATTTATTCGATTTTTTGGTAGATAATTTAACCCTAAAGAAAAGCTTGTTTTGCTCGGAGATTTTGCATGACTGACGAGTCTCAAACTGACTACAACTCGGATAGTATTAAGGTCCTAAAGGGGCTTGATGCTGTTAGAAAACGCCCAGGAATGTACATTGGCGACACAGATGATGGTACTGGCCTTCATCACATGGTGTTTGAGCTTGTTGATAATTCAATTGATGAAGCACTCGCGGGGTTTTGCGATGAGATTGAAGTTACCATTCATGTCGGTGAAACTATCACTGTCTCGGACAATGGTCGTGGCATTCCCACGGAAATGCATAAGGAAGGAGTGTCTGCTGCCGAGGTCATCATGACTGTGCTCCACGCAGGTGGCAAATTCGACGACAATAGCTATAAAGTTTCCGGCGGTCTCCATGGGGTTGGGGTATCCGTGGTTAATGCATTATCAGAGGAGTTAAAGCTCACTATCCGCAGAGACGGCGAGGTACATGAGCAGTATTACGAGCACGGTGTTCCTCGGGCGCCCTTGACTGTAGTTGGGGAGACTAAAAGCACGGGTACAGAGTGCCATTTCAAGCCATCCGTAGACACATTTACCAATGTGGAATTCCACTACGATATCCTGGCAAAAAAGCTACGTGAGTTAGCGTTTCTTAACGCCGGGGTTGCCATAAAGCTTACTGATGAGCGATCGGGCAAGGAAGAACTCTATAAGTATGAGGGGGGCCTGAGGGCATTCGTAGATTATCTAAACAAGAACAAGACGACGGTTAATAAGCTATTTCATTTCGTTGCAGAGCGGCAAGAAGACGGCATTACGGTAGAAATAGCATTGCAGTGGAATGATTCGTATCAAGAAAATATATTTCCCTACACCAACAATATCCCTCAAAGTGATGGCGGAACACACCTTGCCGGCTTTCGAGGAGCTCTAACTAGAGTGCTCAAAAGCTATATTGACAAAGAGTTGTCAAATAAAAAAGGGAAGGAAGTTGTCACATCAGGCGATGATGCCCGTGAAGGGCTCACAGCCATAATCTCTGTAAAGGTTCCAGACCCTAAATTCTCGTCTCAAACTAAGGCAAAACTGGTTTCGTCAGAAGTAAAAGGGGTGGTTGAGCAAGAAATGGGCGGCCATTTCAATGATTTTCTGATGGAAAACCCACAAGACGCGAAACTTATTGTAAACAAGATGATCGATGCTGCTCGAGCACGCGAAGCTGCCCGCAAAGCACGTGAAATGACCCGCCGTAAGGGAGCTCTTGATGTTGCGGGCTTACCTGGAAAGCTGGCAGATTGCCAGGAAAAAGACCCAGCACTCTCTGAAATTTACATCGTGGAGGGTGATTCGGCAGGCGGATCTGCTAAGCAAGGTCGAAACCGCAAAAACCAGGCAGTTTTGCCTCTTAAAGGTAAAATTTTAAACGTAGAAAAAGCACGATTTGACAAGATGTTAAGCTCTGCAGAAGTTGGAACCTTAATTAAGGCGCTGGGCTGCGGCATTGGCAATGAAGATTTCGAGCCAGAAAACTTGCGGTACCACAGTATCATCATCATGACTGATGCCGACGTTGATGGCTCTCACATTCGTACTTTATTACTAACGTTTTTCTTCCGGCAAATGCGAGAGTTGGTGGAGCGCGGCCATATTTATATTGCACAGCCCCCTCTTTACAAGATTCGCAAAGGCAAGCAGGAACAATATCTAAAAGACGATAGCGAGCTTTCCAATTATCAAACCCAAATAGCATTGGAAGGAGCAAGTTTGCATGTAAATAAAGAAGCCCCTGGAATTGCGGACGACTCTTTAGAATCACTGGTAAAACAATTTAATGAAGCCTACGCAATCATAAGCCGATTAGCTCGCCGCTACCCAACAGAGGTGTTAGAGGCCATGATTTTTACTAAGCCCCTAGCCGAGGAAGACTTGAAATCCAAAGAAAAAGTGGAAGCCTGGTTGAGCGAACTTACCTTGAGCCTTCAAGCCCAGCATCCAGGCGCGAGTGCAAACTACACATTACACGCATCTGAAGATCCTGAGCGTCATACATTTTTGCCGGAAGCAACCTTAAACCTCCACGGGTTGGAAAAACTGTATTCCTTTAGCGCGGATTTCTTTCACTCAGGGGAATACAAGGCGTTAGCAGAATTAGGCCATACCTTAGATGGCCTAATAGAAGAAGGTGCCTATGTGAAACGAGGAGATCGAGCCCAAGAAATTTTTAGTTTCGCAGAAGCCATTGAATGGCTAACAAACGATGCAATGAAAGGCCATTATTTGCAGCGCTATAAGGGATTGGGAGAAATGAATCCTGATCAACTCTGGGAAACTACAATGAACCCAGAAACGCGACGTATGTTGCAAGTAACCATCGAAGACACAATCGGTGCCGATCAAGTTTTTAATACTCTTATGGGGGACCAGGTAGATCCACGCCGAGAATTTATTGAAGACAATGCGCTGGCAGCGGAAAACTTGGATATCTAGGTTCTGCGTTCCTGATAACTATTTCGAATCCAATTTTCTGCTTCATCGGTTAACTCACTGGCACTGCGACCCGCGGTGCTGATTGCCTCTCCAATTGTTACCCGAATAAATCCAGGCCGCTTAATGAATTGGCCTGCCGGCCAACAATCTCCAGCATTGTGAGAGATTGGAACGATAGGAACCTCGGCTACAATAGCTAGCTTAGCCCCGCCCCGTGAAAACGGTTTAATCATTCCTGATGGAGACCGTGACCCCTCAGGAAAAACAATTACTGATTTTCCATTTCTGAGTCGGTCGACGCCCTGACTTAATAGAGATCTAACCGCCTCTCTCGGCTTACTCCTATCGATTGCAATGGGATCCTGCAACCACATCGACCAACCCCAAAATGGAATTCGCAATAGCTCTTTTTTTAAGATGGGAGAATTTGGAAAGATTAATCCATAGAGAAAAATAGGCTCCCAACTGCTTTGATGGTTAACGAGAAACACCGCTGGCTCTGCTGGTAAATTCTCAGACCCAACCACTTCGTAA
>DFQD01000125.1 GCA_002377605.1 Gammaproteobacteria bacterium UBA3498 | reverse complement strand
CTGTAATTCTCTGAGCGCCTCAACGATCATAAACGTGGTACTGCATTTAGCTACAAGCTTCTTGTTACTAAAGATAGCAATCTCTACTCGATATAGTTGTTTGCCCGCGTGAAAGACTTCAGCCTTAGCACTGAGTTTATTACCAGTCGGTGGCCGTATAAAGGAAATAGCGAGATCAGTAGTCGCAGCAAAGGAATCTTTGGGCCTTACCGATCTGACTGCTGCGCCAGCAGCAGTGTCCGCTAGGGAACTAAGCACACCACCGTGTACTCTTCCGCCATTATTCAGGTGATGCTCTTCTAATTCGACTGAGCAGGTTGCTTTCCCTTCAGAATAATCATCGATAGTAATACCAACAAAGGCGCCGAATGGACTTAAAGGTGGTCGTTCGAGAGCCATAAACTTTCCATTAATTGAGTTAGCGATCGATTGCCAATGAATTCATAAATAAGATCTCACTTTACAGTCTTGCGTTGCTCTTCTTTGAGGCGCAATTTCTCTTGTCTTTTTCTTACTATAGTGTCACCCATGGGCTGGCCCAAATGTTTCTCGCCTCTATGTTTCGCTAATTGTATTTGGCGTTCTCTTTCAGCATATCGTTTTACTTGTTCCTTAGACTGTTTGTCGAAACAGTAATGACAGCTCACGCCTCTCTGATACTGTTCTCTATTCTTATCTTTTTCTGTAATTGGCATGCGACAGGCATGACATTGGTCATAACTACCTTGCTCTAATTGATGATTCACCGTTACCCGATTATCAAAGACAAAACATTCACCTTCCCAAAGCGTATTTTCTTCGGAAACTTCTTCGAGGTATTTCAAGATGCCTCCTTTTAAATGATAGACGTCATCAAATCCTTGCTGTTTTAAATAAGCCGTGGATTTCTCACAGCGAATACCACCAGTACAAAACATTGCTATTTTTTTATGTTTGATTGGATCAAGGTTTTTCTCTACATATTCAGGAAACTCACGAAAAGAATCGGTTTCAGGATTAACTGCATTTTTGAAAGTGCCAATTTCCACTTCGTATTTGTTTCGAGTATCTAGCAGTAAAACTTCAGGGTCGCTAATGAGATTATTCCAGTCCAGTGCATCAACATAGGTTCCGACTATATGGTTGGGATCTATATTTTCCACACCCATAGTGACGATTTCTTTCTTTAGCTTTACTTTTGTTCGATAAAAAGGGTTCTCATTTACATAAGATTCTTTAACTTGCAATCCCCTAAAGCGATCGTCTTCACGCAACCATGCCAGCGTGCTATCAATAGCTTCCCGTGACCCCGCGATAGTGCCATTAATGCCTTCTGCAGCCAGCAACAATGTTCCACGCACCTCTTTTTCGAGCATCAGTTCTCGGAGTGGCCGCCGAAAAGATTCGAAATCAGGAAACTTCGTAAAACGATACAGCGCAGCAACCACCACACATGGAGAAGTGTTATTCATGTAATGTCCTCATTGCCCTCCGGAACGTAAAACCGGTGCAAATTAAGGAAATATTCTAGCAAATACAGACCCATTACGTATGCCCCCGAAGCCTTTAACTTCTTTATATGGTTTAATCAAATTATGCTTAGGAAAGGACGAATTTCCTTTAAATCGATCGGTCTTGAGTGTTATATACTGAACGTAAAGTTAGAAATCGGACAGCTGAAAATAGTGTACGGATCTAAACAATAGCAACTAGCATTTCATGAAGTTTCATTATTCTGCTTTTCTATATTTCGGCGGTTTCCTCATAGCGCCCATAGCAGTGTTAAGCCAAGAGCTTCCTCGCACCGAATTCGATTATCCGAACTTTCAGGGATATTGGAATAATCTTTATCAAACGCCTTTACAGCGACCTATTGATCTAGGCGAAAAACGTAGATACACCGATGAAGAAGCTATAGCGCTGGTAAATCAGGCATTGCAGGAACTGGACGCAAGAGCGTCGCAACTTGATCCTGATCGCGCACCACCCGAAGCTGGTTCACGAGTTACCAACCAAGCCGATGATGATTTTGATGAATTTCCAATCGGCATTGCACGAGTGAATGATGAATACCGCACTTCGCTTATAATCGATCCCCCCAATGGGAGAATCCCGTTAAAAGAACCGCCTGAGCGGAACGATTTTTTTACCACCCTTAATAGGTCAGGTCGATACCTCGATGGTCCTGAATTCGGCTGGGCCGCGGAGAGATGTTTAATCGCTGGCCCCCAACTATCAATGATGTTTCAGCGAGGCCTCTCCCCTTATGCACAGATTGTGCAAACCAAAGACTATCTTATGATACTAGGAGAGTATCCTTATGATGCCCGCATAATCCGTATTAATGGTGAACATCCAGATCATGGATTTCCAAAATGGATGGGCGATTCAATTGGCTATTGGGAAGACGACACGCTAGTTATTCACACGAATAATTTCCGAGACGAACACTCCTACCCACCAATTCTCTCAACAGAAACTTTCGAAGTAGAAGAGCGACTTTCACTAACCAGCGAGGGTAATATACTTTATAAATACACAGTCACTGACCCTCAGCTATATACACAACCCTTTACTGCAGAGATTCCGTTCACACGAATGGAACAGGGAAGAGTTTTATATGAGTACGCTTGCCACGAAGGCAATTATTCTTGGGGTAACTCATTACGTGGTGCGCGTACGCAGGAACGTATTGCTGCTGAAAACTAGTTTCAATTTGATCTAAAGTTAGGTCCGACGATAAATCAATGCGTCGATAGCCAAAATTAAGGTCAAAAAAATCAATGCCAACAAGAATCTTGGATCCATCAAATAGAGATTCACTTCGACCGGATAGGCAATGGTTTTCGTGAGCGCCGCAATTTTGTAATCATGACGCTCACTGAAAATCGGGTTTGCTGCTATCTGCAATAAATCTCTTCGACTTCGATAGCGCATCAACGCGCCTTGCTGCCAGTGTTCCGCCCCTTCTATTCCAATAATATCCATCGAAGGTGCAATTGCAGTCCCAGCGAACACTGGGTGAGAGGCCCGCTTTAAGAGCTCGGGATACATATACTCCATGTAGTAGCTCATTAATTGCTCACTGCTTGCCCCTGGTCCAGTACCTGATAGTTCTGGAGGGTTAGGATTAGGGTCGATCAAATTAACCATAATGAATTGTTTGCCAGTATCTTCTTCCATGAACTGGCGCATACGAGCAATTTCTGCTGTCGAAGCCTGTTGAGACTGTAATCGATAGAGCGCCGTATCAACTTCTTCTTGAGTTAGAGGCCCCTCAAGATTGGTATACCAGAGAAAAAATAAACAATATAAAAATGCTGGCGTTATGAAGAGTATTTTTCTTTTACTTATGGCTTTCAGATCTCACCTCACTTTATGCTAAGCAAATAATCGTCTTCGCCTAAACAAGGATCATTAATTCGGCAGTGGCATTTCCTCGCTCTCTACCGCTCGAGCAGGCGTAAAAGCTTCTACTGGTTCTTCACTTCTAATTTGCTCAATCCAGAACACACCATCGTAAGGATAGCTATTGCCTCGAGTCGCAACAAAATCAGTATCACCATCCTTATCCACATCTCTAGCAATAAATTTATCAAACATTCCCCGCTTGCGACGAGAAATATCATGGCGAGTCCAAGCTTCTTTGGCATCGCCCGGGTTTTCGAACCATCCTATTCGACCCAAAGCATCATGTATGTCAACATCGCCATCGCCAGTGCGGGGTCCTCTGCTATAACTACCACCAATTAAATCCATATCACCATCTTGATCAATATCAGCGAATTCCATCCCGGTCATACTGTCTGGCGCAAAGTCTCCTATAGGATAGGCATTCCAAGCATCATCGATATTTTCGGGTTGTTCGATCCAAGCTAATCCAGTACCAATGCTGCCAACAATATCCAATCTTCCATCGTTACTAAGATCGACATACTCCAAGTTAAAACCAGCCATGCGTGCGCCATTTATGCCTATAGCATGCTCAATAAAATCCAAGTTGCCATTACCAAGGTTTTCAAAAAACGCCAGGCGCCCTTCACCGCGAGTACCAACTACGATATCAAGGTCACCATCACTATCTAGATCCACTGGCTCTGAAAGTTGCGGAATGCTATATCGACCTAATTCCACGCGCCTCCAACTGTCTCCCTTTAAAGGATCTCCACTTAGCACGTGCAATTCCACTGGGGTAGATCGAGCATAGTCAGAGGGGCCAGGTCTTTGAGCGCCTTTATTCGGAGCGGTCAGTTCAGGAGTACCATCACCATCAAAATCACCAGCAAATATACGTATATAAGAACCACGCCCTTCGGTTTGCGGCAATATCAGCCTTTTCCATTCCTCCGTGCGCGCATTTTCCCCTGGGTTTTGTAAATAAATTAGATGAGAAAGCTCTGCCGCCGCAATTACATCTAGATAGCCATCGCCATTCATGTCTACGATTACGGCATCCTCGGGCGCAGGTGAATCTGTACCTTCTGCGATCGTAATGTTAAACCAATCATCGGGATCAGAAGAACCAAATGCGATCCGAACATGTCCCGCTGGTGGAGGAACAAATCCTGGCTCTTCCTGTGTGGAATCATACCCCTCATCAGACTCGTGAACGGAAACTATGTCTTCGAAGCCATCTTTATCTAGGTCTGCCATGACCAACCCATCACTGCCGCTTAAGGCGAAACCAGCACTTTCAGGATCATCGATAATGTGTTCTTTCCAACTTATATACATACCATCGGCCGCTCGGGCGTTAGTCAACTTATCACCTACTAATTGTTGTGCCGAAACCAGAGTCGCAGTCATACCGAAAACCAGAAGCAATGACAATTTTAGTTTCATGTTCAATCTCACGTATTATTTTGTAGAGATCTATATTACCAGCGACTTCGCTATAGCTGGAGTAAAAGATTTAACAGCTCGCTTTAAGAAAGTCCCTGACTCAGCCTAAGTATTTATCGATCTTAATGTGCCAATAATCGTTACAATCGACAGTGCATCTTGGCCGCGAATAATTAGTCAATTACTTCTAATGGTACATAATCCAAATCAAACCCAAACGCTCTAGGCTCAGTAACTTTTAAAGCCTCGGGTGTTCGATAATGATGCGTGCAACCTATTCCAAATACACTAACTCGCTGCCCATAACGCATGCGCTCTGCATTTAATGGCCTGCTGGTTTCCTGTTCCACAATACAAATTAAGTCTGGAACACTGGCAACTATTTTTTCCCCAACCCTTGCTACTAAATATTCGTTCTTTATATAGAGCGACATTTTTTTATCTGGATCGTCAAAACTTTGCAACTCTGCTGTGCCAACATCATAACCACCAATTATTTCTCGGTGGGTGTCTAATACTTTCCCGGTAAATAGATGTTTGATGATTCCGTAGTCGCTTTGCCCAAACAACTTAAACAGCTCCGGCTCAATAATATCAATTAACCCTCCATGCGTTCGCATCAGATTTCCTATTTGAGTGGCGAAACTTATGGTGCCAGGGATTGTGCTGCGGCGGACCAAATCGCCTGGCATGCCATGTTCTGCCGAACTCACCATGCCGCCCATTTTCACTGCCTGAGCGCGAATCTCTACTTCGAATTTATGAGCATCCTCACAATTTAGCACCACAAAATTATTGAATGAATCCATAACTACAGCCGGCGTTGGGTGAGCTCCATAAATAGGAAAGGTCATCATCTGCGCTTCTGGTAAGGCCCTTCCCATCCCATCACCATCAATACAAGGCAAACCCTTCATCGCAGCCACGTACAAAGGAATGGTGCTATTACCTCCACCTATCTCGAAAGGAACTATTGCATCGATTTTCTTACCGGTTACTTCTTCGTATTTATTTAGTGCGCCGATGGCTTCTTCTTCCGTTGGTAATTGTTCCAGAGTGACAGTCGGCGCACCTACCATGCCGAGGCTTACCACGAAAAAATCATCCGGAACATCTTTAGGGAGGATCAGCGTTGCGGGCCCATATTTGTCTAATAGTCGTTCCGCCTGAAGTTGCGAGACATAGGGATCTCCCCCTCCACCAGTAGCAAGAAAGGCAGCCCCAGCACAAAGATCTTTTATATGTTCCGCACCGATGGTTTGCATTATGTTAACTTTAGATCTCCAACAACTTTTATTCGAAGACGTGCTGCATCATCATCCATGTAGCTCATAGTGGTTTCTTCCACATCTAGTACTCTGAGCGAGCTTTCATCCGCTCCAGCTGCCATCGCTTTTTGCTCTGCCTCTTCAGTAAGTTCCTTTAAAGCAGTTTCACGTTTTATTTTTGAATAACTCACGATACATTCAACTTCACCACCTACTTGTGCATTCACTGCTCCAATAGCGTTAGCAACTTCTGCATGTTCCGGTTGAATTAGCAGCGACGCTGTTTTTAATTTTCTAGAGATCAAAATTGAACCACCGCCTACCAATATTACTGGCACCGGTTCTTCACTGGGACGCATCATATCTATGGCATCGTCGATCATGTTATGAATCGTTTGGGTTGCGATTTCAACTTCATCCCTATCCAATTGAGATATGCAATCTTTATCTCCAAGTTCGCAGGATCCATTTGCCACTACTATGTCGGTTGTGGTTAAAGTGTCTCCACCGAAAACCAGACCTTCAGTTACCAAGCAGTGGCCAACTGACTGAGGACCTATAGTTATTCCGCTATTTTGCACTAAACTTCCTCCTCCGAGTCCTATAGATAGGATATCTGGCATGCGAAAATTTGTTCGTATGCCACCTACATCGATATGGCTATTACTCTCACGAGGGAATCCGTCTGCAAGAACTCCTACATCGGAAGTAGTGCCACCGATATCTACGACGATAGCATTCTCGACACCTGACAGAATCGCAGCCCCGCGCAAACTGTTGGTGGGGCCACTCGAAAAAGTGAAAGCGGGATAGCGCGCAATATAATCGGCAGACATTAGCGTGCCATCGTTTTGACTAACATAGAATGGACAATCAATGTGTCTTTCTTCTAAAGCTGTACGCATGTTCGAAACAACACGATCGGCAAGATTGCCTAGAGAAGCATTTAACAATGCTGCGTTTTCTCGTTCGAGAATTCCGAGTCGACCGATTTCATGGCTAAGCGAAATATTGGCATAGGGAATTTTTTCTCGAATCTTTTCGCTAATGATAATTTCATGCTCAGCATTCGCTGGTGAGAATGCAGCAGCTACTGCAATGTCATTCACGTTTTTTGCTGCAATGTCTGCGATTACTTTGTCAATTTCCGCATCATTTAGTTCAGCAATATGTTTTCCATTAAACAAATGGCCACCGGACACCATATAGGAATGGTTACCTACTACTTCTGCTATGTCTGCAGGCCAATCAACCATGGGCGGGAGCCCAGAACCAGTTGGGAGACAGGCACGGATAATCGCAGTCTCGCTCAGATGTTTGCGTTCGATAACAGCATTGGTGAAGTGAGTCGTACCAATCATGACTGCCTCAATTGCAGCAGGCTGGACTCTAGCATCTGTGAGCACCGCATCCAATGCTTCGATAATTCCTTGTCTTACATCCCTGGTTGTTAAAGCCTTATAGGAACTTACGACCGTTAAATTATCTACAAGCACTGCGTCGGTGTGAGTACCACCCACATCGATACCTATTCGCATTAACCTTTTACCTCATACTTTGGTAACGCGGAAGGCCAAGCGCGACTACAGATCAAATAGATGGGGATCGTAACAAGTAATGCATCCAAACTTGGAATAGTAGTAAGGGATATTTCATTTCCAAAGGCAGCAATTGAAATAATCGTCGCAACGATCCACGCGACTAAAGCAGCACGATCATAGTCAGGAATTTCATCTTTTAAATCGAGGGAATATTTATTCTGTTTCAGGAAAAAGTAATCAGTTAAATAAATGCCAGCAACTGGTGGAACAATCACACCAAGCCATTCCAAAAATTCTACGAAGTATTCGGTCACTCCAATAATTGCTAGCGTAGTCCCCAGAACACCGCAAGTAATGGCAAGCTTCCATTCTGGTGTCTTCGTCTTAATAACAGCAATAGCCAGAGTAGTGCTGTAAAGGTTCACGCTGTTGGTGGTCCATGTTGCAAATACTAAAACGATAAAGGCACTGCCAACCAATCCCAAGGCTATCATGTAAGCCATAGGATCCAGTAATCCGGTTCCCATGGCAGGAATAACGCCAATCATCATGGAAAAACTATTGCCGATCCCATTCCCAAGAAAAGATGCTGTGATGCAGTCCTTAGTCGATCTTGCATAGCGCGCAAGGTCAGGCATTAAGACCACACCAACGATCAGAGATCCAATAATCGTAGAAACAGCGGTAGTGAAATAACTCGGATCCGACCCTTCTATCTCCAACACTGCAGAGAAATTAATTTCACCCAATGACAAATTACATACATAAATCAGAAAAAGAATAAGCAGCGGTACTGCAAACAGCGCCAGTCGATCGATTGCCTTAAATCCAAAAATTGTTGTAATAATAATCAATGCGCTCGATATTAGTGTGAGCAACCAAGTAGGCGGAGAAGCACCAAAGAATTCTATAAAAGCGATGTGCAGGGTTTCACCAAAAAATCCTGCAGTAACTGCGAACCACCCAAGAAGGGTTAATCCTAACAATCCATTTACGTAGTCAGATCCTTTTTTACCAAACACAAAAAGGTAGATCAGGTAACTACTCAATCTCGTCTGAGCGCCAACAATGGCTGCCGGTATAGACATCAATGCTAGCACTAGACTGGCCAACCCTATGGCTTTGGCCGTACCAATAAATCCTAAATTTTCTGAAGTAATTGCACCGGTATATAAGGTAGGAAGAGTCAGGCAGATACCGAATAACACGAGGCCAACTGACCAGCCGGATACGGTCTCGTCCTCTGTTACAATCTTACGGGCACTTTCATCTAGATGATCAGTAAAATTACTCAAGCCGGAAACTTAAATATTGCAACTAAAAGCGCATGCTAGCCTATACAAGGCTTGGCCGAAAGCCTCGAATCGCTTAGTGAGTGTCGGTAAGTAGTAATTATTCTACGTATTGAGATTAATCATAATATGAGCAGTAATACTATTGCTGTCATTAAAGGTAGTAGTTGTAACGATGCTTCCGCCTATAAAACAAGCACGTTTATCAGCCCGGCAGGTGATCGATAAACCTATGACTTGAGTCAGAATTTAGTTAATCTGTACCGAAATAGCTCATATAAAAAGAGGAAAGAACAATGAAACTAATAATGCACGGACTGTTCGCAATATGTATGCTCGCTATGTTTTCGCTCCAAACATCCACCGCACAAAGCGTACAGCCAGATGATTTGGGATTCATTATCGCGACTCCAGATGACTTATTTCAGGGTGGAGCCCGAAGTGAAACCATCTACGGTGATCCATCCAAGCCCGGCCTTTATGTCATTCGCATTACTTTCCCGCCTGGAGCAGGAAGTCGACCCCACTATCACAGCACGGCTCGTTATATCACTGTAATAAAAGGTACCTGGTATACATCCTGGGGACCGAAAGCTGACATCTATAATCCCGATGATATGTTAGCGGTTCCTGAAGGCACATTTATTTACCAACCACCAGAAGGTCACCACTATGACATGGCGAAAGACGAGGAAGTGATTGTGCAGATTATGGGAATGGGTCCTGTTATTACGACGCAGATTCCACAACCCGGACAATAATTGAAATACTCTGAAGACATCTATTCGGTCTCAGAATTAATTTAGCACCTAATTAACGAAGCCCTTCGAGTAAACATACTCGAAGGGCTTTCTTTTTTATCTTGCTTTTAACTTTTAATCAGTTACTACAGGAAGTTTTGAAGGGAGTCCCCATTCCGACCAGCTACCATCGTAAACGGAAAGATTTTCATAACCCGCAACATTTGCTGCAAGAGTTAAGATGCACGCAGTGATTCCTGAACCACAGCTAGTAACAATTTTCTGATTCTTCTCTACAAGATTCGCAAACACTTCTTCCAATTCAGCAGCAGATTTAAGTTCTCCTCCGTCCAAAACTTGCGGGAAAGGCAAGTTCTTAGCATTTGGCATATGTCCTCTGCGTACTCCTGGTCTCGGCTCTGGTGCCTCTCCTTTAAATCGAGCCTCTGATCGTGCATCTAAAATTTCACAGCTCGGATCACCCAATGCTTTTAAAACCACTTCGAAATCGCAAAAGAGATCTTTATCTAAGTTTGCGACAAAATTCCCGAGCTCAACTTCGGCGTAAGCATCAAAAGACTCTCTTCCTTCATTAATCCACTTAGGCAAGCCACCATTGAGCACGGCAACTCTTTCGTGGCCCATGGCACGAAACATCCACCAAGCTCGGGGACTGGCATATAGGCCAACATCGTCATAGACAATGACTATGCTGTCAGAGCTCACACCAAGTTTTCGAACTTCCTCCTGAAACAATTCTGCAGTTGGCATCATATGAGGTAATGAACTATTTGGCTTACACACAACACCGTCGTAGTCGAAGCGGCGTGCGCCAGGAATTACAGCAAAGTTCTCTTCAGTATTTATTGAGGCATAACCTGGCACAACCGGAGCTACTGACGCATCAAGCACAACGATAGAATCGTTACCCAGATTTGCAGCGACCCATTCGGTATCAACCAGAGATGAATTGATTTTCGGCATGGGGTAAGTTTAAAGAAGCGCAACGAATTCGCGCAACTTTGCTTTCAACAAGATTGTATTGTCTGGACCAATGCGAATTAGTTGTTTATGAACTTCCTGCAGGTTTTCAATGGAGGCATCTGCATACAAGTACATGATTGATGGTCTTACTAACTGATAAGGGCCTTCCATATTAGTAGTGCGAAGAACATTATTTATTGCTGCTCGCAGTGTGTCATCGAAACTTACATTTCTAAAACCAATCTCTGCATAGGCCTGTTGAAAGAGTGGTGACAGCGTTCGGTAAAAAGCCATCGCTGCCTCGGTATCCAGAGATACAAATGTTTGTACCGCATAGCTAAATCTTCCATGAGCCGATCCATCCATAACGAACAAATTATCGTCTATATTTCTAACCGGCATTTCCTGGCCTAGGGCTCGATAAGGCAATGCGGTTTGCGGAAATTCACCGCGACTAATATTTTCAACGAAGACCACAAACTTTCTGACGATCTGATCTCGAGCTAACAGATCAACAAGAGCAGTACCGTTCTGAATCGCTCTTAATCCGTCGAACACAAAAGAGTCGGAGCCGTTAAGCGAGGGTAGCTGTATAACGTCGACATTGTCTCCTTCAATTACTTCTAGTTCTGGTTCTAGCTCTTCTATCTCCACTTCTTCCGGAGGCGGAGCGACTTCTACTTCTTCTATAGCAGTTACGGCAACGGCAGGTGGCTCTTCCTGAGGTTGGATTCGAATTTGCGGTAAGGGTGAGTTTGACTGTTGATTAAGAATCGGACTTTCTGCTGGCTCTGCTGGTTGTAACGCAGGCACAGGCGGTTCAATCAAGACGGTTGTGGTGCCTTGCTGAGTCTCAAGCGTAGCCGCGAAATATACGAGTGATAACAGTGTAAATATTGCCACTGCTGCGATTGCAAAAAGACCGGATTTAGACATGATTACTGCCCGCCCCTACCTAAAGCAGTGCGAGTATTTTGGCATAGGGCTAATTCGGCCACAACTTAAAACTCGAACCATAAGAATGAAGACACGATACACCACAATTTAGACATAATTTCTCCAAAAAATTTCTCTCTGCCTTAAGGAAAATAATGGCATACATAAAAGTGCAATTTCCCCTGTATTTTTGTTCCTCGCATTTGCTCTGCAAATGAGCGTTACTCAATGTGCTGAATTTGATTCTTTATCAAATACTTAGACGCACTCAAAACAAGAAGTGTTAACTATTAGATCGTTATTTCTGGACTTAGTTTCAATTATTCTATTCAAACAAAAACCCGATCGCCTGGAGGCAATCGGGTTCTTATCTAACTAGTTAATCTAGCGGACTAGATCTTATTGAAACCTAGCTCGTTCATATTAGCTACTAGGTCTCGTCCCGCCGTTGCTGGGTTAGTTTCCTTATCGATCTTAAGGATTGTGCCATCCGTATCTATGTAGAACGTCCAGCGATTAGCAAATCCGACTTCCATCAGAACGTCATATTCACCAGTCATTTCCTTTTCAGGATCTGCAAGGATTGGAAAATTAGCTTCATGCTCAGCGGCAAAAGCTGTGTTGTCTTCCAGCGTATCTACACTGGCCATAAAGTATGCAACGTCGAAACTCTGAATTTCTCTGGCACTGTCACGCAGCGCTTTACATTGCATAGTTCAGCCACCGGTAAAGGCTTTGGGAAAGAAGGCAATAACTACAGGCTTGTCACCAGCGAACTGAGAAAGCGTGTAGGTTTCACCATCAGAAGCTTGCAGCGAGAAATCAGGCGCTTTATCGCCTTCTTCAAGAGCTGCCGCAAACTGACCCCCAAGTGCAAAAATTGCCACTAAAGCGGACAGAAGGACTCGAGTTAGCCGATTGGCAAAATGAGACATAATCTCCTCCAGTTATTTTTTGAGGCTGAGCCGACAATAGCTCGGCTCAACGGGTTCTTTTGTACCTTTTGTGGGGAAAAAATTCCAGCAAAATTGTCCGAAAATAGGGTATTTGGGCATTAAATAGGGATGGAAAAAGCAGCTGCTTCTACTCGCGGATTAAAACAGCCTGCCGGAAGATCGGACTAATTGTTCTGATTCAGCCACCAGCAGCGCTATTTGGTTGTCGATTTCCTGCCTTTCGCCTGAAGTGAGCTCGGAACTGGTGTTTTTAATCCCTTCAAGTCTTTCAATTGAGCGCGAAATCTCTCGGGTATGGCGTTGTAATGCAAACCGCTTAGCATCCCGCTGAGAAAGTCGATACCGTGGGTTCTCTACCTGAACTGTATAACACTGCCGTGTCACCTGACCTGAAACAGTGCGTACATTAGTACAGCGTACCTGACTAATGAACTGACTTTCGGTTCCCTCGAAAGCAGAATAGGGAGTTGAGGCCACAACTCGGGCAAGGGTCAAATCAGCCTGGGATTTACCGTAGATTACGGTGATTAAATCTTCTCGTCTCACATCCGGAATTAATTCTAGTCTTTGGATAGTACGGGCATAGAAATCACTTAAATTTTCTGCTGTGCTAAGCAAGCTAAAACGTGATTGATCCAATAAATTTTCCCTGACAACTCGCAACTTCCACGCACCATATATTTCTGCTGCAGCAATATATTCAATCTCCGTAAGCTCATAAATCCGCGAATTGATCAGGTAATAAAGTTCTTGGAAGTCGTCGACTTCTTGCCAATCAGTGCTGCGACTATTTGCTTCGATTAGCGAATCGAGAATCGGAATTTGTTGAGGACTGTATAAGCCAGTATTGATACGAGCGATTTGCAGTGCCTCTGTATAGAGGCGAATGGCATTTTCATAATCTTCTAATTCTGAATAGAAACGACCCATGTCACCATAAGCTTCAATTAACGACGGATCATAAATTCCTAGATCGCTCTGGATGTTCTCAATGGCAGTCTGACGGGTGGATAGCTCCCGCGAAATTTCCAGAGCGCGCGCCTCAGTGACTTCTGGACCCTGTTCTTCAGGTGGGTTTTCTTGAGCGCTAATTACTACATTCATGGAAAGCAGAATGGCGCTTAAATACTTTAAGAATCGTATTCGCATCTATTAGTTATTTGACTGGTCAATATGACCTAATTAGTTATGAAA
>DFQD01000204.1:499-8765 GCA_002377605.1 Gammaproteobacteria bacterium UBA3498 | reverse complement strand
CCTGCGCAAAAAGATTGCTTGAAACAATCAACAAAAAATTGAGTGAGAAGATTCTGAAATTAGCTAATCGCAAGACCGACTCCAAATAACTGCCCGTGGCTTACATAAATGATGAAGTAAAGAATTGAACCGGCAACGACTGCTACCAAATCTCGCCACAACCAACTTAGTTCAAGTTCACTAGTTGGTGTTGCATTGCCGCGCAATTTTACAAATTTTAGGCCGGCCCAGAGAGTAAAACTTCCAAAGAGAAGTATCGATGCCAGGTCTCCATTTGCCCAGAGATGGGCGATTCCCCAAATTATAACCCCCAACAACATGGGGTTTCTTAGTTGCCAGCGCAAAAAGGACATGGGAATGTTGCCAGCCACTGCTAGGATGAATACAGGAATCATGAATATGGATGAGAGGTAACGCAGTTCGAATGGTGGTTCCCAAATCATCACGAAAGGAGCAATAGACTTTCCCCAGATAATCAATCCCAGTCCAAAAAAGGAGAGCAGGGAATGTATTCCCCTATAGGGGCCAATCCCTAAAAGGTCATTCCTTAGCCTATCTCGTAAGCCAAATTCTCGCAGAAGATGGGGCAAGATGAAGACGATCAAGCCAAGGCTAAGAACCAGCACGAAGGGATTTTCTCACAAGCAGGAAAAGCACCAGTTCTGTAATAAGGCTAATTTTCAAACTTGTGCGACCGGATTCGAACGCGAGAAATCGTGATTCTTAATTGGAAGTTCTCGTACTCTTTGTCCGGTAAGAATGTAGATAGCATTGGTAACTGCTGCGGCAATCGGCGGTGTAGCAGGTTCACCTAATCCGCCTAAAGTCTCTCCCGACTCAACGATGTGTACTTCAATTTCCGGTGAAGTCGCCATTCTTACCATTTCATAATCAGGGAAGTTGCCTTGAGCTACTCTTCCATTTTCGATTGTGATTTCACCGTACATTGCTGCGGTCAAACCGAAAATAATGCCGCTTTCGATTTGCGCTTCCACAGTATCCGGGTTTACCGCCCAGCCACAATCGACGGCACAGGTTACCTTGTGCACAATAGGCTGATTTTCTTCACCCATTGAAACCTCTGCAATTTCAGCAACAAAACTGCCGAAGCTTTCCTGTACAGCGATACCCAAGGCATGACCATCCGGTAAGTTTTGGCCATATCCTGCGGCTTCTGCCGCAACTTCTAGTACCTTGCGATGACGTGGATGTTCCTGCAACAAACCCATGCGCATTTGATAAGGGTTCATTCCCACACGATGGGCGATCTCATCCATAAAGGATTCAATAAAGAAAGTTTGTTGAGAATGATCAACACTTCGCCATGCAGCGATCGGAACATGAGAATCCCCATCAACAACTCTAATGGATTGATTCTCAATGTCATAAGCAATATGGGATGCGCCCGGAACCTGAATGGGGCCAGTAAAGCGACTATGCCAGGCAATAACTTTGTTATTCGTATCGAATGCTGCTTTGAAATTATTATGTACAGCAGGACGATAATAATCCTGCTGCATATCATCTTCGCGACTGAAAATAGTTTTAACGGGCACATCAAATTCTTTAGCGATTAATGTGGCGTGATCAATCATGTTCCAGTTAAATGGTAATCTACGCCCATAGCCACCACCACAATAAGTCTGATGAAAGGTTACGTTTTCTTCAGGTAAACCAGCGACACTTGCAACTCTTCCTCTCATACCAAGAGCATCTTGTGTACTGGTCCACATATCGGCATGATCACCTTGAAAATGTACAGTGCAATTCATCGGTTCCATAGCAGCGTGCGCAAGATAGGGCACACGA
The DNA here is from genome assembly GCA_002377605.1 of Gammaproteobacteria bacterium UBA3498. Lineage (GTDB taxonomy): Bacteria > Pseudomonadota > Gammaproteobacteria > Pseudomonadales > Pseudohongiellaceae > UBA9145. The sequence goes on along the minus strand of DFQD01000204.1, from coordinate 6,956 downwards.
TAACTCGCCTCGATAACATCAGCCGCTTCTTCTAACGCGGCTTCCGTGTCCCCGACTTCCTTATCGGTACTGCCATTACTCTCGGCAAGCTCACGATCAAAACGCGCAGCTATATCTGCACTCGAAACTTTATCAAATTCAGATTCTTCAAATGTTGCGTTAACCAGTTCTAATGCTTTCTTTGCTCGCCAATAGTTATCTGCGACCACTGCAACGGAATCTTCTAGTTCAATGACACGCTTAACTCCTCGCTGCGCTAATGCTTCTGACGCATCCACTGATAGCAGCTTGGTGCCAAAAACAGGGGTAAGCTTAATTGCTGCGTAAAGCATGTCATCGCTGTGGGCATCCAGGCCATACATCGCAGATCCATCAACTTTCGCGGGAATATCATTTCGTGAAATCGCTCTTCCCATAATGTTGAATTGCGAGCGATCCTTTAATGAAGGATTCTCTGGGGGCTCTAACAATGCTGCATCTGCCGCCAGCTCACCAAATCTTAGAGAACGACCCGACGCATTATGTTGTACGTAGCTGAGTTCAGTAGTTAACTCTGTTGACGATACGCTCCAACGATTCGCTGCCGCAGCAATAAGCATTTCTCGAGCTGCTGCACCCGCCGTTCGCATTGCATACTCACCAGTGTAGCGAATAGAAGTACTTCCTCCGGTAGTTTGTAAATTCATTAATTCAGCTACAGAGAAAGAACTAACGTTCACCAATCCCATTAAGAAACTCGGCACACCAAATTCTCCCGCGAAGCCTTTCACGAGATCGCCATTGGCAAATAAATCTATTGCTGGAGCTTGTTCAATAATCACATCTTCCCAGGCTGCATCTAATTCATCTGCTGCCATCATAGATAAGGAAGTGTGGATGCCCTGGCCCATTTCCGAGTGGGGTATATATATTGTGATGTCATTACTCGGATCGATCTTAATAAAGGAACTAATAAATCTTTCTGGGCCTTGAACTAATTCTTTATTGGCGCGGCGATGTCTACTCGGTCGCGTCGCGGAGTATCCAATTAATACGCCACCTCCGGCGATAGCACTGGCTAAAATAAAACGTCTTCTATTCATTTTCATTGGCGGCCCCCTTATACGTTTGCCAAGGCGCGAATTGCTTTTCGCACTCTTGGGTAGGAGCCACATCGGCAAATATTTGTAATACTGGCATCGATTTCAGCATCAGTAGGATTTGGATTGCTGGCGAGAAAAGACGATACCGCCATAACCATTCCTGATTGGCAGTATCCACATTGTGGAATCTGATGATCGATCCAGGCTTGTTGTACTGCGGTTAAATCAGTAGTAGATGAGTTAGTGCCAGCTGCCGCTATGGCAAGCCCTTCGATCGTAGTTATTTCTTGTCCTTCTACAGCGGAGACCGGAGTCACACAGCTGCGAACAGAGCTTCCGTTTACATGCACAGTGCAGGCGCCGCAATTTGCAATACCGCAACCGAACTTGGTCCCTGTCATACCGAGCTCATCGCGAATAGCCCATAACAAAGGCATATCTGGCTCGATATCAAGGGTATGCTCCACGCTGTTAACTTTGAAAGTTGCCATTTCCAACCACCTTGCTTGGTATCTAGATGATCACCGCAGCATAAAACAGAGCAGCTGCAGCATCAATGTGAAAATTGTCTATCCGTCCTAAAAGCAAAAACCATTCTTCAGATGGGCAACAAAATCACTAAAGGATTAGGTGCAGATGCGAACCCTGATATTGGTAGACAGGCTGCATTTCTGTTTTCAATAGGTTCGTGGAATAAGCTGTGGGAGAATGCTCCGCTCTTATTCAATAAACGATTGCCAAACAATGGAATTCAATTATTCAGCTCTGGAAACGGTGGTTGTAGGAAAATCAGTAAATACCGAACTGCCTAAGTTGGCTAAAAAGCTCAGCACAGAACGCATTTTTCTTTTCGCATCCAACAGTCTTAGCAAGACTACAGATGGATTTGCACAACTAAGGGAAGCTCTGGGGAATAGCTATGTTGGTTTATTTGATCAGATCGGTTCCCACACACCACGAAGTGATGTCTTAGCTGCATTGTCGGAAGTCAGAAAGTCTAATGCAGACTTAATGGTTTCCTTGGGTGGAGGATCGATTATCGATGCTTGCAAAGCAGTGCAGCTTGCTCTGGATCAAAATGTAAATTCTGAGGAGGAGTTATTGCAATATGCTCTGCAGAGTGATGGAACTCAAGGGCCGAGGTGGGGTGACTTTGGTTTGCTATCCGACCATTCTCGAGTAAGACAGATAGCAGTACCAACAACCTTATCAGGGGCAGAGTATAGTAATAATGCCGGGGTACTGAATACCCAGAGCTCTGCTAAAGAGGGCTACCGCGGGAAAGATCTCTGTCCACAATGCATTGTCTATGATCCACATCTAGCTGCGAGTACACCGGAGTGGTTGTGGCTATCTACAGCTATTCGATCTCTTGATCATGCGGTAGAAGGATTTTGTTCCAAAGAAACTAGTCCTTATTTAGATGCACATTTTCTGCATGCAATCAGCATGTTTGCGGAATCATTACCCCAAGTAAAAACAGACCCAGATAACCTTCAGGCACGTTCACTGAACTTTCAGGCAGTCTGGTTAGCGTGCTGTGGACTAGGAACCGTACCCCATGGTGCCAGTCATGGAATAGGTTACATATTAGGAAGTTTTTGTGGTGTTCCTCATGGCCATACATCATGTGTTATGTTGCCAGCAGTTTTACAATGGAACGGTGAAGAGTTCTCTGCAAGGCAGAAGAGTATTTCGACTGCGCTGGGGAAGCCTGAGCTCTTGGCAAGTGAAGCAGTAAAGGAATTAGTTTCCGGGCTGCAATTGCCAACATCACTCAGAGAAGTGGGAGTAGAACAAACTCAATTGGACAAAATTGCCGAGAAAGCCATATTACACCCAGTAGTCCGCCATAATCCCCGCAGTTTAACCAGCGCTGAGCAGGTTCGAGAGATCCTTGAGCTAGCATGGTAGTGGAATAGTTAATCTGTGATACGGTTGGTGAAACAACTGCTAAAAGAAAAGCTATTTTCCCTATAGACTTTATGTGAATTTGTGAAGTTTTCTAGGTTCAAAGAATTAATTGGGGGAAAGCCTTGAATTTTTACCTATTTGAAATCAGATGGTAGACCAAAGACGCTGACAGTAGATTTACCACGATTTGGTGGAACTCCTGAAACAAGTTAAAGATGCACAGATTATTTAAATATTCCTTACTGATAGTTGTTTGTTTAAATACAAACATTGTTATTACGCAATCTTCAGACTCTTCATCAAACTTTCTCAAGTTTGCTGCTGGTAAAGGGGAATGGGAAGGTAAACTGCAAACAGCAATTGTTACTTATCAAAACGAATTAGGTGTCACCATTGATTTGGTGTCAGCAGTCCATTTAGGTGAGCTCGAATATTATGCAGAGCTTAACAACTACTTTCGGCAACAAGATGCAGTTCTCTATGAACTAGTTGCCTATGAAGGCGACAGGCCAACACCAGAAGCAGTTGTAGAGAGAACTTCTGCGATAAGCTTCGTGCAAAGGTCATTGGGAAATTTTCTTGATGTAAGTTTTCAGTTAGAACAAATTGATTATTCCCCAGCGAATTTTGTGCATGCAGATTTGAATCCAGATGAACTACTGCAAAACATGTTGGAGAAGAATGAAAATTTCTTTTCTATGTTTCTTAGTCTTGCTGTTGCCCAACTAGCAAGCGAGCAGGCCGCTATCGAACAGGGTGAAGCTCCTACTTCTTTCACAATGCTGTCAATTGCTAAAGCTTTAATGGCAGAAGATCAGACTGCGGCTTTCAAGTATCTTTTCGCCGAGGAGCTAGGCCGCACCGATGGTATTATTGGTCCGGAGCTTGAAGATGAAATTACGATTCTTGGCGATCGCAACCTCGCTGCTCTTGAAGTTTTAGAGCAGATATTGGAAAACCCCGTAAACCAAAAAATTAGCGTATTCTATGGCGCAGCACATATGCCAGGAATTGAGCGAGAATTGCTTACTTATTATGGTTTTAAACAGACTGGCCAACGTTGGTTAAATGCCTGGGAAATACCATAGAACTCTTGATAACTAATTAATTCAGGTGGAATGGAATGAATCATCGGTTATTACAGTTGACTAGTGCGTTATTAACAGGACAATAGGCAAACGTTTCACAATTGAGGCAACTCCACGTAAAGCAGGATTTGGGGTTTCAAATACTATCAGGAGACCCAGCCCAAGCGGCACTCCGAGCTTCCTTTGTCAAACAGTCTGAGCTTTTTGAAATACAAAAAATGGTGGATATATTTATGAAAAAACTAATTGGCGGATTGTTGGTATTGTCTCTGGCTATTCTGGTTGGCTGTGCTGCAGGTACTCCCCCAGGGGTTGGCGTTTGGGATGTTGAGATGAACACTCCATTGGGCGCGCTACCTGCGACTTTAACCCTTAATGCGGATGGTTCCGGAAGCATGAATGCCGATGGCCTCGGTGAGGCACCTATTACTGGTGTTACATATGACGCAAATTCTATTAACTTTCAGGCAGCAGTTGATGCACAGGGCCAATCATTGGTTCTCGAGTTCAGCGGAGCCGTGGATGGGGATTCACTCGAAGGTTCATTCGATAGCGACTTCGGAGCATTCGGAGTATCTGGTTCGCGTCAATAATTAAAGGACTGATAAAAAAGGGGTTCAAATGAATCCCTTTTTTGTGCTCTGATTTTTTAAATCACATTCAGGCGAATATCTTCGTTTACCCTGCGCAGATTTTCCTGCGCGTTCGGGCTGTTGGGATGGACATCAATTAAATTTTCAAACGCTTGTCTAGCTTTGCTTAATTGCTCTTGTTGCAGATAAACCAGCCCTAATCCGGACAGTGCTCCGAAATGCCGAGGCTCGAGGTCTAGCACTTGTTCAATGTCTGCAATTGATTCTTCATAATTACCAAGAATGTAATGCAAAGTTGCTCTACGATTCCAACCTTCTGCGTAGTCGGGAAAATTTTCTATCAGTTGCGAAAATATCAGCATGGCATCGGCATAGCGATTGTCATTCATGCGAGTAACACCTAATTGCATTAGTTGCTCCACATTGTCATTAGGATGCTCGAACCAAATTTCCCAAATCTTATTCTCTGTAGCCCTTAAATTGGTTAAGTCTGTGCTGGCCAATAATGTAGAAAATAGACCGTCGAGTCGTTCATCAGTTTGATCTGCAAGGAGAGACGCAGGCATTAGAATGAAGCTCGTTAAAAGGAGCCGCAGCATTTGCATCGTGCGCATCCACTAATTCTCAACTAAGAAATTTCGAGTATAGCCTCTGTATGCTTATTGTGGCTAGTAGTGGACTAGAAGCTGCTGGCGCTGGCTCTTAACCAAGCGCTGCGATAGAAATCAGGGACGGTATCACTAGGTAATTGGCGATCATAAGAATCTCTTTAATCTAGTCGAAATTCTTCTGGCCATCTTCACAACGCGAGTAAAGGCCCGAAGGTTCCATATCGAAAGGATTACTAAAACGCATTGCGCCGTACAATTCGAGAAAGGTATGCACTGTTGCATGGTGAAAGTTTCATACCCGTTCTGATTTCTGAACAACATCAATGGCCCTTGCAGGATTTGGACTCTGTGTCGCAATGAAGTTGGACAGTGATTGGTATTACAGCGCTGGGCTACACAAGTCTAATGACATCATCACACATCGCCCAGCATAGCCGAACAACCGGTGTCATAATGTTATAGCCTTCAGAAACTAAATAGAGATCTGTCAGTTTAGAAATTCATTACGAAAGTCACAGCAGTTTCTGTATCAGTTTCATCACGACCGGCTGGGACTTCGGTCTGGTGCTTCAATCGAAGTGAGACACGTAATGAAAGATTTTCTAACACCTGAGTTGTTATTCCTGTATCGGAACGGTAAATATTTGAGTCAGTACCGTACTCTATCGCCAGTTCCTGGCTAAAGGTAGCTGAGTTACTTAAGGTCCACTCGTATTCACCTGCCAAACGAAGAATCGGCTCATCGAAATCGGATCCATTTAATCGAGACCAACGAATACCAATACCAGTATTGAGGACGAGGCTCATATCATTGCGTGATTGCAGAAACCCGCGACCGTATGAAAGCGTGAAGTCAGACTGGCTATCGAAACCGCTGAATCGGTCATCTTCATGAGATATTCGAGCAAGAAAGAAACTGTCTTCAGAGAATTCGTAATTAGCACTGCCGACACCATAAAAGCGCTGACCCTTAGTTTCATCATCACTCGATGCATAAATACCATCTAGAGTGAATCGGTATTCCCAATTATTTTGAGTCCGGGAGATATTTCCTGCGAAATTCAGTGAATGTTCGTCTGTGTTACCTGAAGTGAAAAGGGCGCCTACTTCAAGTTCCCTAACGAGTTCGCTTGGTTGAGCAAGGGCGGAAGACGCCAGAGTGGCCAGTA
>DFQD01000204.1:0-132 GCA_002377605.1 Gammaproteobacteria bacterium UBA3498 | reverse complement strand
GCTTTTCATTAGTACTACAGTGTTTCGGCATATTGTCCAGATGACTTAGTAATCCCTGTGAAAAATTGTCACAAAAAAGCCCGATTTCTCTGTAACTTATCGGTAAAATCTAAAACCATAGTTAACTGGAGC
>DFQD01000028.1 GCA_002377605.1 Gammaproteobacteria bacterium UBA3498 | reverse complement strand
GGACAAGTCATGTCAGCTACTGCTTTGTTGATAGGAAATCCAAATCCGACTCGCGAAGAAGCAAGACAAGCTTTGGCTGGCAATCTCTGCCGCTGCGGTGCTTATGATCACTACTTAAATGGCGTAATGCGCGCCTCGGAGTTGCTGTCATGACATTTATGCATATTGGAAAAGATTTTATTCCCCCTGATGTCGAAGGCAAAGTAACCGGCGATGCAAAATACGTGGAAGACTTTGCGCCTGAAGGCATGGTGTATGCGCGACTCTTAACCAGTCCGCTTCCCAGTGGTCGCGTTGTAAACATTGATGCGTCGGAAGCACTGCGCATGGATGGAGTTCTTGGCATTTTAACTGCTGATGACCTTCCACCATCAAATGCACCAGATGATCCAGTGCTTGCTTCAGATGATGTCACTTACATCGGGCAGCCTATTGTGGCAATCGCCGCTATATCCGACGCCATTGCGGAGAATGCTATCGATCATATAAAAATCGAATTCGAACGCCGTTCATTCGTAACAGATCCATTAGAGAGTTTGGTAGAAGGCGGCCCCGATGCCTACCCTGACGGAAATGTCCTAATGCAAACCAATTCACTGGAAGATGAGAACGCCACTATTCGCGGAGGAATCAATACAATTAAATGGCCATCCAGTGAAGTAGAGAAACTCAGAAATGGGCAAGAACCGCAAGGTGTCGAATTTGCCGATGGGTGGACTTATGGGGATTTAAACGCGGCCTTTGCTGAGAGTGAAGTTATCGTCGAAGAGTCTTTTGTCACTGCAGGCACGCCACACCATTGTATGGAGCCACGCAGCAGCATGGCATATTGGCAAAATGGTAAATGCTATTTCTACGCCTCTACCCAAAGCCAAAGCGCTGTTGTAGAGCCATTAGCCGAACTTTTGGGTATCGAACCTGAAAACGTCTGCATGATTTCTGAAAACACTGGAGGTGGTTTTGGTTCAAAAGGCAGGGTCTATCCAACTATGGCCATTACTGGACGGTTTTCACAGCTGCTCAATCGACCAGTGCAATTGCGCATTACGCGGGAAGAAGAATACTATCTAGGTGTTGGTAGACCTGGCATGCAAGGATGGGTAAAGACCGGAGTCCGTGCAGACGGAACTGTTGCAGCAGTTGATGTCATCATAATTAGTGATGGCGGTCCCACCGGTCGCAATAGCGCTTCTTCTTCGGCACAACATATATCGGTTGTTTATACGCCCACTGCGATGCGCTTGCGCAATATCCCTGTTTTTACCAATACCGCTCCTCGAGGTGCTCAGCGTGGCCCCGGACAAAACGAAATGTCTGCTGCCATCGCACCAATCATGGATATAGCAGCTCGGAAGTTAAACATGGATCGCGCGCAGTTCAGAAGAGTGAATGCGCCCCATAGCGAATCACCGGTCTACGAATATCAAGGACCTGTCACCAGTGCATTCATGACCGAAGCCATCGATATGGCAACCGACCTGTTTAATTGGACCGAACGTGAAGCTGCACCGCGGCAACGCAATGGCAGCAAAGTTCGCGGACTTGGAGTGGGTCTTGGTTATCACTCCGCAGGTGGCAATGGTTATGACGGGCTAGTTCGAATCACGCCCGACGGTCGAATTCATTTACACAGTGGAGTCGGGAATCTAGGCACCTATTCCTATGCCGGCACTGCGCGTGCGGCAGCAGAGGTTCTTAAGTGCCGTTGGGAAAGTTGCGAAATCGTTCGTGGTAGCACGGACCGTCACTTACCTCATGCCTCGACTCAGGGTGGCTCTAATACAATCTTTACCCATACTCGGACGAATTGGGTGGCAGCTGAAGATGTTGTCCGCAAGCTTAAAGAGATTGCCGCAGCTCAATTTGGGGGATCTTTTGACGAATACGATATTGCTGACGAACGCGTATTTAGGGCAGACAATCCTGACCAAGGAATGAGCTATGGTGAAGCCGCAAGCAAAGCAATTGAAATCGGCGGCAGTTTTAGCGGTGAACAATACCCAGAAGACATTCACCCTATTACGCAACGTGCAGTGCTAGGAATTGCTGGAACAGGCCTCATTGGCGTAGCCAAAGATAACCTGGAAAAACGAGGAATCGCTCCCGGTTTGATGATCAGTATGGCGGAAGTAGAAATCGATCTAGACACAGGCAAGTATGATGTTATCGATTATGTTGGTATTGCAGATTGCGGCACAATAATCCATCCGCAGGGACTGTCGCAACAAATTAACGGCGGCGCAGTTTGGGGATTCGGCATGGCAGCAACAGAAAGACATGTCTACGATCCACAAAATGCGTTACCGGCAAATGTTGGTTTCTATCAGGCAAAGCTTCCAACAATTTTAGATGTACCAATCGAAATGCCGAATGACGCAGTAGATATCGCTGACCCATATAATCCAGCGGGTGGACGAGGTGTAGGTGAGCCATCGCAAGGAAGCGCAGTAGCTGCGGTTACTTCGGCAATCTCTGATGCTCTCGGCCATTCGTTTAATCGAGTACCGGTAACGTCAGACATGATTGTAAATTTTGCTAATGATAAAGAGCAAGAAGCGAGGTTACTCGCACTCAACACTTTTTAGTAAATTTTCATTTAAGAGAAAGGCCGGCAATTGCCGGCCTTTTTTGTTTTCATTTATCAGCTTAGAGACATCATTTCCACTAAGCTACAGCCCTAACCCGTTAAACATCTGGAATTTTCTGAATCCGCCCAAAATTACAGGTTTACTAGGGAGTCCAAACAGATCAATAATGATCTATTGCTAAAAAGGAACCAGATCATGGAATTTACACTTCTCTATTGGCACTGGATTGTAATTGGCATCGCTCTGATGCTTTTCGAAATCTTTGTAGGAACTTTTTTTATTTTCTGGTTTGGCGCAGCTGCCGTCGTAGTGGGTTTACTCATGGTGCCTCTGCCAGAAATGTCAGTCATCGCTCAAATTCTCATCTGGGCAGTATCTTCAACAGCGTTTGCAATCGCGTGGTTTAAACTAATCAAACCACTAAATATCGACAAAACAAAGGCCGGCCTTTCCAAGGAACAACTGTTAGGTGAAATTGGGCAAGTATTGCGTGTTCCGGATGGCGAGAAGAGAGGAAAAGTTCGATTCCCAGCACCCGTACTGGGCTCCGATGAATGGTTGATTATTTCGCAAGACGAATTAGTTGTTGGAGATAGAGTAAGTGTTAAAGATTTGTCTGGAAATGCACTAATAGTAGAAAAAGCCTGAAACCGGTTTTACTAAAAGGAGTGTTACAATGACACCAGAAATGATATTGGCGATAGCTATATTCGTTTTCCTACTTATTACTGTCGCACAAGGTGTGCGCCAGGTTCCGCAGGGATTTAAGTGGGTAACTCAACGACTCGGCAAATACAACAAAACGCTTAATCCGGGTCTTAACTTCATTATTCCATTTATTGACGCCGTCGCATTTAAAGTAACAACAAAAGACATTGTTCTTGATATACCTTCCCAAGATGTAATCACTAAGGACAACGCCGTAATAATAACTAATGCCGTTGCTTACATAAATATCGTGTCACCAGAAAAAGCAGTTTATGGTGTTGAAAACTATGTGATTGCTATTCAAACCCTAGTACAAACATCACTGCGCTCCATCGTAGGTGAAATGAATCTCGATGATGCACTCTCTTCACGCGACCACATTAAAGCAAAGCTAAAAGCTGCTATTTCAGATGACATTTCTGATTGGGGTATCACTCTAAAGACAGTGGAAATTCAAGACATCAATCCATCCGCTACTATGCAGCAAGCAATGGAAGAACAAGCCGCCGCCGAACGTGAGCGTCGAGCAACTGTTACTAGAGCTGACGGTGACAAGCAAGCAGCAATTCTTCAAGCCGAAGGTGAACTGGAGGCCTCAAAACGAGAGGCAGAAGCCCAGGTTATCCTAGCTGAAGCTAGCAAGCGCGCCATTACCAAAGTAACCGAGGCAATCGGCGAAAAAGAATTGCCGGTAGTGTATTTACTTGGTGAAAAATATATCTCCTCACTACAGCAACTCTCTGAGTCCGGAAATTCAAAATTCGTAGTCTTCCCGGCAGACATTCCTGCAGC
>DFQD01000040.1 GCA_002377605.1 Gammaproteobacteria bacterium UBA3498 | reverse complement strand
ATTGGTGAAACTTCTGTTATCGAGGACAACGTTTCTATTTTGCAGCAGGTGACACTCGGTGGTACAGGTAACGAGAAAGGCGATCGACATCCAAAAATTCGGTCCGGCGTGCTAATTTCCGCTGGCGCTAAAGTACTAGGAAACATAGAGATCGGCGAAGGTGCAAAAATTGGCGCAGGCAGCGTGGTCTTAAGCGATGTCGCTGCCCATACAACTGTTGTTGGCGTACCTGCACGTACTGTTGGCAAGCCTACTTCCGACTCTCCGGCAGAAACCATGCAGCAGAATGTTTTTGAAGATGGGTCCAGTAGCGATAGATGAAGAGAAGTCTCTAATTAAAGCTCAAGTGTTGCTCAACCAATTTAACCGATGCCCTGCGAGACTCACTTTAAAACAAAATCAGGCCACCATTAGAAGAGGTTTTAGCTGACTACCGAATATTCAGTGATATACGTACAGATTGCATTTAGAAATGAAATAAATGTGTAGTGGGCGATAAAATTTACTTAACCAGCAAACTGTATCAACACGCCCGCGGCGATGGTTGATCCGATCACACCTGCTACGTTCGGACCCATAGCGTGCATGATGAGAAAGTTGTCGGGGTCCGATTCTATACCTACCTTGTTAGCGACCCTGGCCGCCATAGGCACAGCAGAAACTCCCGCTGCTCCAATCAATGGATTTATTTTTCGCTCAGAGAAAAGATTCATGAGCTTTGCCATCAAAACACCGGTAGCAGTGCCAATGGCGAATGCAACGACGCCCAGGGCTAAGATACCAAGAGTCGCTCCCACCAAAAACTCGTCGGCGATTAATTTAGACCCAACAGATAAACCAAGAAAAATAGTCGCGATATTTATCAAAGCATTTTGCGCAGTATCAGAAAGTCGAGCTACAACACGACACTCCTTCATTAAATTTCCAAAACAGAACATACCAAGTAATGGTGCTGCTCCAGGAACAATTAGTGCAACAAGAATAAGTAAAAGCAGAGGAAACAAAATCTTCTCAGCCTGAGATACTTCTCTAGGGAGTTTCATTTGAATGACTCGTTCTGAATGCGTGGTTAATGCCCGCATAATCGGCGGCTGAATTAAAGGCACTAGCGCCATATAAGAATATGCTGAGACTGCAATCGCCCCTAGTAACTCAGGTGCAAGGACACTTGAAACATAAATCGCAGTCGGTCCATCCGCGCCTCCTATAATTCCAATCGCTGCCGCTTGCGCAAGAGAAAAATCAAAGACCCCAATTTGCGTCATAGACAAGGCGCCTAGTAGAGTAGTGAAAATACCGAACTGAGCAGCTGCTCCTAGTAACATTGTGCGCGGATTGGCAAGCAGTGGACCAAAGTCAGTCATTGCTCCAATACCCATAAATACCAATAAGGGAAAGATACCTGTATCTAAGCCCATAGCAGCAAATTGAGCTAGCACTCCATCGCCGACCGCGATATCTACACCAGGTATATTTGAGAGAATCCCGCCGAATCCAATTGGAATTAATAGCAAAGGCTCGAATCTACGAGCAATAGCGAGATACAGTAGAAACAATCCAATAAGGATCATAGCTACTTGGGGAATACTAATCTGAAAGATCCCGGAAGATTGCCAAAGCGCAACTAGCTGACTCATATCATTCTGCTCAATTAGTTTAGAGTCAGTAAAACGTCACCAACTTTTACCGCATCACCAGTGTTGACGAATATTTCCGAAACAACTCCAAAATGAGTTGAGCGTATTTCGGTTTCCATCTTCATCGCTTCTAGTACAAGAATTACGTCACCTTCCGCTACGCTATCACCAAGTTCCACTGCCACATTAAATACGTTTCCAGCAAGAGGAGCCGAAATTTCTACTGCTTCCCCCTTGGGCGAGACTGCCACCTTTGGAGCTGGCGGAAGCCCACCTTTAACTTTCCCAAGATGAGAAACATCTCCACCATCGGTGACTTTTACAACGTAAGCCTTGCCTTCCACCTTAACTGTGTAAATCCCAGAATCGGCTTTAGCCTTGGAAGCACTGGTTAATACATCTTCTTCAGATGGGACTGGTTCGAAAACGTCGGGGTTATTTCTATTTTTTAGAAATTTCCATCCCACTTGAGGAAACAACGTATAAGTAAGCGTGTCATCAACTTCATTTACCAAGCTGACACCTTCTTCCTTCACCAAACCTAATAGAGTAGTTCTCTGTTTCTCAAATTCCGGCTCTAATAAATCTGCAGGCCTGCAGGTAATAGCATCACGACCATCAAGTACTTTGGCCTGCAGCTCAGTGTTAACTGGTGCTGGTGTGGTTCCGTACTCTCCCTTCAATACCCCTTCGGTTTCTTTAGTGATGTTACGATAGCGCTCTCCAGTTAACACGTTTAATACCGCCTGGGTACCGACAATCTGAGATGTAGGCGTAACCAGAGGAATAAAACCCAAGTCTTCTCTTACCCTTGGAATCTCATCCAGCACCTCATCAAGTTTGTCTGCTGCATTTTGTTCTCGCAATTGATTTTCCAAATTAGTAAGCATGCCCCCGGGCACCTGTGCTACTAGGATACGAGAATCGATACCCTTTAAAGATCCTTCAAACTTTGCGTACTTTTTTCTTGTTTCTCGAAAATAGCTTGCTATCTCTTCCAGCAGTTTCATATCTAATCCAGTATCTCGCTCTGTATCCTGCAGAAGTGAAACCATTGTTTCAGTTGGCGAATGACCGTAAGTCATACTCATGGACGAAATCGCAGTGTCCACATTATCGATGCCTGCCTCTATAGCCTTTATATAAGTAGGAGTAGATAGACCAGTAGTTGCATGGCATTGCATATGAATAGGAATGTTGACAGTCTTTTTGAGCTTGGTGATTAGCTCATAGGCAACATAGGGCTTAAGTAAGCCGGCCATATCCTTAATACAAAGCGAATCAGCGCCCATACTTTCGATCGCCCGTGCCATGTCCAACCAACTATCTATCGTGTACACAGGGCTAATCGTATATGACATCGTGCCTTGAGCATGCTTCTCATACTTGCGCACGGATTTAATCGCGGTCTCAAGATTACGCATGTCGTTTATGGCATCAAAGACACGAAAAACATCAACACCATTGGTAGCAGCTCGTTCTACGAATTTATCAACAATATCATCAGCATAATGTCTGTAACCCAGAATGTTTTGTCCTCGAAACAACATCTGCTGTGGTGTATTAGGCATTGCTTCCTTAAAACGACGAATACGTTCCCAAGGATCTTCCCCCAGATACCGAATACAGGCGTCGAATGTAGCTCCACCCCAGGACTCTAATGACCAGAATCCAACCTGATCGAGCTTATCTGCTATAGGCAGCATGTCATCGATTCGCATACGAGTTGCAAAGAGCGACTGGTGTGCGTCCCGCAACACCACATCAGTTATTCCCAGAGGGGAACTTTTATCGTTCATAAAATTGGCTCGTACTGTTGAGAAAGTGCCGGATGCACCATTAATTACGCGTGCTTCTATGCTGTGCAATCGCGCCCGAGATTATTGCCAGAAGATTACGATCTGCTTTTTGTGTCGCTGTGTCTGCAGTATTCTTAGGAATCTTAGCTTCATATTTTTGTACCAACAATGACATACCATGAGTCGCAAGAATCAGGAGTGTCAGGAACATGAACACTGTGCCCATGCCAAAAATAGCTATCTCGAACCCCTGGCTTAATAAGTTTTCCATGACGGCATGTCGTCTCTGGTTAAGGGAGCTGGCATCATACTAAATGCAATTAATAGAAGCTAACATCTGCTGCTAATGAAGCTTCCTCAGCCAATCCACATGGAAATATACCCCGATTCGAAAGAAGGCGCTCATAATGGGTTCTCTGTAGTTTTTTTTGGATAAGGAGAGGCATAATAGCTCCCACTGCGGGCGAATTAGCCAATTAAAACCTTATGTATCGACGCGGGTATTTCTTGATGGCATTTCAGATGGTGTTATCGGGAGTTTTCCTTGATTATACTCGACCTCAAGATAAAGAATGAATCCACTTTTTGGGAGATTATCGTGAAAAAAATCATAAAGACTTCAGCAATATCGTTAGTTTCATTAATCATCGGTTTAGGTGCAGGCATTTTCTTCAGCATCTCAGCCCAAGATGAAAAAGTTTTCGAACTACGGACCTACAAAGCAACACCAGGCAATCTCGACAATTTGCATGCGAGATTTCGTGACCACACTACGCGAATTTTCCGTAAGCACGGAATGGAAGTGATTGGCTACTGGTCGCCAACTAGCGAAGAAGAGCGTGAAGATACTCTCGTTTACCTGCTAGGTCACGACAACCAAGCAGCAGCGGATCAATCTTGGCAAGATTTTATTGCCGATCCAGAATGGGCACGAGTCGCTGAAGAGTCGAATCGGGATGGCCAAATTTTGGGCGGTATTGAGCGAAAGTACATGGTCGCTACCGATTATTCGCCAATGCGCTAAAAACCAGGAGATAAAAAAGGCTGGCAAACGCCAGCCTTTTTTATTCAACAATGCAATTATCCATAAGCCAACTCAAGAAGTTCGCGTACAGATTGAATTTGGAAAAACCAATAAATTGCAGAAAAAATAATGAATGTAGACGCTGCTACTAAAGCGGAAGTTTGAGCATCTTTTAATTCTGCAGGCCCTGTAGTTTGATCATCCGCTGCTGTTTGATTTTCTTCGCTCATAATCTTCTCCGCTTTACCCACTAAATCCGATCCAACGACCAGTCGCTGCAACAAGGAACCAAACCAGTATTGAAGCGATCGCCGTCATTTTTAAAATA
>DFQD01000057.1 GCA_002377605.1 Gammaproteobacteria bacterium UBA3498 | reverse complement strand
AGAAGGAGAGCGCTTTGTTTTTATGCAAGATCCAGACGGAGTCTTCTTAAAGCTCATCGAAGATAAGAGCTTGGATGCTATTGATAATGGCTCGGCAGTCAATATCAGTTCCATGCCGTACATTGGTGTTAATGTTAGTGATTTTGAAGAGTCTCTGAACTTTTATCAAAGGATCGGCTATACGGAAATTGAAATGCTGCCAGAGCAGGGATCTCTACCAGAAGCTGAGGCATATGGCCTCAATCATGCTTTCACAATTCGGGGTGCTGATATCAGTCTAGCCAATGGCGACGGCAACACCCTGCGATTAGTTCAATGGTTGGAACCTTTCAATCCAGAACCACCTTATCCTCCGCCCATAAGTCATATTGGTATCCACCGCATTGCCTTGGCGGTTACAAACTTAGATTCCGCAGTAGCATTCCTTTCTAATGAAGGCGTTGAGTTTTTATCCGAGATAGCGCCTTGCTGCTCAGGAACCGGATTAGATGAAACCGGGATCATCAATGCCATCGATCCTGATGGAATATTTGTCGAGCTAATTGGTCCGATCGCTCAGAAGCCACCTCAACCAAAACTCGCAGTGTGTGCAGCAGATGAAGGCCAAGCTAGTAACCCCGCATTATTTAGATTTGCGGTGCCATAAAATTAAGTCTATTGCAGGGGGCTAAATTCTGCTGGATCTAGAAATTGAATCTCCACACCGGTAACGATTGGTCCATCTTCTAAAGATGTATTCCACATCTCGGTCCAAACTGGATCGGCTGAGAAATTTGCCCAGGATTCTGCTGCAGCGTCTCGGTCTTCATGGGCAACCATATATACCAGCGTATTCTGTGAAAGATCTTCATCATCAGGAATCCAGTAACCAACACTGGTCATTCCATGTTTGTGGAACAAATCGATTTCGCCACCGCCAAAACGATCTAATAGAGGTGGTAGTCGACCTTCTGCTGTTGTGTAAGTTCGTAGTTCATACACTTTTTGACTTTGCGCATAAATGTCTTGTTGGTGTTGAAATGACATTCCCATAGCGAATGCACAAGTGATCATTAAGATTGGTAGAATTTTCCTATTCATGATTGTTCCTTAAGAGTTCAAATAATTATTGGGGCTCACTCAATCGAAATCATAACGATCTCTTTTTCGTTCAGTGAAATCGCAGTAGATGTGCAATGCGCTGGCTGAAGAATTCCAGAATGCAGAAATCAGGCGATAAAGCATGATTGAAGATTTATCCACAAAATTGTTAACTCCATGACACATGCTGGACTAGTTACTCGAAAGCTCTGAGTAGCTTAGATTATTGATTCGGTCAATTATCTTCGCATATGCACGAGTTGTTGCTACCAAACTCGCTGCTGGGATCGCTTCTGCGGTTTCTATATTTGTGTGTAGTAATACACCCGCATGCATTAGAACAATCGAAGGTGCTAGATTGAAAATAGTTGCAATCTCTCCTGTCGGCCCACCAGTTTCTGTCCACCGCGGAATTCCAAAGTCATCGAATGCTTGAAGCGTAATCTCCATAAGTTTGCTCGAGCCATTAATTCGCCACGAGAAAGGCCCGATTGAATTAGTCGAACAAAGCTCAGGCCCAAAGCGATCAATAAGAGCGTGGGCAGTATGTTCGGCATTAATGATCAGTGCAGTGTTATCCAAAATCGAAGCGCGATTATCATAAAGCCAGGTATGTCCGGTTCGTGCTAAATTATGGTGTCCAGGCGTTCCGATGACTTCTATACTATGTGTTCTTTGTTCCTTAGGTTTTTGTCCAAAGAAACGCATTAGTTCTAATGCAGTAGCAACACCTGAAGCATTATCACTAGCACCTTCAAAATAGGCATCGCGGTGAGCAACAATGATAACTCGTTCCGCATTTGGAGAAGCTGCAGGAATTTCTCCTCGAACATTAGAGGTAGATAATCCTTCGGCCATGCTTACATCTAGACGAAGATGAATAGTTACCGCTTCATCAGGAGAAGAGTTTGCTAACAATTCTTGCAATAGTTCACCGTCTTCTGCGCCGATACTTAGTACGGGAATGGAGGTTCCAACATTGTAAAAGGCAGTCTGTAGATTACCGGGCAATTCCAATACCAATAAAATAGCGGCGGCACCTTGCTCATCCGCACGTCTCAAAGCGCCGTTGCTGCGGGCTGAATTAAATATTGTGCTAGAAGTAGGGATGGAGTGGATTACTACTGCTTTACCTTGGACGTCTCTCCCTATGAAATCAGTTGCCATTCCCAGGCCCACATCGATTAGTTCAACTTCTATTTCATTTTTAGTCGTCCCTGGAGAACCATAAGCTGGCCAGGCAGATGTTAAATCCGCAGTTGTACCATTTGATGTTACTGTTACCTTCCAGTCTTCAGGGAACCATTGTGGCGGCAATGAGATAGGGTCAATTCGCACGTTTTCTGCTCCAGTTCCACGCAATTGAGCCATCATCCATTCAGCGGTTTCGTGGTCGGAATCTGTTCCGATTATTCTTCCCCAGTATTTATTACCGGCTGCTTTGTAGCGCTGCGCAATGCCTGCCTGTTCTTCAACAAGTCTTTTCATGCGAAGACCGTCGATAGACTCGTAGATCTCGTTTGTAGAATTACTAAAGCGGAGATAAGAAGAATCTGCTGTGAAATCTAATCCAGCAGTTTGTTCCGAGGGTGCGATACAAGCCGCAGGGTAGGGAGTTATTGTAGTAGTTGAATTCGTTTGCGCGCTTGCGTCAATGGACAGCAACCAGAGAAACAAGAAATAGAATAGACTCGGACGAGTTTTCATGGTTATTCCCTTTTATAAGAGGCTTAACATAATCCACTTTTCCCATGAGTAAAAGTGGAAACAATAGCTTCTTCAGGAATGGACAAGTCATACCCTATGGAGTTACCTTCGATATTTAGCCCAAGAGTAGCTCTTATGAGACAACTAGTTCTCGGTGCCTTGCTGTTTGTACTAGTTCCAGTCGTTAAGGCGCAGCAAGTGCTCCAGCCAACAGACAATTGCCGCGATTTTTCATCTTCGGACATAGCTACCTTTGCCGACCCTAACTTTGAGGAAGTAGTTAGAGACGCTTTGTCGGTAAATGGGCAGGCAGATCTGACTTGTGGGTTGTTAGGAGATCTAACTCAGCTTGCTGTTGGTTCAGAATCGGAGCGAGTGGTTTATGGCGGTACACTGCGACCTTCGCCGGAGAAGCCATTTGAAAATCTGGAAGGAATCCAGAATCTAGTCAATCTTACGAATCTCACGATTCTAAATCGCTTGGTCACAGACATTAGCCTGATTAGTGAGCTCAAAAATTTACGCTTTTTAAGTCTGCATACAAATTGGATCAGCGATATCACTCCTCTTAGCGGACTGACTGATTTAGAACAACTGATTATTAGTGAAAATCCAATATCTGATATCAGTGCATTAAGTGGATTAACGAAGTTAACACGATTGCACGTTCATGGCTTATATCCCTACCAAGAAGAGCACTACATGAGCATGAATGATGGTCGAGATACCAGTGTCGTTTTTAATGGCATAACAGATGTTAGCCCTTTATCTAATCTCACTGAATTGCGTTTACTACGCATCCACCTGAATAACATCACCGATATTAGTCCTCTTGCTGGGCTAACCAAAATGACGCACTTACGTCTTTATGACAATCAAATAAAAGATATGAGTGCAATTGCAGGTATGGATGATTTAATCTTGCTTTGGATTCACAATAACCAGATCGAAGACATTAGTGCGCTGCGAAACAAAAATAGCATGCTGCAACTTGGTCTAAACGGCAATGCAATCACTGACATCGGTGTGTTAAACACTATGACCGATTTAGAACACTTGTTCCTCAGTGATAACCAGATCAAGGACCTTTCAGCGATTAAGGAATTAACAAATCTGCAAGTACTGCGATTAGAAAACAATGAAATAACAGATGTGCAAGCACTCGCTGGGTTACGAAATATTAGAGAATTGAGTCTAGCTCAGAATCCTTCGCTAATTCATGTGCAACCATTGTTAGCTAATGAAGGATTGGGCAGGGGCGATGAGTTAGATCTGCGTTT
>DFQD01000054.1:2416-10740 GCA_002377605.1 Gammaproteobacteria bacterium UBA3498 | reverse complement strand
AACAGCTGTATTCGGAAGTTACCCTCGTCGAAAGTATAGGCCACTACATAGTTGAAGCCGGGGGAAAACGCATGCGTCCGGTACTAACCCTATTGGCTGCTCGTTCCTGTGGAATTGAATCTCAAAAACATATTTCGATGGCAGCCGTCATCGAGTTCATTCACACGGCGACTCTTTTACACGATGATGTCGTCGACATGTCTACGCTGCGCCGTGGAAGACCGACAGTGAATGCAGAATGGAACAATCCCTCTAGCGTACTGGTTGGCGATTTCATTTATTCCCGCGCATTTCAAATCCTGGTTCAAATCGGAAACATGCGCATCATGGAGATTATTGCAGACACAACCAACAAAATTGCTGAAGGCGAAGTGCTACAGTTAATAGCTAAGAATAATCCGGAATTCTCAGAAGTCAGTTACATGCAGGTTATTGAAAGCAAAACTGCAATTTTATTTCAAGCGGCCGCCCAATGTGGCGCATTACTTGGAAATGCAGAGCAAAATATTGAAGCGGCATTAACAGAATTTGGCGCGCGCATTGGCACTGCATTTCAATTGGTTGATGATGTTTTAGACTATGCAGGAGACGCATCAGATCTCGGCAAAAACATTGGCGACGATTTAGCAGAAGGCAAGCCCACTCTTCCTCTCATCTATACCATGGAGAATGGTGCTGGCTCAGAAAAAGATCTAATCCGCGAAGCGTTAAAAAACGAACAATTATCGGAGCAAATATTGCAAGATGTTATTGAGATCGTACGGAATAGCGGAGGACTGGAGTACACTAAAAATCAGGCAAATACTCATGCTCAGGCAGCGCAAAAATGTCTTACTCGCTTGCCTGAATCTCAATTCCGGCATGCTATGGAAGCCATGGTCAATTTTTCTGTAAATAGAAAAAGTTGAAAACTTGCCGATAAACTATTGAGTTTATCTAATTGAATATAATCAGGACCAGTCATGCGACTTGCTGCTAGATCATTTCTTACTTTAATTTTAATAGCAATTCTTTCAGCTTGTACTGCCACAGGTATGAACCGTGGCACTCCCGAAGAACGGCGACAAGCCATTCAAGAAATGCGGAACGAAGTGTTAACCAAACTTTATTCAATCAAACCAGACACTCGGGTCCAGATTGGCAGCGCCAGTGGTTATGCTGTTTTTTCAAATGCCAATATTAATCTGAATCTAGCGAGTTTTGGCGGAGGCACCGGTGTTGTTCGCGATAATGAGAATAATCGTGATACCTATATGCGTATGGGGGAACTTGGTGTTGGAATCGGTGTAGGAGTCAAAGATTTCCGCGCAGTTTTCATCTTTCACGACAATGAAGCATTGGAAAGATTTCTTGATGTGGGTTTTAGCGTTGGCGGTCAGGCAGATGCCGCAGCAAAAGCAGGTGATTTAGGTGCTGCAGTAGGGGGTGAGGCAATAGTAGACAACGTAACTGTCTACCAGCTTACTCAAAGTGGATTAGCGTTGCAGGCAACCGTCAAAGGCACCCGTTATTGGCAGGTTTCCCAGCTTAATAAAACTCTATAGCAATACCAGACTTGTAATACAGGCTCATTTTGAAGGAATATCAACAGGAATTGAGCCCTGCGCCTCCTACATAGCTGGGTAGTTTGGCCCCCCGCCACCTTCTGGTACTACCCAATGAATATTCTGTGAAGGATCCTTGATATCACAGGTCTTACAATGAACGCAGTTCTGCGCATTGATCTGAAACCTCTTCTGACCAGAACCGTCATCAACTACTTCATAGACTCCTGCTGGGCAGTAGCGTTGCGCTGGCTCGTCATACATTGGCAGATTCACACCAATAGGAACGGAAGCGTCTTTAAGTTGTAAGTGACAAGGTTGATTTTCTACGTGATTAGTATTAGACAAAAATACCGATGATAGTTTATCGAAACTAATCTCCCCGTCTGGCTTTGGATAATCGATCGCTGGCGATTCAGCTGCAGGTTTTAACTGACAATGATCTTTCGATTTATCGTGAAAGGTAAAGGGAAACTTGCCGAAGAAAATATTTTGCTCAAGAAACGCCAGAGCACTTCCGAACCAGAAGCCAAATTTATGAAAGCCTGGAGAAAAATTCCGTGTCGCATGCAGTTCTGCATGCAGTTCTGACTTGCTAAATCTTTCAGCATAGCAGGTCAGTTGTACTTGGTGTTCTTCTTTGCTTAAAGCATCAAACAAAGATTCTGCCGCTAACATTCCTGAGCGCATAGCGGTGTGACTACCTTTAATTTTCGCAGCATTTAATGTTCCTGCATCACAACCAATTAGCAATCCGCCTGGAAACGTCATTTTTGGTAATGAATTAAGTCCACCTTTTATTATTGCGCGCGCACCATAGCTGATGCGCTTACCACCAATGATGTATTTTTTTATGACCGGATGATGCTTAAATTTTTGGAACTCGTCGTAAGGGCTGAGATGTGGATTACTGTAAGCAAGATCCACAATCAATCCTAATGCTACTTGATTGTCCTCTAAATGATAAAGAAATCCCCCACTGGTTGCCGCATAACTTGCTCCGCGCATTGGGTAACCTGCGGAATGTACAACTAGCCCTTCTTTATGTTGCTCTTCTGGAATTTCCCAAACTTCTTTTATACCGATGCCATAATGTTGGGGATCACTATCTTTATCTAATCCAAATTTAGCTATGATTTCTTTGCCGAGATGACCACGACAACCTTCGGCGAGGATCGTAAACTTGGCATGAAATTCAAAACCCGGCTCAAAAGAATCCTTTTGATCACCGTTGGCATCAATACCCATATCGCCCGTGACAACGCCTTTCACACTGCCGTCTTCGTTATAGAGAACTTCGGCCGCAGCAAAGCCAGGAAAAATTTCAGCACCTAATTCCATTGCCTGCTCAGCTAACCAACGACAAAGATTTCCCAACGAAATAATGTAGTTGCCATAGTTGTGCATTGCTTTTGGTACAATCATTCCTGGAAATCTAAACGAGGACTTTTCGTTCGGCAAAAAATAAACGTCATCTCCTGTGACTTTTGTGTTTAGCGGCGCTCCTTTTTCTTTCCAATCCGGAAACAATTCATCGAGTGCTGAAGGTTCGAACACTGCACCCGAAAGAATATGGGCACCTACCTCAGATCCTTTTTCTAACACGCAC
The DNA here is from genome assembly GCA_002377605.1 of Gammaproteobacteria bacterium UBA3498. GTDB lineage: Bacteria > Pseudomonadota > Gammaproteobacteria > Pseudomonadales > Pseudohongiellaceae > UBA9145. The sequence goes on along the minus strand of DFQD01000054.1, from coordinate 7,587 downwards.
ACTGAAATCTCTTTTTCAGCAGTTTGCGCCATTTGCAGAAGTCGACACGCGGTTGCCAACCCAGCCGGGCCCGCACCAACGATGACCACATCAACTTCCATGGATTCACGTTGCATAGAATGCCTCTGAATTATTCTCTCATTTTGTGGATATGCGGTTACCGCTAATCAGAATTCTCTGAATTGTCAGTGATTTTAAAGGGTTACTATTATCCTTAATTCATCAATTAAGCGCAAAAAAGAGTCTAGCCAGTTTCACCATTACAAAAAATCACAATTATTGAAAAATCTCTGCATACATCGTCAGCTCTTATGTTCATACTTACGCCCGGTTTGTAGTAGCGGCGCTAGAAAAAGCATTAGTGAAATTGGAGTATTAGATGTTTCCCAACTGGAAAACAAATCATTCCCCGGCCTCGATAATTACACTTGCCTTAGCAATGTCTTCTTTTTGCCTGCATGCACAAGAGCCTCCAGTTGGAAATGACGATTCCACCGTTACCTACTCTGCGGCCTATTTTAATCAATATGAGCCATACTCAGTCAGCGATATGCTGGACCGTATCCCAGGCATCAACATCGCGCGTGGCGGCAACTTTAATAATAGTGGCGGTCCTGGCAGCTCAGGAGGATCAGAACGCAGAGGATTAGGGCTAGGTGGCGATCAAGTCCTCATTAATGGACGGAGGATTACTGGTAAAGAGAATGAAGGTAACTCTCAGCTAACTCGTATTCCAGCGAATCAAGTTGAAAGAATCGAAATCATTCGCGGCACTTCAGGAGACTTAGATGTCCGCGGAGGCTCTCAAATTATAAACATTGTCTTACTGGAAGCAGAATCTCGTTTATCTTTCAATTATGAAGTTAATGCAGACCATAATCATGATGGCGAAATTAAACCGGGTGCGAAGTTTTCTGCCAGTGGTCAACAAGGTAACTTGGATTATTTAGTCAGCTTTGAATCTGAGCCCCGCTATGAATACCGCAAAGGGTTTGAAACCAGCACATTGGCAGACGGTTTGGCCAATGACTCAGTAGAACGCAAACAAATAACCGATCAACAACCTACAACCTTTAGTACCAACCTTGGGTATCAATTTACTACAAACGATATTGTGCATTTCAATGCACAATATCAACAAACCGATGCGCCTGGTGACGAAAGAAGAGCTATTACAAGCCTCTTGGCAAATCCAGTAGCGACTGAATTTGAAAAAGACAAAATTGATAACGACTCTGACTTCTGGGAAATTGGTGGTGACTATGAACACACATTCAGCAATGGTAACCGCTGGAAGAACCTTTTTATCATTAATCAAAATAAAGATAATCGTTTGCGAGAAAGATTCGATATTGATCGAAGCAATACTAAAGATCTTTTTTTGGAAACCTTTAACCGTTATGAAGAGAAAATTCTAAGATCTTCTTACGCAATGAATCTAAACCCAATTCAGGATATAGAATTTGGTATAGAGCACGCGCAAACAACACTGGATTCGACGCTAAAACTCGGTCTAGAAACAGCAACCGGACCAATTGCAGATGCATTTGGTGGACTTACTCAGATTACAAATTCTAACGCGACTGTAGAAGAAGTTCGTTATGAAGCTTTTGCCGTACACAACTGGCAGATTAATGACCGTATGTCATTGGAAAGCACTTTAATTTTCGAAGAATCCACTATTAAGCAAACTGGCGATGTCAGAAAAGAAAGGGACTTTGACTTTATTAGACCAAAAGTAGATTACCGATTTGATATCACCCCTTCATTCCAGCTCAGAGCAACTATAGAAAAAGACGTGGCTCAATTAAGTTTTAATGATTTTACCGCGAACACTAATGATTCTGATGACGATCAAGATGCAATCGCTGGGAACCCGGATATAAAGCAGGAACAATCCTGGCGCTATGACCTTAATCTTGAGTACCGTTTCAGTGATAGCAACGGCGTGTTAAACATTAATTTGTTCTACCATGATCTAGAAGATATTATCGAAAAAATTGACGTGTCTTCGGACAAAAAAATCTTATCTGCTAATGGTAATATCAGTGATGGCAAGCGTTACGGCGGTAGTATCGATGCCAGCTTGCGGCTAGCTAGTTTTAATTTTCCACAAATACTGCTCACTTCTAGGATAGAGCTAGAGCAAGGCAACGTTCGCGACCCCTTCCTCGGCATAAATCGTCGCCTACAAAGACAAGGCCGTGGCAGCTATCGCTACGGAATTCGTCACGACTTGACCAGTCGCAGCATTAACTACGGCATTAATGTCAGCGGCAGTTTTGAAGGTGGTCAATTTCTTTATGACATCGACAAAATTGAAGACTTCGACATGGATGACTTTGTGATAGCTTTTCTTGAAATCCAAGGCTGGGGTGGTCTCACTTATCGCTTTGAGGCTTACAACTTCCATGAACAAGAGCGTTGTCGCATCAGATCTCGTTATATCCAAGGAACAATTGCCAGTGGAGTGCTGAATGAAATAGAAAATTCTTGTAGCCACGCTGGAGAAAAATATGCCATTAAAATTCGCGGTACTTTCTAGCAATTTATTACACCACTCGCCGCTCAAAATTAATTACATACCCTTAACTAAAGTTTCCATTTTTTGTGACGATAATTCGTATTCTGTAAGATCTGTAAAAGGGCAGCCAAATGCCCGAAAAATGGCACTTTTGCCATCATATCCGCACAATTTGTCACAGTTCTGAACCAGGCTCATCGCTATAATTTATAGCTCTTTCGCATGGAGGCAAAGAAAGTCCAATCACGACCGCAATGTCCAGATCAGATTATCATTCATAGTAATCCGGAAACTGTGCTTGAACGTTGTATTGAATTGCTCCTAAGACCAAAAATTTTAGCTGCAAAATGGAATAAGTTTTGAGAACCTTAATGTCAGTTGGTATTCGACAAAAATTCTTTCAAGCCAGTATCCTCAGTCTGGCTATTGCGGCAACCACCGAATCCGTGGCGCAACATAACGCGGAATCCACTGTAGAAGATTCCAGCGTGATCTACGCTGCCGCGTTCTTCTCAGAATATTCTCCAGTAAACGTAAACGACATGATCGATCGTATTCCAGGAATTAGCCTGGCTATGAACAATCGTGGCGGTAGTGGCAATCGACGGGGATTAGGCGCAGGGGAAAATGAAATACTCATAAATGGACAGCGTCAAACTGGCAAGAACAATGAAGGGCGCAGTCAATTAAGCCGAATATCCGCTGATCAGGTGGACTATATCGAAATCATTCGTGGCACTTCTGAAGAAATGGATATCCGAAGTGGTGGCCAGGTCGTCAATATTGTTCTTAAAGATGTCCAATCCCGCTCAAGCATTACTGCAGAAGCAAACATGGACCGCTACCATGATGGTACATTGGATCCGGGAGCAAAGATTTCCTGGACTGGTCAGACTGGCGCCTTCAATTATCTCTTCCACTTAGAAGGGGAGCCACGCTACCAAAATACAATCGGCAAAGAATTCAGCCGCGATGCTCTGGGCAATCTTTTGGAGACTCGTAACGAGGAAAGTACACGCGATCAAACTGACTACCAAACCAGTTTTAATCTTGGGTATCAATTTGAAAACAGCTTGGTTCAGTTTAATGGTCTCTATGGAGGAGACTGCGCTCCGGAAGATAAAGATCGCTTTATTAATGACTATACCGATACTGGAATCATCTCCACACAGGAAAGAGAGCTTATAAATCGTTGCCGTGATAATTGGGAAATAGGCGGTGACTACGAATATGAATTTGAAGGTGGCAGCAAATACCGATTACTTTTTATTGCCAACGATGGCCAATGGCATTCCGAACGCGATCGTTTTGATGTTTTTGCTGATCGAGAAGAAAAGAATCTTTTTCTCTACAATGACGGCAGAGACCAGGAAAGAATTATACGTACATCGTATACCTTCGATCCTTTTTTCGATCATGGTATCGAATTAGGGATTGAAAGAGCCCAGACAATCCGGGATGGGAACTTACGCTTAGGTTTAAACCTTGGTGATGCACCCTCCTCTGAACACGGCTTCTTAACGCCAGTACCTATTGATAACTCGGATTCTATGGTTGAGGAAATTCGTTACGAAAACTTCATCGTTCACAATTGGCAGATAAATGATAAGTCATCCTTAGAGAGCTCTTTCATTTATGAAACTTCCACGATTACCCAGACCGGCGATGTATACAACAAACGGGATTTCGACTTTCTGAGACCTAAGCTCGATTATCGCTATAACTTCAATCAGTCAGTGCAATTGCGCGCAACGTTAGAAAAGATCGTTTCGCAGTTGAGCTTCTCAGATTTCATGGCTTCATCAGACAACAATGACGATGATCAAAATACCCAGGCGGGTAATCCAGAAATCGTTCAAGAGCAACATTGGGAATATTCTCTTAATTTAGAATATCGCCTTCCTAATAGTATTGGTGTCATTAATTCAGAACTGTACTACCGCGATTATGAAGATGTAATCGACCGAGTCGATGTATCAACCAGCCCGGAAGATTTACGTTCAGCCCGCGGTAACATCGGAGGTGCTTATCGCTATGGTCTGAATTTAGACGCGAGTTCACGCCTTGGCTATATCGGTTTACCAAGCGCATTACTTACTGTGGGGTTCAGCGTGCAGGATTCCGAAGTAACAGACCCCTTCCTCAAGATTAAACGCAGAATGCGATATAATTCGCGCTGGTTTGGTCGTGCCAGTTTCCGCCATGACATCACCGATTGGGGCATGAGCTATGGGTTTAATTACTTTAACTCTGATAACGAAAGCGATGCTCGCACTCAAATCGATATCAATGATATCGAAAGAGATATAAGAGATTACAGCTTAACGCTTTTCATCGAGAAGAAAATGTTTAATGGAATTACATTTCGCTTAGACATGATGAATGCAAATGATCCATTACGCTGTCGTGAACGAACCCGATTTTTTGGCGCTACTGTCGATAGCATAGTAGAGGAAATTGAAGACTACTGTTCGCAAAACGGTCCCGTTTACGCACTGAAAGTACGTCGTACTTTCTAAGCAAATCCTCATAAAAGTCTTACTTAAAAGACACAAAGGATTTGCACAGGAGCCTAATCCGCATTAAATCTAACTGAACTTCTCTTCAGCCTCAAATACGCGCAAAAAATAGACTTCCCCCGCGTAAG
>DFQD01000054.1:0-2079 GCA_002377605.1 Gammaproteobacteria bacterium UBA3498 | reverse complement strand
AAAACCAAGCCTATTCGATCTTGGTGAATATCATCATGTGCTGCCACGGCAAGAAATCCAGAGTGTCAGTCCAATCTAATCCGAACACACTCATTTCTCTTACAACTTGCTCCTCGGTCATTTTGTGCAGTGGACGAATTGGCACAGATGCATCTTCACCACGGTATTCTATGAGAAATATGCGCCCACCAGGCCTAAGGGCTTGGTAGATGCCATCGATCATTTCAAAAGGGTGAGAAAACTCATGATAGGCATCTACCATGATAGCTGCATCAATAGAATTCGCTGGCAGATTGGGGTTATCAACAGCACCGAGAACTCCTTCAATGTTTGTGACTCCTTGTTGTCCCATCTGAGCCTCAATCAGTTCTAGCATCTCTGGCTGAATATCTACTGCTAAAACTTTACCCTCAGGCACCTTTGCTGCAATTCGAAAGGAAAAATAACCTGAGCCTGCACCGATGTCGGCGACTACTTCATTAGGCTCTAAATTCATGTTTTCTACTACTGTGTCTGGCATTTCTTCTTGAATTCGTTCAGGTCGATTTAGCCAGGCCGCCGCACGATGACCCATAACAAATGAAATTTCTCGACCCATATAGAACTTACCAATGCCGGTAGTCCTTCTTTCTGGTGCCTCGATATAACCAGGGTGCTCTGCTCCTAAGCTAACTGATGAAGCCAGCAATGAGATCGCCAGCAGCGGAAATATCAGGATACGATTTAGAGACTTCATTATTTATTCCTCCGCTAATTCAAGCATTGCGGGTATTTGTTACAGATAGATAGATTGTAAATCAGGAGTATAAAAAAGAAAGCTCACCGCACCGTCAAATGACTATTCATTGCTATTCTGTCAGCACCTTAGTAGATAGTTCTTATCAATTAGACCGATTCCTGCAAGCCCTGAAAAACGACATATTGACGGATTATGCTAATATGCCCGCCTTTGTCAGCCCAAGCTAAGAAACTGGAAGGATAATGTCAAAAGTCTTAGAAGGAATTCGTGTACTCGATTTTGGTCGCTATATTGCTGGCCCTTTTTGTGCCACCCTTTTAGGGGATATGGGAGCGGAAGTAATTCGCATCGAGAAAGTCGATGGGAGTGAAGACCGCTATTTGTCTCCTATCAATGAAAACGGCGATGGCGCCATGTTCATGCAGATGGGCAGAAACAAAAAGAGCATAACGCTAAACCCGATGAAGCCTGAAGGTCGGGAAATAGTCAAAAAGCTCGTGACAACTGCAGATGTGGTTGTTGCAAACCTTCCTCCAGATACTCTTAAGACGATGGGCCTAAATTACGAAAGTCTTATCGCAATTAAACCCGACATAATCCTCACTATGATTTCTGCCTTCGGAACCGGTGGACCTTATGCTAATCGGGTTGGGTTTGACGGACTGGGCCAGGCAATGTCAGGCAATATGTTCATGTCAGGCACACCGGATCAGCCCGTAAAGGCCTATGGGCCATTTATAGACTTCGGCACTGCTAGTTTTTCTGCCTTCGGTACTCTAGCGGCTTTATATCATCGTCAGAAAACCGGCAAAGGGCAAATCGTAGAAGGTTCATTATTTAACACTGGCCTTACTATCATGAACGGTACGGCAATTGAGCAAGACGCAATCCAGCGTAACCGAGCCGCTACCTTGAACCGTTCTCAAACCTCTGCTCCCGCAGATACTTTTAAGACCAAAGACGGCTGGGTATTAGTGCAATCAGTAGGTGGCCCGCTATTTAAACGTTGGGCTGATTTAATGGGCGAAGAACACTGGTTGGAAGACGAGCGTTTTAAAGACGACATCACTCGAGGGGATAACGGTGCTGCCATAAGTGAGCGACTAGCTGAATGGTGTGCAGATCGTACCTCTCAGGAAGTTTTGGATGCCATGGAAGAGGTCCGGCTGCCAGCAGGACCGGTTTTGTCCCCCCAGCAAGTCTTAGAAGATCCCCATATTGCGTCTAAAGGATTATTTCAACCAGTTGAATTTCCTGGCCTAGACAAGCCTGCGCCGGTTATGCGTACACCGGTGGAGTTATCAGAAACCCCAGGAGAGATCAGATTTCGAGCACCTACT
>DFQD01000164.1:10291-18095 GCA_002377605.1 Gammaproteobacteria bacterium UBA3498 | reverse complement strand
CGATGGCGGGCCACTCCGGTTGCCAATACATCTATGACAACCAAGTGGGCGATGCGGGAAGAAACTGGCGTGTAAGACTGTAAATCCTCTTCCATGTTTACATAAATAGGAATGCTGCACTGTTTGGATAGCGAGGTGTTTTCTGGAGCGAGCCCAATTACTTTAGCGCCGGCCTCTCGAGCCAGGCGCACACTTTGTAATAAAGCCTGTGTCTCACCGGATTGGGAAATGGCCACAACCACATCGTCTGATCCAAGTGCAATAGCTGACATGTGCTGTATATGGGGATCGGTATAAGCAGCTGTAGATAGTTGTAATCTAAAGAATTTATGCTGGGCATCAGCGGCCACTGAGCCTGAGGCGCCAAATCCGTAGAATTCAACCCGACGGGCATTGCTTATAGTGCTAATAGCGTGTTCTAGCACATCCGCATTCAATTCGTCGCGGACCGTCAGTAGTGATCCAACGGTTGTGTCGAATACCTTGTTGCGCAAGTCCGTTACGGTATCGCTATCATCTACGGCAAACTGGGTATAAACAGACCCCATTCCTAATTGCTGTGCCAATTGCAATTTGAATGATTGGAATCCATCGAAGCCTAGTGCACGACAAAAGCGAATTACGGTTGGCTCACTAACTTCTGATTTTGCTGCGAGATCAACAATGCGCATTTTTATCACGCCATTGGCATTAGCGAGCACATAGCTGGCTACTTTCGCCTCTGATTTGCGAAGTTTTTGTTGATTATCCGTGATGCGCCGAATCAGATTAGGTGATTCCATGGGACACCTGTTAAATTAATTGGTCCCCATGCTACTGAATTTAGTATTTACAGGCCAATAGTATTCCGATGCAGGAACCCTCATTAACATTTGTCGACTCAATCAGCGAGATTGGAGCGGCCACCTGGAATTCTTTAGCAACTACAGACAATCCCTTCATGCGTTACGAATTCCTTCATGCATTGGAAAGTACTGGATGCACCACTCGTGCAACCGGTTGGCAACCAATGCATGTATGGGTAAAGAGTGGAGGGCAGTCGGTGAATGGGTTCGACAATACTATTGCAATAATGCCCCTGTATTTCAAAACCAATTCCTGGGGAGAATATGTGTTCGATTGGTCCTGGGCTAATGCTTATAAAAGCCACGGCTTTGAGTACTACCCGAAATTTGTAACTGCGGCACCTTTTACCCCTTCAGTTGGCCGTAGAATTTTTCTTACTCCCAATGTTGACCGGAATAATATCCTTGCGCTTATCGTTGAGAAAGTAAAAGAAAAGGCGGAATTTCTTGGCGTATCATCTTGGCATGTATTGTTTCCATCGGAACAAGAACACGAAGAAATTTCACAACTCGGAATACAGGCTCGTGTAGGGACCCAGTTTCATTGGTATAACAGGGGCTATGAAAATTTCGATCATTTTTTGAGCGCGCTTAACTCGCGCAAACGAAAAGCAATTCGCAAAGAACGACAACACGTACAATCCCAAAGCATAAGCTTCCGAGTAACAGAAGGAGCAGAAATAAGCGAACAACAATGGTCAGACTTTTATTTATTTTATCAATCGACTTATCTAATGCGTGGCATGCAGGGCTATCTAGAACAAGATTTTTTTAATACTGTGGCTGAATGCATGCCGGAACAGATATTTATGATCAATGCCATGCAGGGTGAACAGGATATTGCTGCGTCATTGTTTTTTAAGAACAATGAAAAATTGTTTGGGCGATATTGGGGTTGCCGACGCGATCTTCAGTTTCTACATTTTGAGACTTGTTACTATCAAGGACAGGACTACGCGATTAAGCATAAACTAAAATCTTTTGATTCTGGCGCACAGGGCGAACATAAAATTCAGCGGGGCTTCGAACCAATATTTACTTACTCGAATCATTGGATAGCGAATCAACGTTTTGCTGATGCCATTGATAACTTCCTCACTGAAGAAAGGAATCATATTCAGCGATATCGAGCAGAAGCAGAATCTTTGTTACCATTCAAACAACAATAATAGGGTGAAAGTGAAGAAGCTTTACCAATAAAGTGCGAGACGACCGAGGAATTAAACAATGAAAAAGACAATTAAATATTCAGGAATCGGCGTAGTAGTAACCATTGTAGTAGTACTAGTAGTTTTACGTACCTTAGGTGTTGAGCCCCAGGACAGACGTCCAGGGTTGTGGCTGACTGGAGAAATGCCGGCAATGCCCGTTACCGATTGGTCATTTTCTGACGAACATGCGGAAATTTATCTGCAAACCAATACTCGCTGGCTAATACCTCATTCCGTCACAGTTTACTGTGCAACCTTGGATGGTGATTTGTATTTATTATCTGCGTACTACACTGGCGGCACTTTTCCCGAGATGCGCTCCTGGAATCGCAATATCGTTAGAGATCCGCGCATTCGCTTGAAGATAGGTGATCAGGTTTTTGATCAATCCGTAAGCTATGTTTCCGATGAATCCATCCGGCGTCCGGTATACGATGCCCTAGGTGCGAAGTATCCGGACTGGGAAAGGCCTACCTTTGAGAATATGCATATTCTAGCTGTGGGACCAGCAGCTTAAGATTGTCTGAATACTAGGAGTTGATTATTTGCTGGCATTGGGTTGTCTTCTAGAAAAGACAATCCAGCTCCTTCTGCTAATTCCAGCACGCGTTCAAAATCTCGAACTCCACAAATAGGGTTTTGCTGCTTCAGCCAGATATCGAATTTGGCATTGCTTTCTGTTGTGAACTCTCCTGCGTACTTAAAAGGGCCATAAAGTAGTACTAGCGCATTGGGTTTAAGGCATTGCGGTAATCCCTTGAAGAAATTTACTACTGAATCGTAGGCCATAATGTGCAGACTATTAGCGGTAAACACACAATCATAAGTAGCACACCCCCATTTCTTTTCATCAACATTGAGCCGAATTGCAGTTGGTAAATTTTGTAATGCATTGGCAACAATTCGTTGTTGTGTTGTTCCCAGGTTTTCGGGGATATCTGAACACTGCCAACTAATGTCCGGAAATTGTTCGGCAAAAAACTCACCGTGTTGAGCAGTCCCGCTGCCAATTTCTAACACAGAACTTACGGGGTGAAAGTATCGCTGTAGAATACTTAGGATTGGAAGTTTATTATTTTCGCTTGCTTGACTATACGGCAGCATAAAACTGTTAGGCACTAAACAGTGGATGTCTGTTTGCGCTTAAATACGTATGTTGTTTTTGAAGACTCTTCTTCGCTGAATGTATAACCATCAACGTTAAAATCTTTAAGCTTCGAAGGTGAATTAATTTTTTCCCTGATGATGTAGGCAGCCATCTCGCCCCTGGCTCTTTTCGCGAAGAAGCTCAATACACGATACTGACCTCGGGACCAGTCTTTGAACTGCGGTGTGATAACTTCTGCATCAAGTAACTTTGCATCAACCGAACTGAAATATTCATTACTCGCGAGGTTTATAAGAATTTTCTTTTTCTGATTTTGTCGTTCAAGTGTGGCATTAAGATTTTCTGTTATCTTGGGCCCCCAAAACTGATAAAGATTTTTACTACCGTTTACTCCGAACTTTCTTCCCATTTCTAATCGATAGGCTTGCATCAGATCTAAAGGCCTTAGTACTCCATAGAGACCAGAAAGAATGCGCAAATGATTCTGGGCGAAGTTTAAATCTGCGGTGCCGAAATCTTCGGCTTTCAAGCCCAAATAAACATCGCCTTTAAAGGCAAAAATAGCTTGTTTGGCATTATTTAGCGTAAATGGCCGCTGCCATTCTGCATAGCGCTGAAAATTCTCTTCGGCAAGAGATTCACTTATGTCCATTAGCGAGGATAGTTGGGGGGGATTTAGTCCGCGCAAACCATCAATTAGTTGCTCCGCTTCGTTCAAAAATGAAGGTTCAGAGTGCTTCTTGGTTTTGGCGCGAGTTGAATAGTCTAAAGATTTTGCAGGGGATACAACGGTTAACATACTTGCTTCTCTATTCCTTAATCTTGGCTATCGAAATCCAGCCACCACTCCAGTGGAGTTATTCCATCCTCTGGGTCGTAAACATTACCATAGTACCAAACACAATCCGGATAATCCTGGAAAGCGTTTTCCAATCGTTGCTCGATTGTCTGGAACCCGATTGAAACGTGAATGCTATAGACCAGAGCTCTCTCGGTTTGTTGGTCTAAACTCCCACCCAGCTTTTCAATTTCTGAAGTTAGTGTCTGCCCGAGCTTCGACAAGTCGTCTTTAGCAAAGACCCTAACGCATAGATTTCCAGATCTAGATACTAATTCATATTCCGCAGTATCCGGATTGATCAGTTTAATCGTGTCTCCGGCTGCTATATTGCGGGTAAATAGGGGCGACTTCATTATGCGAGCGTGTTGTGGAGAATCTGGCAATAGCTCTACTTCTAGGCTCTCAAATACTGGTTCACCAGTTCCGTTTACTCCGGCAAGAAATGGCAGTTCTGTTTTCTCGCTATTTTGCAATGATCTATCCGATTAGTGTACTGCCCCCAGTAAAGGGTAAGCTTGGGGTTGTGCCAGAAGGCTCTGAATTTTGAGAATCGCTATGATAGAACGCTTGCAGCGAATTGCTACATTTTTGTATCAATTCAGGCTTTTCATAATAGCCTTGGGAATAGTTAGCCTCGGCGTATGCGCTGTAAGCCTGTTCCAAAACCCTTGGATTGATGGAGAGGTTTGGCTAATTCCCGGCGTACTAAGCCTGAGCTGGTCTTTGGCCTTGTATTCTGTCATCGCACTATTTCAACAAGTTCCCGAGAAAGCCGATAAGTCGGAAGGCTGGCGTATCAGAATTTCAAACTCAATTCGACGTGGAGTACTTTGGTTGGTCGCTCTATCTTTGGTGCTCCTCACTGGTGCTCTCTTTATTTTGAGTTACCAGCTATTAAGAGTCTGGGCTATGGGATAATTGTCGGATGATTGATCTAGTTATTCAAATAATAGATTCCTTTAACAAACGAATAGGCAGAATCGGCTCCTGGTTGGCACTTTTAATGGTGTTGGTAATGTTTATCATTGTGTTGCTACGCTATGTATTTCAAGTTGGCTCCATAGCACTCCAAGAGTCAGTTATGTACATAAACGCCCTAATATTTACCGTGGGCGTTGGCTATACCCTAAAAGAACAAGGCCACGTTCGCGTAGATGTGTTCTACAACACGCTCAGTAATAAAAGAAAGGCACTAATTGATATGCTTGGATGTGCTGTGTTGTTAATGCTAACGGCAGGATTTATTTTCTGGGCAAGTTGGGATTACGTTGCAGTTTCCTGGCGTATAAGAGAAAGCTCACCTGAGTCCAGTGGACTGCCATTCGTATACCTGCTGAAAACTACTATTCTTTTTATTGCAGGCTTACTCGCAGCACAAGGTATTGCTGAATTTCTAAAATCATTTAAGAAGTTTAAACAGGAATAGTTTTGCTAGAACTGCTGCCGCTAATACTATTTTTCGTTGTTTGCTTCTTTTTAATGGCAGGATATCCTGTCGCATTAACCCTCGCCGGAGTATCTCTGCTATTTGCAGCCTTCGGTGAATTAGCAGGCGTATTCGACTCAGCTTTTATCTCCTTAATTCCAAATCGTATTTTTGGAATCCTTGTGAACCAAAATTTATTCGCTGTTCCTCTGTTCGTGTTTATGGGCTCGATGCTGGAAAAATCTCGCATTGCCGAAGATTTGCTAAAGAACATGGAATTGGTGTTTGGCCGGCTTCCAGGGGGTTTAGGCATTGCTGTAATTCTGGTCGGTATGTTGCTAGCGGCAAGTACAGGCATCGTTGGTGCGACAGTTGTAACCATGGGCATTTTGTCTTTACCGACGATGCTAAAGGCAGGATATCGACCCTCGTTAGCCTGTGGAACGCTTTGCGCAACTGGAACTCTGGGCCAAATCATTCCCCCTTCTATATGCTTGGTTTTACTCGGAGAAGTCATTTCCAATGCCTATCAGCAATCACAACTTAATGCTGGAGTTTTTGCCCCAGACTTCGTGTCCATCGGAGATCTGTTTGCTGGAGCAATCATCCCGGGGTTGTTGCTGGTTGCAGGCTATGCAATCTACGTTTTAATAGTTGCTTTGGTGCGCCCCGCCGACGCGCCATCTGTTAAAGATTTTACTGTTAAGCTTTCTGCCGCAGAAGTCTTTGGAGCACTAATTAAAGGCTTATTGCCACCGGTACTTCTTATGATTGCGGTACTGGGTTCTATATTGATTGGTGTGGCTACTCCAACAGAGGCGGCCAGCGTGGGAGCCGTAGGCGCTATGCTTTTGGCGCTGACCCGGAAGAAACTAAACTTAAAGATAGTGCATGAAGTGGCCATAGAAACAACAAAGATTACGTCGATGGTTTATCTAATCTTAGTAGGCGCCACGATATTCTCATCTATCTTCCGAGGCTTTGGTGGGGAAGAGCTAATCGAAGGTTTGCTTACTGGGCTCCCTGGAGGCGTTATATCTGCAACCATTATTGTGATGCTACTGATATTCCTTCTCGGGTTTATTCTTGATTTTATTGAAATCACTTTTATGGTTGTTCCCCTAATTGGCCCAGTACTTTTATCAATGGGCCTCGATCCAATCTGGTTAGGCGTTATGATAGCCATTAACTTGCAAACTTCATTCTTAACACCACCATTTGGGTTTTCTCTATTTTATTTGCGCAGTGTTGCTCCATCTGAAGTTGTTACAAGCGAGATATACAAAGGAGTGATTCCGTTTGTTGGACTACAATTGTTGCTTCTTCTTGTATTAGCCTTTTGGCCAGGCCTTGCAACTTGGTTGCCATCGGTACTTAGTTAGTAAGGTATGTAGCGCATGATTGAAAATTCAATTTCCGCAGAAATTGTCGAGGAGCCTGCTTTACAGATGTGATAAATGGCTGATTTCGTACACGGACTTAGCGACTGGCATAATAAGCAAGCAAGGCGCCTAAGACCGCTCGGCCACTCTGGTAATTTAAAAAGTCACCTTGTTAAACCGGTAAATGTTAGATCAACCGTTAGTTGATATTGATAGGCAATAAAGACTGGTAAAACTTCGGCACTTGTTGCGGTGGATGGTTGGAATCCACGTTGCCTACGTAACTTGAGGCTTAATTGACTTCGAGTTTGCGTGCTTCAATAAAAGCTTCTTCAGCAATACCATTGTAGTTCATCACGCCTTCTTTGAAACTTTTCCAAGACTCATAAACTCGAGCAGTTGCTTCGTCGGCTTGGGCCATTTCAGCAACTACTTCATCAGAGATACGACGTAATTCGATAAGCACATCATCCGGCAGTCGTCGCAGCTGCACGTTGTGATCTTCTACTAAAACACGCAGTGCTTCATTGTTTTTTGCGGTAAGCTCATCAAGCAATAACTGATTCATCACTTCAGTCCCTGCTATGAGTATTTCTTGTAAGTCCTCTGGTAGTGCTTCGAAACGCTCTTTATTAAACACTGTTTCCAAAGTAGAACCTGGCTCATGCCAGCCGGGATAGTAGTAATAATCCGCAACGGTGTGATATCCCGCAGCAAGGTCATTATAAGGACTTACAAATTCTGTAGCGTCCAGGGCCCCGGTTTGTAATGCAGTAAATACTTCACTGACTTGCATAGTTATGGGCACCCCACCAGCGCGACGAAATACTTCGCCACCTAAACTGGGTATGCGCATTTTTAATCCCTGAACATCACTTAGCGAATTAATTTCTTTATTAAACCAACCGAACATCTGCACACCAGAATTGCCACCCCGCACCGGAATAAGATTAAAAGGCGCGTATAACTCTTGCCAAAGTTCATTGCCACC
>DFQD01000164.1:6619-9945 GCA_002377605.1 Gammaproteobacteria bacterium UBA3498 | reverse complement strand
GTCATGCCAAAGGGAATAGATGAAAAGAAAGGTGTAGCAGGTATTTTTCCTTGCCAATAGTACGCGCCGGAATGGCCGATTTCGGCAACGCCCTGAGATACTGCGTCAAATACTTCTAATCCACCGACTAATTCATTTGCGCCGTAAACGCGAATGCGCATGCGGCCCTGGCTCATTGTTTCCACAATATCGGCAAAATATTCAGGGGATGTTCCCAGCGCCGGAAGATTTTTCGGCCAGGAAGTAATCATCTTCCACTCATAAATTGTTTGATCTGTGGCAACTTGGGATTGAGCCGCAGTTTGCTGCTGTTCACTACCACAAGCAGCCAGTAACAGTAGAGAAACCCCTAAAGCCATTAATGCAACTAAGCGTTTCCATAATCCATTCATTTTATCGTTTTGTTTCCTATCCCAAGACTTCCAGCTTTGCGTAAGATAGTACCAGCCACTTACTACCTGAAGCATCGAAATTTACCTGGACTCTTGCGTTAGAGCCCTGCCCTTCGTAGTTTAACACCACGCCTTCCCCAAATTTGCCGTGCGCGACGCGCTGGCCTAATGATATCTCAGTTTTAGGCACTTCAACCTTGCCTTTTATGACTTTCCCGATGCCACTGTTTTTGAGTCGTTGGCCGCCCATCCGGGTCACAGCGGTCTTAAGCCTTACTTCTTCTATTAGTTCCTGGGGAACTTCTTTGATAAATCGAGACGGTCGGCAAAGCGCAACATCACCGTGTAGCCTGCGTGATTCTGCATGACTTAAGTAGAGCTTATTCTTGGCTCGAGTTATACCGACATAACAAAGTCTTCTTTCCTCTTCGAGCCCGGCCAAGTTGTCCATAGACATCTTGTGGGGGAAAAGTCCTTCTTCCATTCCGGCCATAAAGACTAATTGAAACTCTAGCCCTTTTGCCGAATGCAAGGTCATTAATTGCACCGCATCATCAGATTCATCAGCCTGAGTATCGCCGGAATCTAATGAAGCTTGGTCGAGAAATGCGGAAAGCAATAATTTGGAAGTGAGATCGACACCTTCGCCTTCTTCTACTTCGATGTCCGCATCATCGAAATTGGCACAGGCATTAACTAGTTCTTCGAGGTTTTCAATCCGGCTTCTAGCTTTCTCGCCCCCTTCTTTTTCATGGTGTTGCACAATTCCGCTTTGTTTGATGACATGCTCCGTTTTTTCATGCAGCTCCATGTTGGCGCAATCGTCATCCAGTTTGTCGATGAGCTCCATAAAAGCAAGAACTGAGTTTGCAGCGCGTGATGTTAAAATGGATTCGTTGATACACATGGCGCAGGCTCGCCACAGCGAACAACTTTGCTCTCGAGATACTGTGCGTATGGTATCTATGGTTCTTCCACCTATACCTCGAGTAGGGACATTGATAACCCGTTCGATGGCTGTATCGTCATTCCGATTAACCAACATTCTTAAATAAGATAAAGCGTTTTTAATTTCCAGCCGCTCATAGAAGCGATGACCACCATAAATACGATAGGGCATTCCAACCCTTAAGAGTGCATCTTCAAGTTCTCTTGATTGTGCATTGGAGCGATAAAGCACAGCCGATTCGGAGCGTCGATTACCGTGATTAAACCAATCCTGCAATCTATCAACGATAAAACGTGCTTCGTCTTGTTCGTTAAATGCTTCGTACAAACTTATTGGTTCGCCTTCTGATCCCTCAGTCCACAGGTTTTTACCCAGCCTTCCTTGGTTCTTAGCAATTAATTTGTTAGCAGCATTAAGGATTGTAGAAGTAGATCGATAATTCTGTTCCAGCCTGACGATATCGGTGTCGGGAAAATCCACATTGAACTTTTGAATGTTTTCGATTTTTGCTCCGCGCCAACCATAAATAGATTGGTCATCATCCCCTACTACCATTAATTGGTTCTGATTACCGGCGAGAACACGTAACCATGCATATTGAATGGAGTTAGTATCTTGAAATTCATCAACCAAGATAAACTGAAAACGATTTTGATAATGAGCAAGGACTTGCGGATTCTTTAGCCATAGTTCGTGAGCGCGCAGAAGTATCTCGCCGAAGTCGACCATGCCGCCGCGTTCGCATGCATCTTCGTAAGCTTTGTACACTTCAAGCATAGTCTTAGTGTAATCATCTTCAAAATGTTCAATGTTGTTGGCTCTTAATCCTTCATCTTTTTGCGCGTTGATGTACCACTGACATTGCTTGGCAGGCCATTTTTCCTCGTCGATGCGCAAGGAGCGATTTATTCTTTTAATAAGACGTAATTGATCTTCCGCGTCCAAAATGTGGAAATCTTCCGACAGTCCCGCCTCCTGCCAGTGGGAGCGCAATAAACGGTGGGCCAGCCCATGAAATGTTCCTACCCACATTCCACCGAACGACTGACCTAACAATTCTTCGATGCGACCGCGCATTTCTCTTGCCGCCTTATTTGTGAAAGTAACGGCGAGAACTGCAAACGGAGAAACATGTTCAGCTTGAATTAGCCAGGCAATGCGATGAACTAGTACTCGAGTTTTGCCGCTGCCTGCTCCGGCAAGCACGAGCAAATTTTTTGAAGGGCTTGCTACTGCGTTGCGTTGTTGATCGTTCAGAGAATCGAGAATGTGGGATACGTCCATGGCATCTTATTCTAACAAAATGTCCTGCTGGCGCTTGTGTTTAGTTGTGACTTCAATTTCTCTGTGGCTTAGAGAATAAACAGGTTATTTGCTAGAATAGCGCGCCCTTTACAAGGGTCGAATTGAAAGTATTAGGGTAAAAGAAAGACCCATAGGAGACGCCCATGTCTGTTAGAGCGGATGATGTGCCATTTAACTGGCAAGACCCATTTCTCTTAGAAGAACAACTGAGCGAAGAAGAGCGTATGGTAAGGGATACCGCCAAGCAATACGCTCAAAACAAGCTATTGCCCAGAGTTAGGCAAGCCTATCGCAATGAAGAGACAGATCCGGAAATTTTTCGGGAAATGGGACAGCTTGGCCTGTTAGGCCCAATGATTGAAGGTTATGGCTGTGCGGGGATGAACTACGTTTGTTACGGACTCATCGCCAGAGAAGTAGAAGCAGTAGATTCAGGCTATAGATCAATGATGTCAGTGCAATCAAGTCTGGTCATGCATCCCATTAATGCTTTTGGTACTGAGGAACAGAAACAGAAATATCTGCCCAAGCTGGCCAGCGGGGAATGGATTGGATGTTTCGGGTTAACTGAGCCTGATCATGGCTCCGATCCAGGCAGTATGAATACCCGCGCTAAATCGGTAGCCGGGGGGTATAGTTTATCCGGAGCAAAAAACTGGATAAGCAACTCACCGATTTCT
>DFQD01000164.1:4582-6219 GCA_002377605.1 Gammaproteobacteria bacterium UBA3498 | reverse complement strand
CCGAAGATCGAAGGCAAGTTAGCCTTACGAGCGTCTATCACAGGCGAGATCGTGATGGATGAAGTATTCGTACCGGAAGAAAACAAGCTACCCGACGCGAAAGGACTCAATGGGCCATTTAGCTGTTTGAATTCAGCAAGGTTGGGAATTTCCTGGGGCGCATTAGGAGCTGCAGAGACTTGCTGGCACACGGCCTTGCAATACACTTTGGATCGAAAGCAATTCGGCAGACCATTGGCAGCAAATCAGTTGATTCAAAAAAAGTTGGCACAAATGCAGACGGATATCACGCTAGGTTTACAAGGATGTTTACAAGCCTGCCGTCTGAAAGATCAGGGTAAACTGGCACCAACATTAATTTCGCTCCTTAAGCGCAATTCCTGTTTAAAAGCTCTTGATGCAGCACGTGAATCACGGGATATGCTAGGAGGCAATGGTATTTCTGATGAATATCCCATCATGCGCCATGCGCAAAACTTGGAAGTTGTGAATACTTACGAAGGAACACAAGACATTCACGCGCTTATCTTGGGTAGAGCTCAGACTGGTATCCAAGCGTTTACAAGGTAACGGCTTCGTTTACAGGTACGATATTAAGATTAAACCACTTACTAAAGTTGTCATTAGCTCACAAGTAATTAAGAAACGTGCCAACGAATATCGATGCACCTACCCAGGTGTTGTTCAGAAACGCTTTAAAGCAAGAGCCGGGCAATCTGTGTTGAATAAGATACTGTTGATAAATAAGAAAGCCGCAAGCAATTAATAGCGATACGTAAAACACTGTTCCCATCTGCAACTGTCGTGCAGCCAGCCACATAGCAATAATAAACATAGCTTGCAGCATGCCAATCATTAATCGGTCAGCTTCGCCGAATAATATTGCTGTAGACTTTACGCCTATTTGGATGTCGAATTCTCTATCTACCATCGCATATTGCGTATCATACGCAACAGTCCATAAAACGTTTGCAACAAACAACAAGTACGCAGCCTGCGAAATTTCTGTCGTTACAGCAGTGAATGCCATAAGAATTCCCCAGGAGTAAGCGACACCCAAAACCAGCTGAGGAAGATTGGTGTAACGTTTCATGAATGGATAAATCGCAATTAATGCAACTGCGCCAAAGGAAAGGAGAACGGTTTCTCGATTAGTCAACAAGACAAGCAGAAAACCAATAGCAGACAACACCCCGAAACACATGAATGCTTCCTGGCGCCTTAATATTCCGGTTGGAAGAGGTCGGCTTTCGGTTCTTAACACTTCACCATCAATTGAATAGTCAGCAAAATCGTTTACGGAGCAACCGGCTGAGCGCATGATTGTTGTTCCTAAAGTAAAAATTAGAAATAAATTTATGCCTGGAAATCCTTCGGCTGCTACCCATAACGCCATGAGTGTTGGCCATAGCAATAAGTAGATTCCGATTGGTCGATTAATTCTGGTTAGCTCAACAAACGCGGGGATCTTTTCGTAAAGATCAGGGTACTGAGTACGAAAGCGTGCAACAAGCTTTGACCGTATCGGTCTTAAGGAATTCATGACGGGTGCTGCTGGGGAACCACTCTTCGGCCTAAGTGCGTAGCATAAAAGATTTTCAGTTAGATAAAAATCCTATTTTGCAGTACAAGCCCTG
>DFQD01000164.1:0-4244 GCA_002377605.1 Gammaproteobacteria bacterium UBA3498 | reverse complement strand
TCATACTGATATATCCGGCATAGAAAGGGGAAAGGGGTTACGACGGAGAATTAAAGAATTTACTAGGAATTAGAAAACGCATGGGAGCTAAACATTTGCGTAATGCTCGCTCTGTCTGAGCCAGCGTCTTATGAGGGGGTCGACGATGTCATCATGGCTTTGTAGAATTAATTCCGACGCCTCTTTAACTGCATCTAGCAAAGGTGCGTCACGCGTAATATCAGCGACACGAAAAGTCATCGCACCGGCTTGCTGAGTACCAAGTACCTGACCTGGCCCCCTTAACTCTAGATCTTTTTCTGCAATATAGAAGCCATCAGTGCTGCCGCGCATAACTGCTAGTCTTCGTTTCCCCGCATCTGATAAAGGAGTTTGGTACAAGAGGATGCAGTGGCTTTGAATATTGCCGCGGCCAATGCGGCCTCTTAGTTGGTGCAATTGAGCCAAGCCAAGTCTTTCAGGATTCTCGATTACCATTAGACTAGCGTTAGGTACGTCGACGCCGACTTCGATCACTGTTGTTGCGACTAGCAGTTGCATCTTGCTTTCTTTGAAACGAGTCATTACTTCAAGTTTTTGTTTCGGTTTCATTCTTCCATGAATAAGACCAACCTCAATCTGGGGTAGCTGCTTGCTTAACTTTAGAGCGGTTGCTTCGGCGGCTTCACATTGCAGGGTTTCTGACTCTTCTATTAATGTACAGACCCAATAGGCTTGATTGCCTTCGCAACAGGCTTTTTTGATCCGATCAATAACCTCGCTACGACGATCACTGGAAATAATTGCAGTATTAACCGGAGTTCTTCCAGGAGGGAGTTCGTTAATAACAGAACTATCAAGGTCGGCATAGGCGCTCATGGCCAAAGTTCGCGGGATTGGAGTGGCGGTCATGACCAATTGATGAGGATTGATGGCTCCTGCCGATGCCTTATCTCGTAGTGCTAAGCGCTGATGCACACCAAAACGATGTTGTTCGTCGATGATAATAAGACCAAGCTTTTTGTATACGACTTCATCCTGAAATAGAGCGTGGGTACCTATTAAGAGTTGGCACTGACCGGAGACGAGTTCATGTAGTTGTTGTGCGCGGGCAGCCCCTTTGGTTTTGCCACTGAGCCATCCCACTTTAATTCCCAAGGGAACAAACCACTGCTCAAAGTTAAATAGGTGCTGTTCACCGAGAATTTCAGTTGGCGCCATAATTGCGACTTGATGGCCACTACTAATCGCATGTAGTGCGGTAAGTGCAGCTACGACAGTTTTGCCAGATCCCACATCACCTTGTAGAAGCCTGAGCATGGGGCATACTCCGCCAAGGTCTTTTGAAATTTCTTGATAAGCAAGTTGTTGTGCATTAGTTAGAGTGAACGGCAGCCCCTTAAGAAACCGGGACAGCAACTTGTCATCGGCGGTAAGCTGTGGCGCTTTCTGTTGCTTGGAATCATTTCTAACCCGGCGCATACAGAGTCTATGTGCCAACAGCTCTTCAAAAGCAAGACGCTTTTGTCCAGGATTTATGCCGGCGGTTATCCATCTCAATGGAGCATCGGTAGGTGGTTTATGTAATAGCCGAATAGCGTCGGTAAGCTCTTCCAATTCCATCTTTTGAACCAACGCTGGTGGCAGGTGATCTTGTACATTTGGTGACTTTTCCATTAAAGCAAGTGCTTGATTGATGATATTTCGTAACCGTCCTTGTTGCAGCCCTTCCGTCGCGGGATATATAGCAGTAAGAGAATCTTCGATCGGGACTGAATCGAAGTCGCTCAAAATTTTATATTCTGGGTGGTAGATTTCCATTCCGGTTCGGCCTCTTCTGACTTCACCGTAGAAACGGATTAAATTTCCCTCCGCCAAAGAATTTTTCTGGGTAGCACTAAAATGGAAGAAGCGCAGACTGACCATGCCAGTGTCATCGCGCACCACACAATGCAAAGTGCGACGACGGCCAAACTGAATATTGGAAGAAACAATTTGGCCTTGAAGCTGGACCTGCTCACTAACTCGGATCTTGCCGATTTGACGAAGTCTGGTTCTATCTTCATAACGCAAAGGTAAATGAAACAGAAGGTCCTGAACGTTGTAGATTCCGAGCTGATGAAATTTCTTTTCCAGGGCAGGACCGATTCCTTTTAGTTTAGTTAAGGAAATTTGATCCAATGCAGGGTTAGTCATAACAACAATAACAGAGCTAGAAGTCTGAATTGGAGTATATGGGCTTTTAGAGAGGGTCGCTAGAAATCAGAAGAATTAGACTAATAGACTCTAAACAGACATTATTGCTTCGATCTCAACAATTGCGCCTTTGGGCAGCGCGTTAACTTCTATCGTTGCTCTTGCTGGATATGGCTCAGCAAAATGTTCCGCCATAATTGAATTTACTGTGGCAAACAGATCAAGATTTGTGAGATAGATTGTCAGCTTAACAATATCGTTTAAACTGCCACCCGCGGCGTTCGCTACAGCACTTAGGTTTTTAAACACTTGTTGAGTTTGTTCTTCGATTCCAGAGCCAACCAATTCCATGAATTCAGGATCTAGCGGTATCTGACCAGATAGGAAAACTAAAGACCCGCTTTTAATTGCCTGGGAATAAGGCCCAATTGCTGCCGGTGCGTCGGAAGTTTGAATCGGTTCTTTGTTGGCCATTATTGAACCCCAATAGAGCTTTTAATGACTTTCTTTACTTTGCGACTTTTTACTCGAGTTACTTTGGTAACAGGTTTAATTAGACGAACACGCTTCATAACGCGTGCAAGATGTACTCGGTTCTTAACATTCAGCGATAAATTCACAATACTAAAGCGTGCGTCTCTTTCAACTGTGCTTATCTTCTCAATATTCGCTTCTGCGCCTGTGATAGTTGTCGCCAATGTGGCAATGATGCCACGCTGATTTTCCAATTCAACGCGAAGCTCCACGGAAAACTCTCCTTCAACCTCGGGATCCCAAGAGACTGCGATGCATTTCTCAGGATTGTCGCGAATATCAGCAATGTTATTGCAATCATCGGTATGAATAACCATGCCACGACCGGAACTAATGTGGCCAACGATAGGGTCACCAGGAATAGGGTGACAGCATTTCGCGTAGTTCATCACCAGGCCTTCAGATCCGCGAATCGCGAGCGTAGCTTGTTGCTCCGGCTCAGCAGGTTCACCTTCATCCGCAGAAATATTTACCTGAGCCGCCAAACGTTGGGCGACCATGTAAGACATACGGTTACCCAAACCTATTTCTTCTAAAAGTTGATCGACACTTTTTAGATTGGCTTGTTTTAACGTAGATTCAAAATTTTCGTTGGTTATAGATTCAATCTGGGTACCGAATCCTGCCAATGCTTTATTCAGCAAACGTCTTCCCAGCGCTACCGATTCAGAGTGTTTCTGATTCTTAAGATAATGACGAATATTACTGCGGGCCTTGCCAGTAACGACAAAGCTCAGCCAAGCTGGATTTGGTTGTGTGCCAGGAGCCGTGATGATCTCCACAGTTTGTCCGCTCTGTAAATGTTCGCTTAAAGGCGCGAGGCGGCGGCTAATACGACAGGCTACGCAGGAATTACCTACATCAGTATGAATTGCGTAGGCGAAATCAACAGCAGTTGATCCGGCAGGCAATTCGAAGATTTGCCCTTTTGGAGTGAATACATAAATCTCATCGGGGAATAAATCGATTTTTACGTTTTCGATAAATTCTAGCGAGTTACCAGCGTGCTTTTGCATTTCCAGCAATCCATTTACCCAGTCTCTTGCACGGATATGGGCATTGCTCGGTAAGTCATCGCTCGATTTATATAACCAATGCGAGGAGATGCCATTATTAGCCATCGCTTCCATTTCTTCGGTACGAATCTGAATTTCAATCGGCACACCGTGCATACCAAATAGAGTTGTGTGCAATGACTGATACCCATTTGCTTTTGGAATGGCGATGTAATCCTTAAAACGACCTGGCACTGGTTTATATAAACTGTGCACTGCACCTAAGACTCGGTAGCAAGAATCGGCGCGATCTACAATAATGCGAAATGCATATACATCCATTATTTCAGAAAACGATTTACGTTTACTGCGCATTTTTTCGTAGATGCTGAAGAGGTGTTTTTCCCGGCCGATTGTCCGACCGGGCAAATCTTCCCGTTCTAAACAGGCTTCTAATGAAGTTTGAATCTGGCTAACAATTTCTTTCCGATTTCCGCGGATGCTCTTTACAGCAGCGGAAATTCTTCTAGCGCGCATGGG
>DFQD01000208.1:10148-10508 GCA_002377605.1 Gammaproteobacteria bacterium UBA3498 | reverse complement strand
TTTCAAGCGAATTAGTACAGATGAAGCAAAGCAGATGATAGAGGCTGCATCTTCTGAAGAACCGCCTTTGATGATGCAGATTGTCGATATAAGGGATGATCAATCGTATGCCGCAGGTCATATCGAAACCGCAATCCACCTGCATAACGCCAATTTGCAGGAATTCATCCAAAATGCGGAATATGACTCGCCATTGATGGTGTATTGCTACCACGGGCATATGAGCCAAAGCGCTGCAGCTTACTTAGCGGAACAAGGTTTTACTCAGACATATAGCCTGGACGGCGGCTATGAAGCTTGGATAAAAAACTAATAAACTTAACTATATCAATTTGATAGAGATTCTTCTTCATCTGCTTT
>DFQD01000208.1:3272-9779 GCA_002377605.1 Gammaproteobacteria bacterium UBA3498 | reverse complement strand
CATGGCCCAGGCAAAAATTTCGAATGGCCAGAGCCTGTGGGCGTCGCTGGAATCGAGGCGTGCTACGACTATTATCGTGACCCAAAGCAACAAAACCACTAACGGAATCGCGGCGGCTATACGCCAGCTACCAGTCCACTGCTTGATTGCAGCTATTGGTAAGGCTGCACTGGCTGCAGATATAGTGATAACTATCAATGAAATTACAAGATTCCAGAACCATTCTGCGGATTGAGCGGCTGCCTGAGGATCTAGATCCACTTCTGCAGAGAAAGTAATGAATGGAAAAATCAGACTTGCCAGCAGAACGGCTAATTTGAGTTTTAAAATCGGGGTCGATCTCATAACTAACTAACCAATTGTTTAAAACCATTGGAGATTAAAGCAAAGACTGCTTCGTAAACAAAGTAATCATTAGATTGCGATAACTAATTATGTATCTCCGCTTATTATTGCTTTATTAGAGTACAATCGATTCTGAGTAATATTTCATTCAAGTAAAGGAGTGTTGTTTTGTTTTCAGTATTTTATCAGCGTTACTTGCGAAATTTGTCTGCTTTTGTGATTTGTTTATCTTTTATAAGTGGCTGTGGACCCTCGAATGGTGGTGGTATTCCAGATCGAATTACTGCTGAGCGCGGTGGATTTATTCCTGAAGGAATTGAATACGATAACGTTAATTCGAGGTTTTTATCAGGCTCCTTAGCTGAGGGAACGATTTACGAAATTACAAATTCAGGCCAGGTCCTACCAGCGATAATGGACGAAGGTCTGATTGCTACAGTGGGCATTGAAGTGGATGAAGAACGCAATCGTCTGCTTGTTGCAAACTCTGAGAATTTTGCCGCTCCAGGACCTGGTACGGCAATGCTAGGCGTGTACAACTTAAGTAGTGGTGAACGGTTGGCAATGATTGACTTGACCGCATCAGTAGAAAACCCACCTGCTGACGCAAGATATTTTGCTAATGACGTAACAGTGAGTACCGCCGGAACTATCTTTATTACTGACACTCGTTTGAGTGTTATTTACAAGGTAGATCAATATTATCAGGCGAGTGTTCTAATCGATTTCGGTATGGACTCTGGGTTGTTTTTAAACGGAATAGAATATCATCCAGCTGGTTATCTAATCGCAGTTTCCTCTCAGGGCGGGGAATTGATAAAAATCCCTCTTAACGCTCCTAACAGATGGTCTTTGGTGGAAGTAGACTTTCCTGCGACAGGTGGTGACGGATTGGTATGGGCGAATGATGGTGGATTAGTGTCTACTTCAAACAATAGAAGCGCTGTTATGAAATACCGTAGTGATGATCATTGGAATTCAGCTCGACTCACTGGTATGGCTAGTTTTGAAGGTCAAGGAACTACGGCTGCCGCGGTAAATGATGATATCTTTGTAGTGCAGCCGCATTTCGCAGATACAGAGCCTCCCGAAATTCTTAGGGTAAAGTTTTAATAGGGCATTTATCGCTACCTTTACATCTTGTAATTGACAAGTAATGTCCGATAGCCCGGTTAAAGATCATTATGAAAATCTCGTAGAGTTAAAGTATCAACTCTATAACAGCTTGTTTCTTACGCTGCCTTTAGACGCGGTAGAACAAACAGGACTGCTACTACCTTTACTTGAAGAAGCAAGTCATAACGGTTTAGCAGTAGGATTGAACCCAACTGAAATTCTACGGGAATTTTTTCAATCTCATCGACCTGGTTTAAACGAAGAAAAGCAGGCGCAATTCTTATTCAAGGTAATTCAATATGTTGAACGCCAGGTTGTTCTGATCGATGCACTTGAAGATGCTGCTTATACAGAAATTCATAGCACTGAGGAGTCAAACAAACTAAGACAACTTACAGAGCGTGTAGAGGTCGAAGGAAAACAAGAAAGGTTAAAACAGATATTGTCTTCTTTTGGGGCGCGCGTAATTCTTACCGCTCATCCTACGCAGTTTTACCCAGGATCCGTACTGGCAATAATTACTGATCTAACTAGCGCCATAAAAGCTAATGACACGGGCTTGGCTCGTGAGCTTTTGCAACAACTTGGAAATACTCCTTTCTTTCAAAAAGAAAAACCAACCCCTCTGGATGAAGCAGGACAATTAACCTGGTACCTGGGCAATGTGTTTTACCCAGCAATAGGGGAAATCCACGATTATCTTCACGATTATCAGGAATTCCGGGACGCTGATCTGGAGCAGTTATTGACTATAGGGTTCTGGCCCGGTGGTGATCGTGACGGCAATCCATTCGTTACCACACAAATTACCCGTCAGGTATCTGAAAAGCTTAGAGCGAAAATAATCGAGTGTTATCACCGAGACCTAAGAGAGCTTAGACGACGTTTAAGCTTTGTTAGGGTTGCTAATCGGGTAGAGGTTATAGAAAAGAAGCTCCACCAGGAAATAACTAACGAATTGGAGTGCTGTTTTGACTCCCCTATAGATCTAATTAATGAATTAAATTTAATCCAAAATACTTTGCAAGAGGACTACCAAGGTTTATTTGTAGATCGGTTAGTTTCTTTTAAGCGCAAGGTTGCAGCATTTGGATTTCATTTTGCTAGCCTAGATATTCGGCAAGATTCTCGTGTCCTAGCTAAATGCTTAAAGCATATTATTGAAGTTAAACCAACTATCCTTGTGGAGAATTTTTTCGAGCTTAATGATCAAGAAAAGATTGAGGCCCTGTTAAATATTTCGGGTGCAATAATCGTCAGTGAGCTTTCTGATTCAATTGCTATCGATACAATAAAGTCATTGCAAGCGATGAAAGAAATACAGTCGCTTAACGGAGTCCGTGCCTGTCATCGTTACATTATTAGTAATTGTCGAGGCCCCATTGAAGTTGCCATGTTAATTGCACTGTTCAGATTATCCGGATGGGAGCTGAATGAGTTAACTATAGATATCGTGCCTCTCTTTGAGAGCATAGAGGACTTACAGGCCGCAGGTCGGATTATGGAAACACTCTATTCTATCGCTGAGTATAAAGATCATCTCGGTAAGCGCGGCAGCAAACAGACTGTGATGTTGGGTTTTTCTGATGGGACTAAAGATGGAGGCTATTTGATGGCGAATTGGGCCATTTATTCTGCCAAAGAATCTTTAACAGAAGTATCAAGGGAGCATGGGATTGAAGCTTGTTTTTTCGATGGTCGGGGTGGGCCTCCTGGCCGAGGCGGCGGAAGTACTTATAAGTTTTATGCATCGCTGGGGAAAAATATTGAGTCTAATCAAATCCAATTGACAGTTCAGGGTCAAACTATAAGCTCATATTACGGCTCTCAGCTTGGTGCGACTCATAATTTGAGGCAATTATTAGCAGCCGGACTAGAAAATAATCTCTATGACCGTCCAGCAAGAGAATTTAGCACTGAACAAAGAGACTTAATGACCGAATTGGCAATGCTTGGTTACGAAAAATATCTAGCCTTCAAAGGTCACCCTTTGTTTCTACCTTATTTAGAGCAGATGAGCCCCTTGAATTATTACTCCCAATCCAATATCGGAAGTCGTCCAGCTAAACGCGGTAGTAGGGAGGAGTTGAAGTTTAACGAATTGAGAGCTATTCCATTCGTCGGAGCGTGGGGACAGTTGAAACAGAACGTGCCTGGATATTTTGGATTAGGCACGGCACTTAAAGCAATGGAAGATAAGGGGCGCCTAGATGATTGCATCGCTCTATATCAGAGCTCAGGTTTTTTTAGGGCTCTGGTGGGCAATAGTATGCAAAGTATGAGTAAGGCTAACTTTTCGCTTACTAAGTACATGAAAGAAGATGAAACCTTTGGAGAGTTTTGGAAGTTAATTTATGATGAGTTTTTATTAAGTAATGAGATGGTTTTAAAAGTGTCAGGCCAAACAGTTTTGTTAGAAGATCATCCCGGCAGTAGATACAGCATAGGACTGCGACAACGTGTAGTTTTACCGCTCTTAATAATTCAACAATTTGCCTTGATGAGAATTAAAGAACTTTCTGAAACCGGTGACAGTGAAAAGACTGAGCTATATGAAAAAATGATAGTAAGAAGTCTTTTCGGGAATATCAATGCATCCAGAAACTCCGCATAACATTAGTTTTTGGAATTAATGCTTCGTATTTGGAATCCAGATATCCGCGTAAGAAAAAGCTTCGAATAAATCCAGATCAATTACTGAATCCGATTCACCAAGCCTTTCCAGAGCTTGTTGGGTGCCCCACAACCCCCAGATGTTATGAGGATGCTCTTCAAGATCTTGTCGATATTGAGCAAGAGCATTGTTATAGGCGCCCAGCTCCATGTAAACGGCACCCAACCAATGGCGAGGTGAAAAAGGTAAGGGTTCCGGTTCGTCATAATTGAGATTGTCGTAGTAATCCGTTGCGCGCCGGAACGACTCTGCAGCGGCTTCTAGATTACCTTCGGTCCAGGCAATTTCACCTTCTAGTATGCCGGCCATAGTACCTACGATGTCTTTTCCGTCATGAAATCGAAAACGAGCGGTCGTCGTTTCGGTAAGCTCCAAAAGAGATTCAGAAATTAACTTCGCAGTTTCCATGTCTCCGGTTTTTAGCGCAGCGTAGCCTTGGGAAAAATCGTACATACTAAGATTGATTTCCCCATTAGGTTTGTCAGTTACTTCTAATACTTCATCAAAGCGGCCAAAACGCACAAGCGCTAATGACAACATTGCAGTATTACGATTAAGTTTCGCTAAATCTTTCGCTGCTTGGATAGCTGATGCGCTTTCTCCGCCCATAGCAGCTGCGTAGTACAACATGGTTAAGTTGTGAGTGGGGTAAATGGCGAAACCTTCACCGATAGCAGCTTTTTGATCTGAATGCCAAGCGATTGTGTTGGATCGTACTGCGTCATGCCATAGGCCCATTTCATTCCAGGTATGACTGGGCATGTGATTGATATGACTAGCACCTGGAATGGTTTCCCCTAGGAAGCGAGCACAAGGGGCCGCGAGTTCTGGAGTAGGCGTTGATTCTGTAGCATGAATTAATAAATGGCATGCACCGGGATGTCGAATGTTTTTCTCCAGAACTGATAGCAATACATCATGCAAATGAATTACGTTTGGATCCTCCAAACTACGATAACCTCGCCTTTCTTCTAAGAGAAACAATGCATCGCCATATAAGGTATTGAGATCAAGGTCATCAGGGTATTTCGCAGCAACCTCCTTCATGGCTTCCGCGTAAGCTTCATCTTGTATTCGTCGCGTTTCAGGATTGAAGTCTTTTATATACCGAACTTCTAATGCACGAATCATGTCTGCTTCTTTCTCAGTTGCAGTGTCGATACGAGCGAGGGCTTGTTGCAAAGCAAAATAAGCTCTCGGTGCCTGAGCTGTTGTCATTACTCCGTTGAGATAGGAACCCCAAGCCCATGCTTCGCCCCACCAACAAATCGCGCAATCTGGGTCAGCTAAATGAGAAGCTTGAAATGAACGAGCAGCTTCATCTTTTGCAAACGCGTACATTAACTGAAAGCCTTGATTAAAATATTCTTGAGCTAAATGTACATCCGAAGAAATTTCCCAATGAAAGTCACCCATTGCTTCGGGGAATAATTGCATTGGTTCATTAAAAGAATTTGGATAATCAATTTCTTGACCTAAAGTGAAATTTGCTAGCAATAGACTAACACTGATAATCAAAAAGAATTGTTTCATTCTATCGTCCTAATTTTGAGTAAATCCAAAGTTTCTCAAGAAGGTTTTTATTGCAGCGAAAATTCTACCGGAGCATTTGGGCCGAGAGGTATTCCGAATATCACCCATATAATAGTCATCACCATTCCTGATGCTAGCAACAGCAAGGAATAGGGGAGCATGGTTGCCGCTAAACTACCCAACCCAAATTCTTTCTGCCAACGTTGACAGAAAACCAAGATTAATGGGAAGTAGGGCATTAACGGGGTAATGATGTTCGTTGCACCGTCGCCAACACGGTAAGCCGCCGTGCTCATTTCAGGGCTAATACCGATAAGCATTAGCATCGGAACTAGCACTGGTGCCAACAAAGCCCATTTAGCACTTGCGGAACCTACAAATAAATTAATAGTTGCGCCGAATAAAATGATAAAGGTTAGTAAAATTGAATCAGGGAGATTTGAGCCCTCTAGAAATGCAGCGCCGTTGATTGCAAAAATCAATCCGAGATTCGACCAATTAAACATGGCCACAAAATGAGCAGCGGTAAATGCTAGTACTAAGTAGTAAGCAAGGTCACCCATCGCCTCACTCATCATGCGTACAACATCGCGATGGTTTTTTATAGTTCCAGCGCCGCTACCATAAGCCCAGCCGGCAGCGAGGAATAGAATAAAGAAACCAGCTACTAAAGACTGGAGTAATGGATTATACCGTGCGACGCCGCTAGCACTATCTTCAATTAAAGGTGTACCTGGCGCTATACACAATACAATCCAGAGCAAAATAACTCCTAAACAGGCAAAACCCGCTTTGCGCAATCCTTTTAATTCGTTTTCTGCCAGTTTCGCACCTGGTGC
>DFQD01000208.1:0-2940 GCA_002377605.1 Gammaproteobacteria bacterium UBA3498 | reverse complement strand
AGCTTCACCGGCACTGATAGGTATAAGACGAGGCTCGATAATTTTATCGGTGACGTACCAGATGACCGGTAGGAAGACGAATGTCATAGCACTGATGAAATACCAATTACCCACCATATTTGCATTCCAGGTTGGGTCCAAGGTTTCCGCTGCAGCTTCGGTGATGCCAAAGAGTAAGGGTTCTAATTGACCTGGAATTAAATTGGCGGAAAAACCACCGGATACACCGGCGAAAGCTGCAGCGATACCTGCAATGGGGTGTCGGCCGGCTGCGGCAAACACTACGCCTGCCAAAGGAATAAGCACTACATAAGCAGCATCTGCGGCCAAGTTACCAAGCATGCCAATTAAGGCTACCGCTGGCGTTAATAAGGATTGAGGGGCTTTAGACATAGCGCCACTCATGGCTACTGCAAATAAGCCAGAACGTTCAGCGACTCCGGCGCCTAGCATGACGACTAATACGTAACCTAAAGGATGGAATCCGGTAAAGGTCGCTGGCATCTCTACGAGCAAGCGCTGAATGTTTGCGGCAGAGAGTAAACTTTCAGCGTTAACTACAATGGCGTTTCCGGCAGCATCGACTTGAGTAGGATGAAGAGCAGAGACACCAAAGAAAGCTGCAATGATGCTAATCACCATGACCGCGCCAATACACCATAGGAAAATAAACACTGGGTCAGGGAGTTTATTGCCTGATCGCTCTATCCAAGCAAGAATTCCTTTCGTGTCGTTACTTTGAGATTGTATAGCGTCTGTCATATTTAACTCTGATTAAAAATTATATGGTTGAATGATTATAACTACCTTAATAATCGAAAGAATTCGCGTACATCCTCAAGATAAAGTTCAGGCTGTTCCAATGCGGCGAAATGTCCTCCTTCTTCCATCACTGTCCAATGTCTTAAATCATAGGCTGCTTCAGCCCAAGACCGGGGTACGATGAATAATTCTGCTGGGAAAATAGCAGCGCCGGTAGGAACGGTTATAAAATCCATTGGCTTTTGTATAGGTGTAGCCCCATTTTCATAATAAATACGAGTTGATGAAGTTATGGTGTTGGTAAACCAATATATTGAAACATTAGTTAACAATTCATCTTTCGTAAAATAATTATCAAGATAGCCATCAGCTCCTTGCGGCATATCAGTCCAGCCGTGGAACTTTTCAAGAATCCAGGCGGCCGTGCCTATCGGAGAATCAGCGAGCCCATAACCTAAAGTTTGTGGTTTAGTTCCTTGAATTTGCTGGTATGCAACTTCGTTCGCCATATACGCTTGACGCGCCCTTCGAGCTTCATTCTCAGTTTCGCTAACATTAGCCCTTTGCTCTTCATCTGCCGGCGGCCCAGCCAGAATCATATTAGAGTGCATGCCGATCAATCGATCGGGGTAATGATTCGCGAGATGACGATTGATAATCGCCCCCCAGTCACCACCTGCAATGGCATAACGGTCATAACCGATGCGCTCCATTAAGTCGGCTAATAATAAGGCGATTCTTTCCGGTGAAAAACCCCGTTCCGAAGGCGCTTCGGAAAAACCAAACCCTGGTAGGGACGGAGCAATCACATGAAACGAATCAGAAACATCACCACCATAGTTCACTGGATCGGTTAGAGGACCAATTATCTTCACAAACTCGGAAACAGAACCTGGCCAGCCGTGAACGATCATAAGTGGAATCGCATTAGGGTTGTTCGAGCGCTGATGAATGAAGTGCATACTCAATCCATCAATATCAGTTTTGAATTGATCAAATTGATTTAACGCCCTTTCTTGCTCACGCCAATCGAAATCATCCTGCCAATAGCCAAGAATTTCGCGCATATAGCTCAGATCGGTGCCGTATTCCCAAGAGATCCCGCTTAATTGATCAGGAAGGCGAGTCCGCCGTAATCGCTCTCGCAAATCCCGCAAATCTTCGTCAGGTATTGCAATTTCGAAAGGAGTAATGTTGTTGTCCGCAAAGCGCTTTTGTTGCTTGTTCATAATGATGTTCTGAGTTGGCTTAATGATAGATTGTTGAATCTGATCCAGAGGGTTGCCTGCTGTAAAAGGGGTAATTAAAAGTGAGAGAGCAGTGATAATGGGACCTAAAAGAGACCGACTCACACATACCGGATTTGGGAACATGAACACCTCTGCGTTGTTTATTTTGAAGTTTTTAGGATGATTAGTTTTCTTTCAGTAAATAAAATCGAATATTTACGAAACAGGCCCTTAGCTTATCGGAATTGATGGTGTAGGCTACCGTATACTTACTGATTTCGCTGCATCATGCCGTAATCAATTTAATCTAGCAATACAACTGCAAAGGCAGGAAAGTTCATATGCTATTTGGTTTAAGTAATAAGCCACTTGAATTGCCAACGAAAGAAAATGCACTGCCGGATCGGGTTCAAGCTTTAAGATTCAACATGGAACATTTTGTCAACGGAAATCCCATTGCAGAACCGGTGCCAGGGCATTTAGTTAAAGCTATTTTTGGTATGGGGTGCTTTTGGGGAGCCGAACGTCTATTTTGGCAGCTGCAAGGAGTGTTCAGCACGGCAGTTGGTTATACAGGCGGTATTACTGTGAATCCAACTTATGAAGATGTTTGTTCCGGCATGACCGGCCATACAGAGGCAGTGTTGGTTTACTACGATCCGGCTCAATGCACGTATGAAAACCTACTTACCATATTTTGGGAATCCCATGATCCGACCCAGGGAATGCGGCAGGGTAATGATCGGGGAACGCAATATCGCTCTGCAATTTACGCGACTAATAAAGAGCAATTGCTTGCCGCAAATAAAAGTAAAGACCAATTTCAAATAGCATTAGTTGAAAAAGGCTATCCTAGGATTACTACTGAGATAGGCAAACTAAATGAGTTTTATTATGCCGAAGATTATCACCAGCAGTATCTTGCCAAAAACCCCAACGGTTATTGCGG
>DFQD01000244.1 GCA_002377605.1 Gammaproteobacteria bacterium UBA3498 | reverse complement strand
TCAAGCCTATTTATCTCCATGCCAATAGATTGCAGCTCTCCAACAGCTTCCAATAGTACTTCGCTGTTTCTGCTGTTTAGTTGCAGGCTCTGTTGTGCTCGCCATATTGGATTCTCTATGTCATTGCGCAAAGGTCTACCAGGGCGAAAAATGTAAATGTAATACCGCCCTGTTGAGTATTCAATTTCCGGAATAACGTCGATTAGCTCAAGAGCGCCTGCCATTTTTTCATTCACTTCATTTTGCAAAGAAATTTTATCTCTGCCTTGGATTGAGTACGTCACCGATGCATTTAAAGTGTCTTGTTCAACGCTTATTTTTTCAGTCACTCCCAGATTCAACAATAGCTGGCCCGACTCAAGCTCAGTCAAATCGAAAGTGTTCTGAGAAAAGCTAGAGGGCGAAACTAAAATTAACGAAAAGCTGAAAACAAAAATCCTTCTCTTTATGTTAGCCATAAGAACCTCTTTAAATATTTATCTTGGAATCTACTAGTCATACCCTTTTATATGAACTTATAACCCAACATCAACAACAGATTGGCCTCATCTTAATGGTTTCTAGAATAATGTTGAATATCACTTGACGAACCAAACTTGAAGGAGCTGGCTGTATCTCTCAGAGTAGCTTGAGCTTTAGGGGCAGGACTTGGTTTGATTCGAGGAAAGCGTAAGGCTTTCCTCGCAATTCCTACTTTTTCTTGAGGTTATTCTTTTGTGGATAAAACTTAACTATGACTCAATATAAAGCTCTCGGTGGGCGTATTGAATGCTCCCAGTGTAATTCGCCGTCGGAACGGACTCGACAAAGGTGTAAAGCGGAGCCAAGGCAAAAGATTATGCTTATGCCCGC
The DNA here is from genome assembly GCA_002377605.1 of Gammaproteobacteria bacterium UBA3498. Classification (GTDB taxonomy): domain Bacteria; phylum Pseudomonadota; class Gammaproteobacteria; order Pseudomonadales; family Pseudohongiellaceae; genus UBA9145. Next base: position 23,135 of record DFQD01000244.1, on the reverse strand, counting down.
ACCATGCGCATAAGCAAGGGCTGTCCTAACCTAAGCAAGTCATTCTCCGGCCAATCCAACGCAAAACATTAGACTACAAAGCTAAAGTTGCGCTGGATATCGGTGAGATAGCACCTTCTCCACAAGCAAAGCCACACTGCGTTGCGGATATCCTTGATTTGTGTGAGAAACCTTATCGTCTTTTTTAATTCAAATTATAGCTAAGCTCAATTCCATATAGCCTTGGCAAAGTAATCCCAGCATTATGCCGAAAATATTCGGCTTCTGACTGTCTAAGAACCTGTAACACTCCAACATCATCAAATATATTGTTAACAAATGCAGTTACTCCCCAATTCCCTTGAGAAGAGGTCCAAGTAGCCCGAAAATCAGTTCTACTATATCCGTCCGCCATTTCTGCTTTCTGTTCGAATGGCGAGTAATAAACTTCGTCAATCCAGCTATAAATACCTAACAGTTCAATTTGCGCACCTCCCTGCAAGGGAACTAAATAACTAGCCCAAGCCGTACCCTTTGTCTCTGGAACTTGCACCAACTGATTCCCCTTAATATCTTCAACTAAAGCATCAAAGTCCGGGTATAGAGATTCCGGAACGCTTACACGGCTGGGGTCAGAAATCCATAGTGATTTCGTATATTCGCTAGGTGTATAGCTGAAGTTTCCTCCAAGGGTTAGATAATCGTTTACCAGCCAGATCGCCTCTGCTTCAGCACCCGTGACTTTAGCACCAGGTGCTTCCATCACAGAAGTGGAGGTGCCCCCTATACTGGTTACCTCTGTTGCTACGGTATGTATATTGTCATAATCATAACGATAAAAAGACCCATTCAATTGAAGGGTATCATCGAAAAATCTAGTCTTATAACCAATCTCATAAGAAATTAATTCTTCAGGATCATATGTACTGGTGTTACTGAAGAAAACCAAGTTAAAGCCACCTGATCTTGTACCTGATGTAGCAGAAAAGTACATCATTGCAGAGTCAGTTATATTCCAGTCGAGATTAAGCCGACCAGTGACCTCTTCATCGGTTCGTTCAAAGGGCCGATACACACTCAGTGCAAATGGAATGCCTCCGTTTGTGACTTTTTCAGTCGGTACTACCAAGTCACCGTTAGCGTCAGCCACTAAACCGCCATTGACCCGGTTAACTGCTGCTAATCCACCATAGAGAGCAAGGAATCCGCCGGGCGCTGCTCCAGTCTCTGAATAGCGCCACAAATTTTCTTCGGCAACAACTTCGTCCTCTGCATATCGCAGACCAAAAGTTAATGAAAAGGTTTCATTTAAATCCCATGTGCCTTGCGTATAAAGAGCAAAGGCTTCTCTCTTTGTTTGCGTCGTATACAACAGATCTGTTGCGGTGGTTCTTGGCCCATGAATTACATTTAGGTCTGGATTTGTGCCATTGTCACCGTACCAAGCTGAAGTCTGCAGATTGTTGCCACCATGATTGCGCTGACAAGATTCCGCCGGACTAGGCACCATGCAAGACATCTTCGCACTAAAGAGAGAAACCATTGGGCGCCCTTGAAAAGCGAGTGTAGATGCGTTGATGCCAGCGAGGAATGGTGCTCCAATTAAAGCTGCAGCCCCAGCACTGAGCGCGGTATTGTCTTGGTATGCATTAACCATGCGATCCTCACCAAGAGACGAATAAAAATCGCCGCGCTGATCAATGATCGCATCGTAATAGAAAATTCCTGAGGTAAAAGACAGAGTATCGCTTACATCATAAAAAGCTTGCAGTTCATGAGATTCATATTCAGCTTCGTGATTCACATAAAACTGACGATCATGAAACATGCTAGCAGTGTTATCGTCATCAGTTGTCCGTTCGTAGGTTAATTTATTGAACCCATATAAATATTTTAGTTCCAGTGCATCAGTGGCCTGCCATGACGCACTAAGCTGAGTACCCTGTTGTCTAAATTCCTCACGATTAAGACCATTGGTTGCTGCGCAGAGATCACCTCCATCGATTTCACTTGGAAATACACAATCGTTATAAAGCGAAGCTGAGGCAGCGGAAGTATTGTTAAAACCATCTAATGAAGCTGCGGCATTCTGGGAGCCGTTAAAACCGCCAAAGTCGATACCTGGACGAACACGCTGAGCCTGATCAAGGGCACCTGTCATAGGATTGGTAAAAGTAAATATAGATTGACTCTGGTCATACCAGTTATTTTGATCGAAATTTGAGGGATCTGTGTTGGCGGTGTCTATAAACCGATAGCCTGGCACTAAGCTATCAGTTGTGCGAATAGGATTTCCATCTTCATTCAAAACTACTAGGCCGCCACCATTAGCGCCACCGAAAGAGCGGTCTATATCCATAAAGTTTTGTCTGAGATTGACTTCGATTGTATCCGATGGAGTCCAATTGAACTGAATAGCTGCATTATCTGTTCCTAAGCTATCGAGATCAGATCCGGTACCTATTTCTTCAATTACTCCATCGCGATCGCGATAACTAAAATTAACTCGAGTGGATAGCGTGTCATCTATCAAGGGCAGATTTAACATGCCATAGTGCTCATTAGTGCCGAAACTACCCGCGATAGATTTTAATGCATAGTCAAACTCTTGCGTGGGCTTGTTATAAAGAACATTGAATGCGCCGCCTACTGCGTTTCGACCATATAATGTGCCTTGCGGACCGCGCAGAACTTCAATCCGCTCTACATCCCAAAAAGTCGCAGCTGTTGCCGTTAATAAATCTTCCGAGTAAATTTCATTCATATAAGTTGCAACACCAGGGTCTCCCCCAAGAGCACGGAAATTACGCCCTACGCCACGAATCGTGGAGTCATATGGTTGAATAGTTGTAGCCGGAATGAAATTTTGAAGGTCTTCCTGATTTCTTAAACCAAATTGTTCAATGTTCTCGCCTGTGAAGGCAGTTATCGAAATGGAAGTATCTTGTATCGAAGCCTCTCGCCGCTCAGCAGTTACAATCACTTCTTCGATTGATCGTTCGGTTTCTTCATCTTCCTGAGCGAAGACTAGTGGAGAAGGCAGGCTAGTTCCAAGGAACAGCACAGATAGGCCCATGAGAGAAGTTCGGTTATTTAGTATTTTTTTCATTTTGTATCTTTCTCTAAGCTAGATAATTTTATACGGCCGCATATAGAAGCGTTCTATAGACGACTACCAAGAACTACTGCTGACGACTACCAAGGAGACTACTAAGGACTACTAAGGACTACTACCGAGGACTGCTAAGGCTTCAGAATTATTATGCTATAAATTCCCTTGAAGGACGGAACAACTCCATGTTGGACCCTAAGATTAATAGCATCTCATTGTAATTTATCCTAGCAGGAAATATTAGGAAGATCGAGCAATCGTTCGATAATGTAGATTCAAAAAAGACGCGGTGAATAATATAGGTGGAAACTTTCGATATTTTGCATGGAAATGCAGAATTACGAAATTCCTTGATTTGCCGAATTATCCTGCATATAAGTAATGCACTTATCTGTCATTGTCGGTCGATCGCGCTCCACACCTAAGGGGGGTTAGCAATACCAACTTGTCTATTACAGGCCTTTTCGGATTAGGAAACTTTGCATTTCTATTTTAGTATCCTGCCTCTGGCTAAAAGCATTTAACTGGAATATAAAGGGCACAAAACTAAATGAAGTATCAAAAAGACAAATGAGAATTTTCCTATCTGCGATATTGGTAATACTGCCAGATACTCTAATTGCAGCAACTGCACTTGATGGCATCTGGGTATTAGATGGGCCCGGCACAGAGAGCGAAATTCTCCTCACCGAAGAGGGTGAGCGGCTGCGAATTGCATATGATCTGTTGGAGGATGATCCCAGTCTTTATTGCACTCCCGCTAGCGTTGCACGAATATGGGCAAATCCCGGCTCGCGAGTAGAAATCGAGCAGGATGAGGAACATATTCTGATTAGTTATGAATTATTTGATTTGAGGCGGGAAATTCCCTTTATTAAATCTTCAATCGCAGATTTTCCAAGTACTAAAAATTTGGAAGGGACTGAATTCGCTCAAATGGGGTCTTCAGTTGCTTGGTACGAAGGTGATCGACTTATTATCGAATCGACTAACCACATACATGGTTATATCCGAACTTCTAGAGGAATCCCTCAGGGTTCAAATACACATGCCCGTGAAGAACTGGAAGTTGATGGAGACATATTACATATAACCCATACCTACACAGACGAAAGTTTATTCGAGCAACCACTAATACTGCAGTACTCCTTTAATCGACTTGAAAATGTCGAAATCGAACGTTACAACTGCACCGATGCTGATTATGATTGGTTTATTGAGTTGAATCTGCATAAAGAGGACCAAACGTGAAAAAGCGGCTTCTATTTGTTTTCACAATAATTTGTTTGCCGATTCTTGCCAATGCCCATCATTCGACTGCTGCCAATTTCACCCAGGAAATCATTTCTGTAAAAGGCATAATAGAAAGAGTTAGATCTGTTAACCCTCACTCATCGATTCTAATAAAAAATACCGATGACGAAGGCGAGATAACGTTTTGGCTAATTGAAACAACATCCCGGACTACGCTAAATCGTCAGGGTGTATCACTTGATGTTATGGAGGTAGGCTCAGAGATCACAGCTACCGGTCGCAAAGGGCGTCGAGAATACACCATGTATCTCCAAAAAATCAGCTTTGAAGATGGTTCAGAATTTTTTCCGCGACAAGATAGGGATTAGCGTCATTCGCAAATTTAAGACTGAAAAGTTTACTCTTCCCTTAAAACTGGAAAATTAACCAACCAAACGCAGCACGGTAGTTGATTTTTTTACATAGTTTTAAACACCAATGTACATATCAGGGTTTATTGTTAAAGGAGACAAAAATGTCAGAAGAATTAGGAACATTTTCGTTAAAATATCAAGGCAGTACTTATACATCTAATGAGGCTGGAGAGGTAACTATTCATCAAAACTGGGAAGGAACTGCGGATGGTTTTGGTACCGTATTTGGGACACTCATTTGGGGGCCTACTCCTCCTTCCGGTTTAAATGAAGGCGGCAAAATCAAATGGGTTGGACAATCCTTTTTGAACGATGGCTCTACAGTGGTCGGGCAAGGCGAAGGAACTTGGGAAACCCCGCCAGATGCTCATGTTGCTAAAACTTCTTTGCTAATAAATATTTCCGATGGTACGCAAATTAGGAGTGAAGGAGAAATGACACTTGAAACTCTAGAATGGAATGGAACTATATATAGCGTTTAATTAGCATAGTTATTTACAGTCAAATCAAGACTTGCCCGCGATCTTTGCGAGGATCAAGTATTTTTTTAGAGTGTCAATAACTCCCTTGTTGGCCTACTCCTTAATACTAACTGAAAACCAGTTGGAGTGGGTCACGTTGTCCGCGATTGCTTAGGACCACGTTGTCAAATGTTTTAGGGAAGCTCTCGATTGGGTGTGGAATGTTGATCGTGATAGATGCTTAAATTTATTCTTATGTCTGCAAAACTAAAATATTTTCTTATCTTTATTTTTTTCTGCGCTTTTAATTTCAATCCTGTTTCTGCCCAAGAAGAATCTCTGGAGAATACCTCTTGGCAGTTGGTTGCTATATACAGCTTTAACAACTCGGAATTTATTCCGAATAATCCTGAAAATTACATCCTGCGTTTTCGTCTAGAAAGTAGATTGCAAATTGAAGCAGACTGTAATCAGGCTGGGGCCACTTGGATGCAAGAAGCCTATACGCTGAGGCTCACAGACTTGGTCACAACACGAAAACTTTGTGTACAGCCTTCTCTATTCAACCGTTTCATAATGAACCTAGATCGTTCTGAATCTTATGAATTAATTGATGGCCAGCTGATTTTGCGAACGAATTCTGAAGTAGACTGGATGATGTTTGAGCCTTACGTTTTTACACCTTCATTCTAAAATACACTCAAAGGCAGGCGAACGCTTCAGCTTTTATTAAATACACTGGTACTCTAGATTTTTGAGACATAGAGCTATTCTAATGTCACAGCCAGTGTACTTTTCAATCTTCTAGGCGTTATTGTTACTGAATTTCTAAGTTTATCGGTTTCATTAGAAACGAAAACAAACTTTTGCCCCGCTAAATAAAAAAGGCCGGAGCATTAAGCGCCGGCCTTTTTAAACCAACTTCAACTAGCTCAGTAGGGGTAACCCTGCAGTCTGGGTTGATTTGGAAACCAATCCGGGACCTGTGCCCAGTTATCCTGATTAGGCATCTTAATCTTGGGTAGCGTATCCTGATCCAATACCATCTGATCGTCTGTTATAACATCGTTGAGATATAGCAAGTACGCTGTTATTGAGTAGACCTCATCTGGCGTAAGCGTGCCTTCGGCGCCAAGGGGCATACCTCGGTTTATATAATCCCAAACTGTAGTTGCAAATGGAGAGCGGATAGGAAGAATCCTTCCATAGCCCCATGCGTTTTCCAGAACACCCACATCTCTCTTTACTAACCTGGGAGCAAGACCATCGGTGCCATTAGTACCATGACAACCGGCACATCCCTTTTCAAGGAACAGTTGCGCTCCTAAATCCGCAGTGCCGCTGCCCGCAGGAAGTTCTTCACCTGTTGGCGCAATGGAAATATCCCAGGCAGCTATTTCTTCCGCGCTAGGCGTCCGACCAACTCCATATTTGGTTGGCGACTGAGCGTGTGCTGCAAAGCTCAGTAGCAACACTACCGGGATCAATAATTTAAATAATCGCATTGTGCACACTTCCGTCAGCGTGAATGCGCCATGGCTGAATCGAGTTGTCTTGGCCACGAACGCGGATTCGTTCACCGGGAGGTGTATTCCAAAATTCACCCACTTCCTGTCGAGAAGGTTGGATCTGACCTAATTCGTCGATACAACGAGACTGCAATTCACACTCAGAACCGTCCCATTCCCAATCGAAGGCAAACAAAGTATGGGCCATTGGTTGTGGTTCGCCACGAATCTCAGCATCGAACCACGTCTGACCTCCATCGGTAGTTACTTCGACTCGATCTACTTTTCCGCCGCCTGACCAAGCTAAGCCACTTACCTGATAATAACCAGTGCCTGGCAACTGCATTCCACCAGAAGGATGGACAATTACGGATTTAGGACCAATCTGATAACCCAATGCGGCAGTGGCTGGATCCTGAGTTAGGTGACCATAGTCGTTGTATGTCATGTAGTACTGATCAACTACTTTAATGCGACGTAGCCACTTAACGTTGAAGATTCCTTCGAATCCCGGAACTAATAGCCGCAGAGGAAACCCTTGTTGAGGACGCACAGGCTCACCGTTCATAGCATAACAAAGGAGACAATCATCCATCGCCTTAGTCATCGGAATACTGGAAGCTCCTTTAACTTCTTCTATGCCCTCAGCCACAATCCACTCAGCACCTTCTTTAACACCCGCTTCTTCTAGCAAAGTTGATAAAAGGACACCAGTCCATTCCGCATTACTAGTCATACCATGGGTTTCTTGAACGGTTGTCATCCGGTTGTTAGCTCTGTTGCCCGCACACTCCACAAAATGCATACGGGTTACTGAAGGAAGACGCTTTAATTCATCCATAGTGAACAACAATGGATTATCAACCAGCCCATGAATCATCAGTCGATGCTTATCGGGATCGATATCCGGCAGATAGGATCCACGAGTCGTACCCATATAGAAGAGGGATGAAGGTGTAATAACGCCGTATTGATCTTGAAGCGGGGTGGCGATATGAAAATCCAGACCAAAGGTATCTGGCGAATGGCGCCCACCATGTGGAATTCTTTCAGAAGTTACGAAGCGAGAACGGGAACCGTAAGCAACCATATCATCTGAGCCGTGGATATATCGCTCAGGACCTTCCAGTTGAGCGCTCGCCGTCTTAGAAGCTGCTCCTATTGCTGCACCACCGGCAATGGCCGCGCCCTGTTTCAGAAATTCCCTGCGATTTTGTTTCTTAGAACCCATGGGTCATCTCCTATTGTTCTACCTTTTTATATTCTTCTTAAGAGGGTTAACTAAAGCAATGTTCATTGTTGGAGTATACGCGCAGGACAATCATTCCAAAAGACCTTTAGAAGCGCTGTAACACCTTGTTTCAACGGATTTATCTCATTTAAACCGCCTCACAAATTCAGACTCTACGGAGCAGCTACAAATGGCAGTAATTCCATTGTATTTCACAAAAATCATCCCCATATTGGGTGGAATACCGCTATTATTTAAATTCTGACTACTCATTGGAGTTTGCCATGAAACGTGTTTTTCTCTTCATAGCTACCAACCTAGCGATTCTTCTAGTTCTGGGGATCGTGCTCAGCATCTTGATGCCGGTATTAGGGCTAGATTCTGCGTCCAATAGCGGACTGTTCGTTATATGCGCCGTTTTTGGTATGGGAGGATCATTTATATCCCTTCTCATGTCCAAGTGGATTGCTAAGCGCAGCGTAGGTGCCAATGTGATCGAAAAACCACGCAACCAGGAAGAATCCTGGCTGGTAGACACTGTTCGACGGCAAGCTGAAATGGCAGGAATAGGCATGCCAGAAGTCGCAATCTACGATTCACCGGAAATCAATGCATTCGCCACCGGAGCAAATCGACACAATGCCCTGGTAGCAGTGAGCACTGGTTTATTGCGTAACATGACTTCTGATGAAGCCGAAGCAGTTCTTGGCCATGAAGTCAGTCACGTTGCCAATGGTGATATGGTGACACTTACTTTGATTCAAGGCGTGCTAAATACTTTCGTTTACTTCTTTGCTCGAATTGTCGCCAATATTGTGAACCGCGGCAACAACTCCTACTTCGTCTATTTCATGACGGTAATGGCGTTCCAAGCACTTTTTGGCATTCTCGCTTCTGTTATTGTGATGAGGTTTTCTCGCTATCGTGAATATCGCGCCGACAGTGGTGGAGCGAATCTGGCGGGTCGACAAAAAATGATTGCTGCACTGCAACGATTGCAATCGAATCAACAGGAAAGTCAATTGGATGGTCAACTTACCGCTTTCGGTATCACTGGTAAGCGCGCCTGGGCAGAATTGTTTATGAGTCATCCGCCAATCGAGAAACGAATAGCAGCATTACAACAACAGCACGGTTAAGAGTGAAAGATTGCTTTACGCTTTTCCATAAACGCAGAGATTGCTTCCTTCGATTCCGGATCAGCCATGCTTGCGATGAGATGCTCTGCTTCGAGTCGCAGGCTAGCATCTAAGTCATGATCCAGCCCCTGATTTAAGTTTATTTTCATTCGACCAAAAGCATTGGTCGGCCCATTAGCAAGTTTTGCAGTATAAGCCCGTGCACCAGCTCGAAACGTGTCTTGGGAAAATACTTTGTTAAAAATCCCCAGGCGCGCACAATCTTCTGCCCCGACTCTGTCGCTTAAGTAAAACAATTCTTTTGCCTTGGCTAAACCAATCAATCGCGGTAAAAACCAACTAGCACCGTAATCCCCTGACAACCCTATGTTGCCAAAGGCGGTTGTAACAAAGGCATTGTCAGAAGCGATTCGCAAATCACAGGCAAGCGCAATTGAGAGACCTGCACCTGCCGCTGCACCTGGTAAAGCAGCGACGGTTATTTTGTTTAGTTCATGTATGCGTTTAGTTAGGGTTTTTTGTTTTCCGATGAGAATTTCAATTCTCTCCCGATCAGTCGGTGTTGGTTCTGTGGAGTCCTTTATAGCGCCGGACCCCATTCCCGAAACATCACCTCCTGCACAAAAGGCATCTCCAGCACCAGTAATCATTACTGCGCCTACCCGCTCATCATTTTCCAATTGAGCCAGCGTCTGCCTTAGAGCTGGAGTTAGAATATCTCCCAGAGCATTTTTTTTATGGGGTTTATTTAATGTAATCGAAGCAACCCGATCTTCAATCGTACAAAGTAGCTCTTCAGTTCCAGTATCAATTTCAATCATTCCATTTACCTATCTTATTCCGTTTCTAATGAGTCAGAAGAAGCTGCGCTACTTTTTTTGGTTGCCAGAAAATAGAAAACTCCACCCAGTGCTATCCAGAAAATTATAATTGCCCATTCCTGTGGCCACAGCAACGCTGAAGGACTGCCAGGTAAATACAAGAATCCCAGACCGACAGATAAAACTAACGCAGCCCAGCCAACCAAGTTTCCGAATCGGACACGATAGGGTCGTTCCAGTTTCGATTCGCGATTACGTAATACAAGAAATGACAAGGACACCATGGCGTAAGCAAGAACAATACCGAAACCACCTGCATCAACTAACCACACCATTACTGGCCTGCCGAAGAATGGACCAATCACCGAAAGGCCGCCTATTAGCAGAATGGCATTGTAGGGTGTTCGATAACGTGGGTGCAGTTTACCCAGTTTGGCGGGCAACAGGTCGGCACGTGCCAAAGCGAATATTGCTCGACTTCCGCCAACTATGAATGCATTCCAACTGGTAATTATTCCAGCCAGGCCCGCCCCTAACATAGCAAGCCGACCAAACTCTCCGTAGATTTGCGAATTCGCTTCTGCAGCTAATACATCACTGCTGCTAAGTTCATTTTCGTTCATCATAAGACTCACGCCAAGAACGATTAGACAATACCATGCAATGGCCATCATCACAGAAAGCATTAACACGGCGCCGATGTCTCTAAATGGCAGGTCAATTTCCTCTGCGGCTTGAGGAATTGTGTCGAAACCAACAAACATGAAAGGCACCATCACTAGAACAAGAGTTATGCCCACAGGACCATCTATAAATAACGGATCTAAATTAGTTACCTGCCCCCTGAAAAAAGAACCGAAAAGAAATAAACCACCGACCAACAAAATAACAATCACTACTGTGGATTGCACAACTGCTGCTAGACGCACGCCACGAATATTTAAAACTGTCATCACTGCTGCGCCGGTAACACCTACTAGTACCCATGAAAGGTAGACGTCCCACCCAGCAATCTGCCAAAGAAAAACTCGATCCAGTCCAGGAATCATTGAATCGAGAACAGTAGGAAGCGCCACAGCTTCAAAAGTAACTACAGATACATAGCCAAGAATGATTGCCCAGGTACAAATAAAAGAAGCACCTGCTCCTAATGCCCGATGACTATACACGTGTTCTCCGCCAGCGAACGGTAATGCAGAGGCAAGCTCAGCATAGGTGAGGCCAATCACTAACATAATGGCGCCGCCGATCAGAAAAGCTACTATGGCACCAGCAGTTCCGGCGGATTCGATCCAGGTAGATGAAAGTACTACCCAACTCCACCCGATCATTGCACCAAAGGAGAGTGCTAAAGCATCGCGCCTGCCTAGTACCCGGCGAAATCCTGACTCTTGACCCGACTCAGACATTTATAAAATTCCAACAGAATAAAATAGTTTACTTACCCTGGAATTCTCCCGCCCTTTTTTCTGACACAGCTTTAAGGCCTTCGAAGTGATCCTCAGTTTGAGTTAACCAGAACTGTTCACGACCTTCGATATCCGTTGCGGCTTGCACCGCTTCCTGGATTCCAGGTCTTAATTGTTCACGCAGTGAAAGTAATGCCAGTGGTGCGTTTTCTGCGATTTCGGTCGCTAATGCGATTGCTTTTTCCCGAACATCAGCTGCTGAACATAAAACATCTGCAGCTCCCCACTCCATTGCAGTTTCACCGTTAATTCTTCTTCCGGTATAAAAAAGCAGATGAGACTTTTGCACTCCGATTGCTCTCGGTAAAGTATGGGTCAAACCAAAACCGGGTGTGAATCCCAGCTTTACGAAGTTTGCGGTTAGGCGAGTATTCTCACAAACTACTCGAAAGTCAGCCATCATTGCCACACCCAGTCCGCCTCCGACAGCTGCACCCTGCACTGCAGCAATAACTGGTTTTTTACTCCCAAACAAACGAACGGCTTCCTGATAGATTGGATTTCTTTGATCAGCCGACTCGGCAACAAGAACATCACCTTCAGCTTTTGAATCGGGAGTCGAAAAGTTTGCACCAGCACAGAAATGTTTTCCGTTTGAGCAAAGCACTATTGTCCGGCAATTCGAATCTTCATCTAGTTCATCGAAGCAATCAGCCATATCTCGAATCAAGGCCAGATCAAAAAAATTATTCGGTGGTCGATCGATTTCGCACTGTACGACAAATCCAGGCAGTTGCGTGACTTTTATGTCTCCGTATTGTTCTTTCATTCTTAAATCCTTTAGCTACCAACCACATTGTCTGTCTTCGTTCTGTCCATCTAACCAGACTTTAAGTGGCGCAAAATAATCGATAATTGCAGAGGCATCGAGCTCTGGTTGGCCGGTAATCGCTTCCATTGCTTCCTGCCATGGTCTGCTGGCACCCATTTGCAACATGGCCTGCAGCTTCTCGCCGGCCGCTTCATTGCCATAAATAGAACAACGATTAAGTTGCCCTTCATGTCCAGCAGTTTCACACAAGGCGCGATGGAATTGAAACTGTTGAATGTAAGCCAAGAAATAGCGCATATAAGGTGTATTACCTGGAATGTGATACTTGGCACCTGGATCAAAATGGTTTTCGTTACGCTCTACTGGTGGAGTAATGCCCTGATATTCTTCACGCAAAGCCCACCATGCTTCGTTATAGTTTTCAGGCGCGATCTCTCCATTAAATACCTGCCAGCGCCACTGATCCACAACCAAAGCAAATGGCAGAAACGCAATTTTATCTAACGCCAGATTAAGTAAGTAACCAAGATCCCCTTCCACACCTGGCTCTTCTTCCAGCCAGCCAATATCAACGAGATATTTAGGTGTAACAGATAAGGATATGACGTCACCTGTTGCTTCATGGAAGCCATCGTTGGCGCTTTCCCGAAAAAGTACTGGCTGCTCTTTGTAGGCACGCTGATAGAAATTGTGTCCGAGCTCGTGATGTACCGTGGTGAAATCTTCCGCGTTCATATCAATGCACATCTTGATACGCAAATCATCCTGGCCATCCATACTCCAAGCACTGGCATGGCATACTGCCTGATGGTCAACCGGTTCAAGAAACATGGATCGATCCCAGAATGTATCCGGAAGTGGTTCAAATCCTAGTGAGGTAAAAAAACGCTCTGCAGTTTCTACCATTTCAACTTCATCATCGAGATTTCCCTGCACCAGCTGATCTAAATCGTAACCAAGTTCTGAAGTTTCAGGCTTAACCAGATCATAGAGACTAGTCCATTGCTGAGCCCATTGGTTGCCTAACAGATGTGCTGGGATCGAACCATTGGCTGGTACAACGTCATCGCCATAGAAATTATTGAGCCCATCGCGTACGTGACAATGAAGCGCATCGTAAAGTGGTTTTACTCGCTGCCATTGATCGTTAGCATCCACCATAAAGTCATCTGAATCCATGTCATATTTAGATCGCCAAAAAACACTCAGGTTGTCATAGCCTAATTCCTGCGCGCCTTCATTACCGATTTCCACTTGCCGTTGATATAACTCGCGCATAGGTGGGCTTACTTCACGCCAGCCAACCCAGATTTCTTCTAACTCATCAGGATCGCGACTTTCCCGCATAAGGTTTTCCATTTGATCGCCAGTTAAACACTCTTCCTGACCATTTACTTCGCGACAGTATCGCCCTGTACCGTACATGGCATTCATGCTGGATCCGATTTCAGCTAACTCTCTGGTTTTTTCTGAATCTTGCGGCGCCGGAAATACCAAGACTTGTTTTAATAATTCGAGCTTCCTGCGGTCCTGCTCACTTAAAGCCACACTGTTATAGCGTGCTGCTTCATTTGCGAGATTAACTGATAGCTCGGTAAAACGCTGTGAAACCGTTGCTTCAGCAACCTGACTGTCATAACTGATATTGGTATTTGCCAGCCAGGAAACATGTGCTAATTCTTTGCCAATAATTTCTAAACTCGCTTCTGCTTCAGCAATAAAAGCTTGCGCTTCAGCAACTGTTGGGCTCGATTCAATGATTTCTATTTCAGCAACTGTGGATGACGCAGATTCTTCCCGCGTAGCTTGGCCACAAGAGGCCAACATTGCAGCGCAAAAAACTGCTGTTAGAGGCTTAATTTTATGAAGAATTTTTGGTTTGGACATGGGCAACCAGCTCGACTGTAATCTGTAAAAGGGAGTTAGACTAAAGAGATTCTGGTTGTCACGCAATAAATTATTTGTGCTTATTGAAAAGCTATTCGGCCGTTTTCGCTGGTTCTTTTTCTTCAGTCTGGAAAGTCTCTGCCCAACTTCCCTCATAGGTTTTGTAGAACAAATAAACACAACTGCCAAAGGCCTAGCTAAAAACTAAGTTGCCATAAGTAAAATGACTACACTGATGGCTATAAGCGCAATGCCAAGATATTCGCGGATGGAAATCTTTTCACCGAAATAAAGATAGGTGATGAGCAGGCTGATAATGAACTCAGTTTGACCTAGGGTTTTTACCAGTGCCGCATTTTGCAAACTCATGGCAGTGAACCACCCGATCGAGCCAGCTACACTAGTAAATCCGACAAAAATGCAGGCTCCTAGGTTCTTCATAATCAACGTTAGTTGTTCACGCTCCTTTATGTAAATCCAGTAAAGGCAAATTAATGACTGCAGTATCACCATATAAACTAAGACTAATGCGGCACTGAGCAGTCGCGGCGAATCTATAGAAAGAGAAGCATCTCTAATCCACAAAGACGCTAAAGCAAAGCCAAGACCGGCACCAACGCCGTAGCGAATACTGTCATTATCAGTGAAATCTTGTAATGAGACTTTCCAATTACTTGCTACTAGCAAGCCTGTTACTCCAACTACAACTGATAAATAACCAAGTCCGGAGAGTGCAGCGGAAAAAAAAATCGCACCTAAAACTGCGGTTAAGATAGCTTCGGTCTTTGCCAGCGCAGTTCCAACCGCAAAATTTTTAAGAGTAAGCGCTTTAATCAAACAGACCGTAGCAAGGATTTGCGAAACTCCTGCCAGTGCCCCCGACTGAAAAAACTTACGACTCAACTCGAAGCTCACAGGTTCATATGCCTGCCATACAAAATAGAGATAGATAAGGGCGAACTTAATACCAAACAGGAAGCGTACCAGCGTTGCAGCTTGTATAGATATTCGATTTGCTAATTGTTTTTGCGCCGCCGTACGCACTGACTGCATAACAACTGCTAACAGGGTAAAGACTATCCATGTTTCCATGAAATCACTATACAAACGCATCGTTAATAAAACAAATACAGCACTATTTCTGATCGTTTCTGCGTTCGATCCCTAAACTGAAATACGCTAAAATTGTTATTTGGCAGGAATCAAGCGTCGTAATAAATCGGGAGAATATCTGTGAGTGTGGTTGATTTCAGCCAAGCCGCGAAAAAGCATTTCGCAAATACTGATTCTGCGGGGAAACGGCATTGGATTCGTTTTCTAACCGCAGCTAGTCTATTTGATGGCCACGATGCAGCTATCAATATCATGCGCCGCATCCTCCAAAGCAGCGGTGCTGAGGTGATTCATCTCGCACATAATCGCTCAGTACAAGAAATCGTTAATGCCGCAGTGCAGGAAGACGTCGATGCGATAGCAATAAGCTCCTACCAGGGCGGCCACATTGAATACTTCAAATTCCTCATCGATCGACTAAAAGAACTAGATGCTTCACACATCAAAGTTTTTGGAGGTGGTGGTGGTGTCATCATTCCTGAAGAAATTGACGAATTGCATGCCTACGGAGTAACCAAAATTTATTCTCCCACTGACGGTCAGGATCTCGGATTGCAAGGAATAATTGATGACATGCTTGAAAAAAGTCGCAGTGATGATCCTGATTCTGCCAAGTTGCCAAAACCTAATTTCGATGATTTGGGTGCCAGCGATAGGATTACCCTGACTAGAGTCATTACAGCAATTGAAAACGGTAACTATGATGAGAATGAACTTGGCGATCTAATCGAGAAAGCCGCGGCAATTAAAAACACACCAATTTTAGGAATTACTGGAACCGGTGGTGCTGGCAAGAGTTCTTCGACCGACGAAATAGTTCGACGTTTTCGCCAAGATGCAAAAGACAGTTTGCGTATTGCAATTTTGGCAATCGATCCTACGCGAAAAAAGACTGGCGGCGCTCTATTAGGGGATCGAATTCGGATGAACGCAATCAATCATCCAAATATTTTCATGCGTTCGCTGGCAACACGCGACGCCCGAATTGAGGTGCCCGAAAATCTTAATGCCATATTGGCTTCCATAAAGATCGCTGGATTCGATTTGATTATCGTAGAAACGCCGGGAATTGGTCAGGGTGATGCAGGCATAGTGCCCTACGTCGATGTTTCACTCTATGTGATGACGCCGGAATTTGGTGCGGCGAGTCAATTAGAGAAAATCGACATGCTCGATTTTGCTGATGTGTTTGCGATCAACAAATTCGATCGCAAAGGAAGTGAAGATGCTTTGCGAGATGTGTCCAAACAGGTTCAGCGAAACCGAGAAGCTTTCACTCAAGCACCAGAAGAAATGCCAGTATTCGGTACCATTGCTTCCAAGTTTAATGACGATGGAATTACCGCTCTTTATCAGAATTTACTATTCGAGCTTGAGCAAAAGGGCATAAAAAAGTTCAAACGTAATCTAGAAGAAGTGGATGTTAAGGTATCCACTCAACGCATACTCATTATTCCTGCCCAACAACAGCACTATCTTGCTGAAATCGCCCAGGAGGTCAGGAATTATCATGACATCGTTGCCAGTCAGGTAGAGATCGCTCGAGAGCGACAACAGCTTGTAGCTTCTAAAGGAATGCTTGATGCAGAAGGACAAGAAAGCTCAAACCTAGATAAGCTAATTGCAAAAAAAGAAAGCGAACTGGATCATAGAGCGAAACGTCTATTGGAAACCTGGCCAGAAGTTCGAGACATGTATTCTGGAGAGGAGTTTGTTGTTAAAGTCAGGGACCGTGAAATTCGTACTCAGCTTACTCGCAAATCTCTGTCAGGTTCAGACATTCCCCGCGTTGCCCTGCCCAGATATGAAGATCATGGCGAATTGCTGAAGTGGTTGTTGTTAGAAAATGTTCCAGGGCGATTCCCTTTCACCGGTGGTGTATTTCAGTTTAAACGGGACTCAGAAGACCCCACCCGAATGTTTGCTGGCGAAGGCGATGCCCTCAAAACCAATAAGAGATTTAAGCAGTTATCAGAACATTCCGATGCTAAACGGCTGTCCACTGCATTCGACTCAGTAACGTTGTATGGATTTGACCCCGCCATCCAACCGGACATCTATGGAAAGGTTGGAAATTCCGGAGTCTCTATTGCCTCGCTGGATGACATGAAGGTTCTGTATGATGGATTTGACCTATGCAATCCATCCACATCGGTCTCCATGACAATAAATGGGCCTGCCCCAACTATTCTGGCCATGTATTTGAATGCAGCCATCGATCAAAAAGTTGATGCCTTCGTCAGCGAGAACGAATGCCAACCGAACGAGAGTGAATGGCAGGAAATAAAGAAGTACACCCTTGAAAATGTGCGAGGCACTGTTCAGGCAGATATTCTCAAAGAAGATCAGGGACAAAACACCTGCATTTTCTCTACAGAATTTAGCCTCAAGGTCATGGGGGATATCCAAGAATATTTCACCGAACACAACGTAAGAAATTTTTATTCAGTGAGTATCTCTGGCTATCACATCGCAGAAGCAGGGGCGAACCCAATTTCGCAACTGGCGTTTACCCTGTCAAATGGCTTCACCTTCGTCGAAGCCTATTTGGCCCGAGGTATGAAGGTAGATGATTTTGCCCATAACCTTTCTTTCTTTTTCTCCAATGGAATGGATCCTGAGTACACGGTAATGGGTCGGGTAGCTAGACGCATCTGGGCCACCACCATGCGCTTTCGTTATGGCGCAAGCGAAAGAAGTCAAAAGCTTAAGTATCACATTCAAACATCTGGTCGTTCATTACATGCTCAGGAAATGTCATTCAACGATATTCGCACTACCTTGCAGGCGCTAATCGCTATTTATGATAACTGTAACAGTTTGCATACAAATGCCTACGACGAGGCCATTACAACTCCTACTGAAGAATCAGTGCGTCGCGCCATGGCGATTCAGATGATCATCAATAAGGAATGGGGTCTCGCAGCAAACGAAAATTCCAACCAGGGTTCATTTATCATTGAAGAGCTTACTGATCTGGTAGAAGAGGCTGTATTGCTTGAATTCGAGCGAATCTCTGAGCGCGGCGGAGTGCTCGGCGCCATGGAAACTGGCTACCAACGGGGCAAAATTCAAGACGAATCACTTTATTACGAGCACCGCAAGCACGATGGCAGCTTGCCAATCGTGGGCGTGAATACTTTCTTAAATGAAGGACCTGAGGAAAGTATGGAAATTGAACTAGCCCGCTCTACCGAAGAAGAAAAGCAAGGTCAGCTAACTCGACTAAAAGAATTTAAGAACAGTCATACAGACAAATCCGAAGAAGCCTTAGAGCGACTGAAGAAAGCGGCTCGAAACAATGAAAATGTTTTCGCTGAATTAATGAATGCCGTCCGCTATTGTTCGTTGGGACAGATTACCCATACTTTTTTCGAGGTCGGCGGTCAATATCGACGAACCATGTAGGCGCTGTTAAACGCCTATTGCGGATAACCGTCCGGCGAATATTGTGCTGCTCCCGGAAACTCCATCTTACGCACATTGGAATGGCCGACATAGATCGCGTCCTCTGCTGCCCTATTTCGCGCATACTCCCACATCCAATTATCTTCTTCTGTGCGACTAGGAATCTCGCCATTAAGAGCAGTACGTATAATTTTTTCTACTTCAACGGGATTATCCCGCTGTGGGTAATGACCTGCGGAGGGAAGAATCCACATCGAACTCTCGACATCACGATCGTTTAAATAAGTTAACCAAACATAATTCGGTATACGGATGGGATTCACCACATCAGTAATGCCCCATAAATAAGCGACAGGTACTGGGCTGCGAGGTAAGTTATCGAGCCAGTCAAATTCATTCTCAGCTCGCTCTAATAAATACTTACCTACATGCAGTAAAGCTCTGTTGCCATCGTTGAAAGCAAAAATATCTGCATAGGCTACCGCTACAGGATCTCCCTCTGTCAAACGAGGCTGAGCACTTCTTGCTTCAATCATTTGCGGACCACGCACTGGATCCAAAATAATAGTTTGAAAATCCGTTAGATTTGCCAAGGGTAAAAACATGCCACTATTGGATAAGAAATGGTAATTCAAGTTATAACGAGGATCAGGGTTATCGATATAATTACCAAGAAAGGCAAGCCCAATACTCACCCCTCGGTCATGAGTAAACATTGCAAAGTCATCAAACTCCACAATTTCTCGCACGAAGTAGTCTACTATCTCCGCATTTTCCGCAAGCATGTACGAAAAACCATTCAATGGCTTATCTGAAAACCCTGATCCAGGGAAATCCAAAGCAGCGATATAGTAATTATCTTCCAATAAGGGAATCAGCGCATGAAAATCAAAAGACGAATTTGGAAAGCCATGAATAATAAGTAGTTGTGGATTATTGGGATTTCCCCAAGTGCGATAGAAAACATCAATAATCGCACTGTTGTTATTGCGTGTAGTGGAAGTCCACTCGAAATAGTCACCCCCTTCATACCATTGCTGAGCAAGCTCTGAATAGAAAACGAAATCTTCCTGCGCAGTCGCGTTATAGGAACTCAGCAGAAACATTAGTGAAAAAAATCGAATTGCAGGCTTCATGGTTGCACCGGCCTTCTTTATTCTTTCAATTCTCTATTCAGATACATTAACCGTAATCCAGGCATCATGATAGAGCCCGCCATCATCAGCTCGACCCCAGAGAATATACTCACCAGGCTCACTGAAAGTGGCGTTTACTTCATAGATGCCATCTGCGGGAATTGGTGGAGGTAGCCACAGCGCTCCCCATGGCGAGTTTGCACTGGTACGAGTGTCTTCCCAGACTTTCACCTGAGGAGGATCAAAGCTTACATCGCCAGGACCGCGCCACTTATTCCAGGAATAATAAAGCCCATTAACTTTATTTACGGTAACTTTTATAGGCGGAGTCATCAAACGACGCTGCATGATGTTCTCCTCCGTCACAAAAGCTGCTGCTAAGGCACCACCTGCAAATTCAGCGAATGCTCTCGCCTCTTCGACTGGATCCGTGGGTTCTGGAAGGCCATCATCAATTACTAGCGTATCAAGTCTTAACGGGTCTCCAACCCGAGCTGCGCGAATACTATCACCTTGCACAGTAACAACTGGCGGGATGTTGGCTCGGGATTCTGGACTACTAGTGCCTGCGCCAAGAGAGCCAGTCTCTGATGCGATAACCATGTTGTCTACCAGGTAATCTGCTTTCAATGTGGCATAGGCTTTTTTTTCTATACCATTTACATTTAGAGTCCAAACCAGTTCGCGATCTCCCCAATCTGAAGGGACAGTGACTTCAAAAGTAAAACGATTGCGTCGAGGTAAGAAATGAGTTGGTTGTCCACGATCAGCATCCCCTGGTTCGAAATAATTGTTCTCACCAACCGGTTCATCAGGAGCTTCTTCCCAATTCTCATTCATGTAACCAAACATCATATTAAAGGTGCCGTCTGGGTTAGGACGCCAACCTTCAAATGCGGGTTCAACATGTCGCCCATGTGTATAAGTCTGGGCCCAAGAGTTTTGCATAAGTAGAAAACTTGCTACTAATATCGTAATAGCTTTAAAGGTAAGCCTGCTACCAGTAAATAATCTATTTTTCATAACTACGTAGTCTCCCGTAATTCATTTGTTCCTGTTACTCGGAAGCTTCCTCGTTTCCTGTCATTGGAGCTACTAATGGTGCTCCACAAAGTGGGCAACCAATTACATGATCGTTCGGGCTAAGGTTTAATACTTGGCGTCGGTTTTCCATCTCTTCATGAAACTGTTCGTCACTCATCTTCACCCGCATTCCGAGATCTATAAACATATTAGTTACTGAACGATTACCAGAACCCTGCCAGTTTCGTGGATCAGGCACGTTTGGGTTGGTTTCGGTGTTATTCATGTAGCCTACAATGTGCATGATCGTGCCCTTAGGCAGCAATGGCGCAGCATGATCTTCGAAAGCATAACCGCGAACCCAGTTATGGTCGTATCCAACACACGCCAATGTTTCTACTGAGTACCCCCAGATGGCTTCGAGACACATGCGCTCGCCCGGAGCGTGTAAGTGTGGTTCAAAAGTAATGAACTTAGTGTGTTGTTCTAGGACTGTATAAGCGTGCAACTCTTGGTTGTTCTGGTTACCAGCGATGCTGATATCTACCCCATTACCGAGCCCGAGGGTTACTCGCTCATACTTCGGTTCGTAACCCGCTGGATGGAAGCGGAAACCAATTTCTAAATGGCCAGTGGTGTCCTGTCCGTTAGAATGCAAATGAACAGAATCAGAATAAATGTAAGTACCAGCCCGCAATAAGCGGCCGCCGTCTGGATCAAAAATATCTGGGTTTCGTCCTACTTCATGCACTGGCCAGCCAGTCACCGATTCTTCGATTCTATTCCCATCTTCATCGAGTTCAGCTGTGCTCCAGATCATGTGATGGAAGATGTAACGTCCACCTACGGTGTCGCGACCGGTTCCTGTTGTATTGTTAACGTCATTAACTTCGACAATCTCAACTGATTTAACGTAGCGATCTTCCTCTAAATCTACAGGTACGCGATCAATCTCACCCCACCAGTCTGCAGTGCCAGCAAGCTTAGTAACAGAATTAGTTCTAACGATTAGATCAGGTTCACCTGCAGTCCATTTAAGTGAATCATCAAATACCAATGACTCCGGCGCGTCCGCAGGATCGCCTTTTGGAGTTCCATTTCGAGCCCAGGTTGAGATGGCTAGGATTTCCTTATCATTTAAGGAAGGATCATTCTTATAATCTTGAATACCGATGTCTTTTTCCATGTACCACGGAGGCATGGCACCTGCCCGATCCCGCAGTCCTGTTTTGTATTCAATCAGACCTGCGAAAGGTGCGACTTGATCATAAGTCACTAGCGGCATTGGACCTACACCACCCACTCGGTGACAATTCTGACAACTACGCTGCAGAATCGGTTCAATATCCTTATGGAAGGTGATTCCGTCAGACTGAGCCACAGCATTTAAAGGGCTCATAAGAGCAAGTAGTACTATAGCGCTTTTGACTTTGCTTATAACTGAGTTAATCGGCTTCGACATACTTAATCCTCCTCGGTGATGTCGTTCCAGCTTTCTTTTTATATCTCTTGTAATTGGTCTTTTTACACGATCTACGCAGGGTAAATTGCGTATAAATCGACATTTTATTCTAACTGACTTTGAGCAGATCAGAAATTCTTTCTACCCTTCTATATCTATACTTTTGACTTACATCACTATTTCAAAGCTCCTGGTTTTCGAGTTTAGTCAAATCTTCGGGCAGAAAGCCCAAAACTGCATCAAGACTTTTCGCTCGAGTTAGATTTCTAGCTTACCCGGCAAATCCCGCCTTTTCTTCTTCCGTGATTTCCTTAATGCTTAACTTGATCCGCCCACGAGCATCCAGATCGGTGCATTTAACCAAAACGTCTTGTCCTTCCTGAAGATACTCATTAACATTTTCTACACGCTCCTTAGAGATCTGTGAAATGTGTACAAGGCCATCTTTTCCAGGAAGAATAGTCACGAAGGCACCAAAATCAACAATTCGGGCTACCTTACCGTTATAAAGTTTCCCAATTTCGGCTTCAGCGGTTATGGCATTTACCATTTCCAGCGCAGCATCGCGAGATTGAGCATCTTCGCCATAGATACGGACGTTACCATCGTCATCGATATCGACAGACGCACCAGTATCTTCCGTTATCCCACGAATAACTGCGCCGCCTTTGCCGATAACATCACGGATCTTGTCTGGGTCGATTTTAATCATGGCCATTGCAGGCGCATTTTCGGAAACGGTTTCACGCGCTTCTGAAATTACATTATTCATTTCACCAAGAATGTATTGGCGAGCCGTATGGGCCTGCCCCAAAGCAATTTCCATAATTTCTTCGGTGATTCCCTGAATCTTAATATCCATTTGTAATGCTGTTACACCATTGGCGGTTCCAGCAACTTTAAAGTCCATGTCACCAAGGTGATCTTCATCACCGAGGATGTCAGTG
>DFQD01000010.1:8695-25085 GCA_002377605.1 Gammaproteobacteria bacterium UBA3498 | reverse complement strand
TTCTCAGACCCAACCACTTCGTAATTTACTCGACAGGTAAGTCGTAGCCAGTTAATAACACTGTTACACCAAAGCGAAGCAAGTTTATGTCTGAATGATGTCGTAGTTATAGGAAAAGTACCAATAAATAAAACTGTCATAACAAACGTCATTGGGATAAAGCCAAGGTAAAAAATAAAAGAGCAGAGGATCATTAACAAACTCTAAACTTCCTCGTCCAATATATCCGCAACGGCCTGCTGTAAATCATCATATACAGGGACATGCGATAAATTGGTACCGTCAATTTGCTGTTCTGTCTTGCTGCCATTGCCAGTGCGAACTAGTATCGGGTTCATGCGGTGTGCCATTGCCGCTTGCAAGTCCTTTAGGCTATCGCCAACAAATGGACTTCCATTCAAGGAAACGCCTAGTTCATTCTCTGCTTGTACTAGCATTCCAGTATTGGGTTTTCTGCACTCACATTCATCATCTGGCGAATGCGGGCAATAAAAAATACCAGATACAAAACCGCCTTCCTCTTCAACCATAGAACAAAATTTGTGATGCATCTTTGCTAATTCAAATTCATCAAACAAACCGCGAGCAAGCCCAGATTGATTTGTGGCTACAATGACGTGAAACCCCGCTTGATGTAATGAGGATATTGCTTCGAGGCTACCGGGTAGTGGAATCCATTCCTCGTGGGACTTAATATAGTCAGGAGAATCCTTGTTGATGACACCGTCTCTATCAAGAACAATTGTTTTTGTAGATTCCAATGTCTGGCTCACAGCTAACTGGAATGCAAGTAGGAAATATCTGCTGTTTGAAGAAACAGATTTCTTAGCTGTTTCAGTAAGGCTAATCGGTTTTGTCTAACTTGTTCGTCTTGATGCATAACCAAGACATTGTCAAAAAAATTATCAACAGAAGTTTTGAGCGTGGAAAGTGACTGCAATCCCTTAGTATAGTCGCCTTGCTCGAATAAAGGTGCAACTTCCAAAATTTTGACCTGTATTTCTTTATGCAATGAGTGTTCTGCAGCTTCGGTTAGTAGATTGCTAGAGCACTCGGAACGCTCATTAACTTCTTTCTGTTTTGAAAGCAAATTGGATACCCTTTTATTTGCGGCCGCCAAGGCAACCGCTTCTGGCAGCTTGTTGAAGCTGTGAACTGCCTGAATCCGATGATGAAAATCTAATGGGCGGGCAGGCCGCATTACAAAGACCGATTGGAAGACTTCGCTATTGATTCCAGTCTCCAGGTACCAGGATCTAAAACGCTCGAGCAAAAAATCAAACACTTGATTGGTAGTATTTGCCTGCAGTTCGATATTGGAATAGCTTGCAACAGAAGCTTCGATGGTTTTCACGATATCCAGATCCAGTTCTTTTTCCACCAGTATGCGCAGAATTCCGATGGCAGAGCGACGCAGCGCGAACGGATCTTTGGAACCAGTGGGGGGTTGGCCGATACCGAATAAACCCACCATAGCGTCCAATTTATCGGCCATCGCCAATATTGCGCCGGTTTTGGATTTAGGCAACGAATCGCCAGCATACCGAGGCAAATACTGTTCGTTGAGGGCATTGCAGACTTCTTCTGCCTCCCCATCATGCTGCGCGTAATAAGAGCCCATCAGCCCTTGTAGGTCAGCAAATTCACCCACCATGCTGGTTAGCAAATCGCACTTGGACAACATCGCAGCGCGTTCGCATTGATCAGTGTCAGATCCCAGATCGGCAGCAATGGCAACGGCAAGTTTGGCAACCCGAACAGACTTGTCGTAGACAGTTCCAAGCTTCTCTTGGAATACAATGTTCTTAAGCGACCCTATTCTTGCTACTAATGGAGTTTGTTTGTCACTCTCAAAGAAAAAACGTGCATCCGCCAGTCGCGGGCGAATCACTCTTTCGTTCCCTTCGATTACCTGCGCGGGATCTTTAGAAATAATATTACTGACGGTTACAAACTTGGGCAGTAACCTTTCTTTCTCATCTACAAGATAAAAGCACTTCTGATGCGATTTCATCGCAAGGATGAGTGCTTCCGCAGGCACTTCTAAAAATTCTTCGTCAAAGTTCCCGGTTAACGACACGGGGTATTCAACCAACGCCGTTACTTCATCAAGTAAAGCTTCATCAACCACAGTTTGTGCTCCGGTTTTTTCCCCTTCCTCAATAACTTGTTCGCGTATTAATGCTTTTCTTCTTTCGAAATCTGGAATTACTCTGCCACTTTTTTCCAAGCATTCTTCATAGTCTTCGGCTGCATTCAGTGTAATTACTCTGTTGTGAAGAAAGCGATGCCCATAGGAATTATTGCTGCTACTAAGTCCGTACATTTCCAAATCAACGACTTGTTTTCCAAAAAGCACCATCAACCAATGCACGGGGCGAACGAATTCTTCTCGAGAGCTTCCCCAACGCATGCGCTTGGGTGCCGGTAATTGATTAAGCGCCTGTCTTATGATGTCCGGCAATAGTCCGATGGTTTGCTGGCCTTGCTGGAAAGAAGAAAAGGAAAGCTTTTCCACATCATCTTTTTCTGTCATGGCCAACTCATGGACATCTACCCCACAGGATTTGGCAAAACCAGAAGCGGCAGGAGTTGGGTTGCCGTCGCTATCAAAGGCAGCACTTACCGCCGGGCCGAGTCTTTGAATCTGTTTATCTTCCTGGGCGTCCTGCAGCTCTGAGATGAGCAACGCAAGGCGCCTGGGAGTGGCGAAACGCTTTGCCGAATCGAAAGATAGCGATTCTTTTTTTAAAGCAGCGGTTATTAGCTCCTCAAAAGCTTTAGACAGAGAGCTTAGTGCCTTAGGTGGTAATTCCTCGGCTCCGATTTCAATTAGTAGATCTTGAGCAGACATGGCTTAGGTTTCTATATATTCTTTGCGCAATTCTTCACTAGCAAGGGGGAAGCCAAGCTTTTTACGGCTTTCGAAATAAACTTCAGCAACTAAACGGGCTAGGGTACGCACTCGTAAAATAAACCGTTGTCGCTCTGTGACCGAAATTGCGTTTCGGGCATCTAGTAAATTGAAATTGTGGGATGCTTTTAATACTTGCTCATAAGCAGGCAGCGGCAAGCTTTCCGCGATTAGTTTGTTACATTGGCTTTCACAATCATCGAAATATTTGAACAATAAGTCAGTGTCAGCGTGCTCAAAATTAAAAACAGACATTTCAACTTCGTTTTGTTTAAACACATCGCCATAAGTAACAACACCATTGGGGCTGTCGGTCCAAACGATGTCAAAAATGCTATCTACTCCTTGTATATACATGGCGATTCTTTCAATGCCATAGGTTATTTCTCCACTGACTGGGTGGCACTCAAGTCCTCCAACCTGCTGAAAATAAGTAAACTGAGTTACTTCCATACCGTTGAGCCAGACTTCCCAGCCAAGACCCCAGGCACCTAGTGTTGGCGATTCCCAGTTGTCTTCAACGAAGCGAATATCGTGAATTGCCATATCGATGCCGAGGCTCTCCAAAGATTCCAAATATATAGTTTGGATGTCTTGTGGCGACGGCTTGAGGATTACTTGAAACTGATAGTAGTGCTGTAGGCGATTAGGATTTTCACCATAACGACCATCAGTGGGCCGGCGGCAGGGTTGTACATAGGCTGTGTTCCAACTTTCCGGACCGATGGCTCGCAAAAAAGTCGCAGGATGGAAAGTCCCAGCACCAACTTCTAGGTCCAAAGGCTGTAATACGACACAGCCTTTCTCGGCCCAAAAATGTTGCAGAGCAAGAACAAGCCCTTGGAAAGTTTTGAGGTCGTAATTCTGGCTCACGATTTTGCCGGAAATGCCTAAAAATCAAAGGGCTGCAATTATCCTTGATATTCTGGAAGTAATCTATAGCCGCCAACTTTAGACTCTATTTGTTAAGATGCTTCGGGAAGAGGAAAATTGCCTTTCCTTTTTGTCGCCCTACAATAAGCCGTCCGATAACAAACGGGAGACCCACGATTCAATTACTTGGTTATTTTTCATTTAGGTGCTTCTTAGCTTTGGGCTGCTTGCTGCCGCTTTCCGCTCTACAGGCAATCGCTAAAGCATGGGGGACTTTACTCTATAGACTTCCCACTCGAGCCAAAATCACGACAGAGAAAAATCTCACTGCTTGTTTTCCTGACAAATCAGAGGCTGAATTTGCCGAGCTTACAAAATCAAGCTTAATCCACACTGCGTCGACTGCCATGGAAATGGGAAAATCCTGGTTACTGCCTATGGAAAAAACCCTATCTCTGGTCGTCGATTGTGAGGGCCAGGACAAATTTAATGCTGCCTACGAATCTGGCAATGGAATTATCCTGCTTGCCCCTCACCTCGGAAATTGGGAGATTTTTGGTTTTTATCTAAGCGATTCAGCAAGCACTACCTTCCTTTACCAGCCACCCAAATATCGGGCTCTCGATCGACTAATTACTCGCTCACGTTCGCGTGGTGGCTTGAATATGGCTCCGACCAATCAAACCGGCGTAGCCCAAATTTTCAGAGCACTAAAGCAAGGTCAGGTAGTTGGCGTGTTACCGGATCAGGTGCCATCGGAAGAAGGGGGAGGCTACGCAAATTTCTTTGGAGTGCCGGCATTTACCATGGCCTTGGTTAGCAAACTCATACAAAAAACTGATGCAAAAGTTTTTTGCGGTTTTGCAAAAAGATTACCTAATGCCAAAGGTTTTAAAGTGATAGTCCAAGAAGCTGACCAAGGAATTTACAGCGAAGATGTGAGTATTTCTCTATCGGCACTTAACAGCACCGTTGAACAACATGTGCTCAGCGCGATCGAGCAATATCAATGGGAGTACAAACGGTTTAGGAAACAAGCCGACGGTAGTAAATTTTACTAGCGTCTCCAAAACATTGGAGTGAATAGAACTAATAAAGTAAAAACTTCGAGTCGGCCTAACAGCATGGCGAAACATAAAATCCATTTCGCAGCGCCAGGTAAATCCCCATAAGTTTCAGCAACACTGGCTAAGCCAGGACCTAAATTATTAATACAGGCACCTACGGCACTAAAGGCGGTAATAATATCCAGGCCAGTAGCTAACAATGCCAACAGCATCAGCATAAATGCCATTACATATACCGCGAAAAATCCCCAGACCGATTCAATTACCCTATCAGGGACCGGATTGCGACCTAACTTTACCGGGATAACTGCTTTGGGATGAATTAGTCTTTGAACCTCCCTAAAGCCTTGCTTAAAAATTAACAATATACGAATCACTTTCATACCGCCGCCAGTTGAACCAGCACAGGCACCAATTATTGCGGCATACATCAGAATGTAGGGAAGAAAGAGCGGCCATGAACTGTAATTCGCAGTGGTAAAGCCCGTTGTGGTAGCTATTGACACGACCTGAAACAATCCTTTTATGAAGGACTCGAATATTCCGGAGTACACATTCGAGAAATAAAGAACGCTAATTGTTATTAACGAAACTAATAAAAGTATGAAAGC
Source organism: Gammaproteobacteria bacterium UBA3498 (assembly GCA_002377605.1). Classification (GTDB taxonomy): domain Bacteria; phylum Pseudomonadota; class Gammaproteobacteria; order Pseudomonadales; family Pseudohongiellaceae; genus UBA9145. The sequence continues at coordinate 19,620 of DFQD01000010.1, read as the reverse complement.
GTAAAAAAGAAATTCTGGGTCGGTTAAGTAATGGCGAATACTTTTCCGCTGCCAGGCCGTAAAGTGCAACGCGAAGTTTATCCCCGCAATAAACATAAACACGATAGCTACCAGATCTACTCCAGGATTTTCGAAATAACCCAAGCTGGCATCGTGAGTTGAGAACCCTCCAATGGCAATGGTGGTGAAGCTATGGCCAATGGCATCGAATAAGTTCATCCCCACCGCCCAGTAAGCAACGGCACAGAGAACTGTCAAAGACAAGTAAATGAACCAAAGTGCCTTGGCAGTTTCTGCTAAGCGTGGTACTAACTTGTTATCTTTGACTGGGCCTGGGCTTTCTGCACGATAAAGCTGCATGCCGCCTATGCCGAGCATTGGCAATAAAGAAATAGCTAATACGATGATCCCTAAACCACCAAGCCATTGCAATTGCTGGCGATAAAACAGTATTGATTCGGGCAAGGAATCTAGCCCGGAGATTACAGTTGCCCCTGTAGTAGTCAAGCCCGAAAGGGATTCGAACACAGCGTCGGTAATAGACAATTCCAATGCCGGAGAGAATAAAAAGGGCAAACAGCCTGCTGTACCCAACACTGTCCAGAATAGAGTGACTACAAGAAAACCGTCTCGTGTTCCCAATTCTTTTTTAGTGCTAGCGGTAGATAAAAATAGAATGGCGCCTAAACCGAGAATAATAAGTAAAGAATTAAAGAAGGCTGGAATCATTCCATCGGCATAAAAGAGCGATACCAACATCGGTGGAATATTAGCTAGCAAACTAAACAGCATTAGTAAGCTGCCTAGAATTTTAATAATGATTGATGCGTGCATTCGTCTTTTGAATTGCGCCTAGAAAAAACTGAAACCAACTTGGAATAAGCGCTCTACTTCTGGAATAGTTTTGCGATTCACCAAGAAAAGGATTACATGATCGTCGGATTCGACCACAGTATCGTCATGGGCAATCAGCACTTCATTATTTCTAATGATCGCTCCAATTGTCGTTCCTTCGGGCAGATCAATATCTTCGATGGCCTTACCAACTACTTTTGAAGAAGCCTGATCGCCATGGGCTATGGCCTCCATTGCTTCAGCAGCGCCGCGGCGCAAGGAGTGAACATTAACCACATCGCCACGACGAACATGGGTTAACAAGCTCCCTATTGTTGCTTGTTGTGGAGAGATCGCAATATCAATTTCACCACCTTGCACCAAATCAACGTAGGCAGGGTTGTTTATGATTGCCATAACCTTTTTTGCACCTAAGCGCTTCGCTAACAGTGAAGACATAATGTTTGCTTCATCATCATTTGTGAGCGCAAGGAATACATCTGTGTCTTCGATGTTTTCATCTAACAATAGCTCTCGATGCGATGCTTCGCCGTTAAGCACGATTGCTTTGTTTAAATTCTCGGAGAGATAAGCGCAGCGCTCTGGATTGTGGTCGATTATTTTTACTTGGTATCTCTCTTCAATGGTTTCCGCCAAGCGCATGCCAATGTTGCCGCCACCTGCAATTAATATCCTTTTATAAGGTTTATCTAAGCGTCGCAGCTCGCCCATACAGGCTCTAATATTTTCCTGTGCAGCGATAAAGAAAACCTCATCGTCCGCTTCGATTACTGTTGAGCCTTCAGGAATTATTGGGCGGTCTTTGCGAAAAATTGCCGCTACTCGAGTTTCGATATTCGGCATATGCTGTCGCAGCAATCTAATTTCCTGCCCCACTAATGGTCCGCCATAAAAAGCTTTTACCGCAACGAGCTGAACTCTTCCTTCGGCGAAATCCAAAACTTGTAGAGATCCAGGTAGATCAATTAGTCGTGCGATATAAGAAGAAACAATCAACTCTGGGCTTATCACTACATCAACTGCGATGCCATGCTTGCCAAACAATTTGTCGCTTACTAAATAGGCAGCAGAGCGCAGTCGACAAATTTTCTTAGGGGTTTGGAATAAGGAATACGCAACGCGGCAAGCCACCATGTTGATCTCATCGTTTTCGGTAACGGCGATAATCATGTCAGCGTCTTCTCCACCAGCGCGAGTTAGCACATTAGGATGGCAAGCCTGGCCCGGAATCGTACCGATATCGATTTGGTCTTTTAATTCGCGCAAGCGCTCACTGTCGTTATCAACAACAGTTATGTCATTAGCCTCATTGGCCAAAGTTTCAGCCAGGGTGCGACCAACTTGATTGGCACCGAGAATAATTATTTTCATGACAAGACTACTTGCGAATGGTTGCGCTTAGATCGCTTAGCTTTTTCTAAGTAACGAATAAAAGAATCCATCAGGGCCTTCACATGCGCCGGTGAGAAGCTGTCTTCCATAGCGGCATTCTACTCCCCAATCGGCCGCGATGCCTTCATATTTAGCGCTATCCGTTGATCGTAAAAAGCGTTCGATTTGTTGATCGTTTTCCTCTGGAAGTAAAGAACAAGTGGCATATAAAAGAAGCCCATTTTTTTCCAAGCAAGGCCAAAGCGTCTCAAGAATCTGACCCTGCAATACCACTAGCTTTTGAATGTCTTGCTTACTTCGCAGCAGCTTAATATCTGGGTGGCGCCTTATTACACCTGTCGCCGAACAGGGGGCATCGACGAGAATTCGATCAAAGAGCTCACTATCCCACCAGCTATCTCGGTCCAAGATGTCCGCACAATGCAGTACTGCTTGCAATGAGAGCCGGGACAGATTCTCCCGAATTCGCTCAACTCGGTCGGGCACCAGATCTACTGCAACTAACCGAGTAAGTGAACACTCACTTTCAAGCATATGACAGGTCTTTCCGCCTGGAGCTGCACAGGCGTCTAATACCCTATGTCCTGACTCCAGCCGCAGCAATTCAACTGCTAGTTGAGAGGCCTCATCTTGGACGCTGAGCAATCCCTGCTGGAACCCGGGGATCTCTGTGACTGTTTTGGGCTTATCCAAATAAATCGCAGTTTCTGCTAACTCACCGGCATTGGCGTTAATGTTATTTTTAGCAAGCGATTCGATCAGATCGGCCCTGGAAGTCTTGCCCTGGTTTACTCTAAGGGTCATCGGAGGGCGCTGATTGCTGCCAGCCAAGATATCTTTTAGTTGTCCTGGCCAGACAGAGTTTAGTCTCTGTAACAACCAATCGGGAAAAGAGTGTTGAATATTATCGGGTGCAGTCTCGATTGATTTACCTAAGGATTCTTTTTGCCGCAAGTAATTTCTCAAAATGGCATTAACTAAAGCTTTCGCCCATGTCTTATTAAGCTCTTGAGTGGCAGAAACAGTTTCGTTCAATACCGCATGATCAGGTATCGAGAGTTCTTTTAATTGATAAATGCCAACAATAAGTAGGCACTTTATGTCACCGTCTTTTTTCTTTAATGGTTTGTCTAATAACTCATCGACTAAAAATTCTAGGGCATAATAGCTCCGACAAGACCCGAAACATATTTCTTGCAACAAGGAATAGTCCTTGTGTTCTTTGTGTCTGGCCAAATGAAAAGATAATGATCCACTGCCATCTAGCAATCGCTTAAGAATGGTGGCTGCAAGCGCTCTTACATTTTCCTGTTGCATCAAGTCGTTTCATCACTTGCAGTGAATTTTTTGCTCGCTGTAAAAAAGCTTGGTTTCGAATTAGTGATATCACGAACTGCCACAACATTTTTACCGGGCAATTGGATTTGAGTAATAGCTATGGAACCAGTTCCACATTGTACTGTAAACGAGTCCTTGTTCGACTCGATAATTGTGCCGGGACTTAAGTCGGAGGTGGCATTACTAACTTGGGCTTTAAGAATTCGGATACGCTCGCTGTTAAAGAATGAATAAGCTGGAAACCGGCCAATGCCCACTCTTATCTGTCTTTCAATTAATTCTGCCGACTGCGACCAATTTATTAGAGCCTCAGCTTTATCCAATTTGCCAGCGTAGCAAGATTGTGAATCGTCCTGTTTTTCTGGGGTTTTTAGAAGCTCTTCGAGATTATTAAGAGCCTTGATTAAAGCTTCGCAACCGACTTCAGTAAGTTTGCTTTCGAGGTCGTTGCGCGTATTAGAGTCATCAATACTTACTTCAGATTTGAGTAATATATCTCCGGTATCGAGCCCTTCATCCATTTGCATAACTGTGATACCTGACACTTTGTCGCCAGCAAGCAAGGCTCTCTCGATGGGAGCAGCACCGCGCCAACGTGGCAGCAACGAAGCATGCACATTAATACAACCAAACCTTGGAACGGCTAATATTTCTCTAGGCAAGATTAATCCATAGGCAACAACAATCAGGGCGTCGGCAGAATAGCTTTCGAGCAGTCGGTGTTCATCTTCATTTCGCAGTGAGGCAGGTTGATTAACTGGGAGATTGTTAGCAAGAGCTAATTCCTTCACCGGGCTAGGTAAAAGTTTTATGCCCCTGCCGGAGGGTCGATCTGGTTGTGTATAAACCGCTATCACTTCGTGTGAAGAATTAAGAATTGAATTTAGATGTGCTGCAGCGAATTCCGGCGTCCCCGCAAATACGATTCGTAATGCTGACATGATGTTTGCTACGCAGACTTCTTATGCTCTTTTTCGAGCTTACTGCGTATACGATTGCGTTTCAGCGCGCTCAGGTAGTCAACATAAAGTTTGCCATCCAAGTGATCAATCTCATGTTGAATACAGGTGGACAATATTCCTTCTGCTTCGAGCTCGAACTTCTCTCCTTGCCTATCCTGTGCTACCACCTTTATGCCTTTAGGGCGAGAGACTGTCTCGTAGAAGCCTGGCACTGATAGACAGCCCTCATCGTATTCAGAAAGCTCGTCCTCTGTTACCTCAAAACTTGGATTAATGAAGACTTGAGGGTTATCTTTTTCTTCCGATAAGTCGATTACCAATAGGCGCTTGTGAATATTTACCTGAGTGGCTGCTAGACCGATACCATTTGCTTCATACATGGTTTCAAGCATGTCGTCGACCAAGGCTTCCAGCTTATCGTCGAAAACCTCTACAGGTGCTGCTATTTTGCGCAGCCTGGGATCCGGAAATTCCAAAATTTGTAAGAATGCCATTGTTAGGAAAGCCCTGAATATTGGATTTACACAAAAAAGCAGTCTCTGTGAACCACTTCTAGTAATAATTATACCGTAAATCTGCTGACGCATGCTCATTAGGAAAATGAGATACAGCGATCGATCGTTAATGCCATTGGCATTGATAAAGTGCTGTTAGGTTTCTTATTATCGGAGACATGAATTCCCATCACGAAACTTGAAATGGAACTAATGTCTTTAGAAATAATACTAGCCAAAGGTTCTGGTCTATTTGGACTAAAAACTAGAAGGTTTTGAATCTTTGTATCATGCTTGCAACCCAATCAGGTCTGAGGTAGTTTCCCCGTTTCGCATTTTTTAAGCTGGAAGCAAAAGCAATGAGTGAACCCTTCGTTGCCATTCTAATGGGGTCTGAAAACGACCTTCCTGTCATGCAGGCAGGAGCAGATGTATTAAAACAACTTGGCATTAACTACGAAATTAAAGTGACATCGGCACATCGCACCCCTACTGCCACCCAACAGTATATTGGTGATGCAGTTGAGCGGGGATGCCAGGTTTTTATCTGTGGGGCTGGACTTGCTGCACATTTGGCCGGGGCGACCGCTGCGCATACAACTAAACCTGTAATTGGCGTCCCGATTGATGCAGGTCCGTTGCAAGGGCTTGATTCATTGCTTTCTACCGTGCAGATGCCTGGCGGCATTCCGGTTGCAACAGTAGCCATTGGTAAGGCTGGCGCAAAAAATGCTGGCTATTTGGCCGCACAAATTCTGTCTTTATCAGATAGTGAATTAGCCGAACGCGTAAGAGCAGAACGGGCAGCTAACGCCGAAAAAGTTCAGGCCCAAGATCAAGCTCTACAGGATTCGCTCTAAACTAAAGAAGCAGGATCGCCCAATGGGCAATCTCGAATTAAGCACTGCCTGTGATTTTCTCAACCAGGGGAAGTTAGTTGCCTACCCCACCGAAGCCGTTTGGGGTTTCGGCTGTGATCCCTATATAGAAGAAGCAGTTCATCGAATTCTAGAAATAAAGCAACGGCCGGTGGAAAAGGGCTTGATTCTGGTTGCTGCAGGCCTGACTCAGTTTGCTGAACTTACTAAAGACCTTTCAAAGGATCAGTTAGCACTTCTAGAAAGTACCTGGCCTGGCCCAACCACTTGGCTAATTCCAGATCCGAAACAAATGTTTCCTCGCTGGATTAAGGGCGATCATGAGTCGATCGCCATTCGGGTAAGTGCGCATCCTCTAGTTAACTCGCTATGCAGTGAATTTGGTAAGCCCATCGTTTCCACTTCAGCTAATAACACTGGAGAAGCAGAAATTAGATCAAGATTGATTCTTGAGGAACAATTTGCAGATAAGATTGATTACATCATCGAAGGAGAACTTGGCGATCAAGATTCCCCTTCCAAAATTAGAGATTTAGTTACAGGAAACATATTACGCTAGGTGTTAATTAGCTAGCCATAGCCGGCGGAGAAAAGAATTTGAAATCAGAAGACAGCCAACGAGTAAAAGAGTTTTTGCTGCAATTGCAGGGGAATATTTGTAAAGCAATTGAGGACATCGAGTCTGTTGCTGAATTCAAAACAGACGAATGGGATCGAGAAGAAGGTGGTTCAGGCATATCTCGTGTTATCAGAGATGGCGATGTTTTTGAAAAGGGCGGCGTAAACTTCTCCCATGTTTTCGGAAAATCAATGCCAGCATCGGCAACAATGCAGCGCCCCGAGTTAGCAGGCAGAGCTTACCAAGCCATGGGTGTTTCATTGGTTATTCATCCAGTAAACCCTTTCGTTCCTACTTCTCACGCTAACTTTAGAATGTTTGTTGCAGAAAAAGAAAACGAAGATAGTGTTTGGTGGTTTGGCGGTGGCTACGATTTAACCCCCTATTATGGGAATGATGAAGATTGTATTCATTGGCATCTAACCGCCAAACGAGCATGTGACCCTTTTGGTGAGAGCTTCTATCCGAAGTTCAAGCAACAATGCGATGATTACTTTCATATTAAACACAGAAATGAGCCACGGGGTGTTGGTGGATTGTTTTTCGACGACTTTAATGAATTAGGATTTGATCAGTCTTTTGAATTTGTGCAGGCGATGGCGAACAGCTATCTCGATGCCTTTTTACCAATCGTTGAAAGAAGAAAAGACCATATCTACTCAACTGATCAGAAAACATTCCAGGAGTACAGGCGCGGGCGATATGCTGAGTTCAATTTGGTTTACGATCGAGGCACAGTATTTGGATTACAATCTGGTGTGGGTAGAATCGAATCTATACTTATGTCGTTACCTCCTACGGTCAGATGGACATATGACTGGCATCCAGAACCTGGCAGCGAAGAAGAAAAACTTTATACTCATTTTTTGCAACCCAAAGACTGGGCTTAACCATTTTACTTTAGGAATAAATCATGGCTCGCTATGCAGTCATCGGCACTCCAATTGCGCAGAGCAAATCCCCCGCTATCCATAGAATGTTTGCTGAGCAAACCAAGCAAGATATGCAATATGAAGCTATTGAAGTTGCGGCAGACAATTTCGATTTCTTTGTTCTGGATTTTTTTGCTAATGGTGGTGATGGACTGAATGTCACCGTACCGCACAAAGAACGTGCTTACCGAATTGCGAATCAATTAGAGCCGCTGGCAAAACAAGCGGGTGCAGTAAATACGCTATTTCAAAGTGCTGAGGGTGCGCTATGTGGTGATAACACAGACGGCATCGGACTGGTGCGTGATATTCAAACCAATAACGGCATTGCTATTAAAAACAAAAATTTGTTGGTAATCGGTGCAGGAGGTGCGGTAAGAGGCTCACTTGTTTCTTTAATTAGGGAAAAGCCGGCGACTATTACTCTGGTAAATAGAACCAAAGAAAAAGCCAAGAAAATGCGTGAACTATTTTCTGCGAAACAAAACATCGAAGTGGCCAGCTTTGAAAATCTTCAAGGAGAATTCGACCTCATAATTAATGGAACATCACTAAGTTTAAGCGGAGAAGTTCCTGCAATCACTCCAGACCAAGTCGGAACAGATTGCAGCTGTTACGACATGATGTATGACAATGAGGATACTGCCTTTGTTTCATGGGCAAAGAATAATGGTGCTGCGAACGCTATAGACGGTTTGGGTATGTTGGTAGAGCAGGCTGCAGAATCCTTTTATCGTTGGAGAGGCATTAGACCAGAAACATCTCCTGTAATGAATGTGCTACGCAATTGATAAAAGTCTCTCATACGACGCTTTTCGAAATCTAAAGCGATTGCCAGAAGCTTGTGGAATTCTGGCTCCAAACTAAAAAGTAATTACGATTGTTGCAGCCATAAAAAAAGGGCTATGGAATTAACTATAGCCCTTTTTTGAGAATTGAGTTGAAGATTAGTGCTCTTCCTCTCCTCCATGATCGCCTTCTTCCCCATGAAGTTCGGCAGGAGTTAATGCCACTGCATTGCGATCATGGCCCATGTAATCAAAACGAAGCCCTTCTGTATAGCTTCCTTCTATGGACATAAATCCGATTAAAATAAGCAAAACAGTCGGCGGCCCTAAAATTGTCAATACTAAAGCCATACGCTCCCAAACCGCATGCATAAATATCGCAACGATAAAGCCTGCTTTTAAAAACATGAAAATAATTACCAGGGTCCAGCGTAGCGCTCCTTGAACATCTAAATAGTCGACGGCATAGGAGAAACCGCTTAACACGAACAGCAGTATCCAAATTTTATAGTAGATCCCTAAGGGATGTTGTTGTCCTTCAGCAGAAGCCATTAAAGTTCTTCCTTACAATAAGTAGAAAAATGCGAAAATGAATACCCAAACTAAGTCAACAAAGTGCCAATAAAGGCCGGCTATCTCTACGATCTCAAATCCTTTATCGTCGTAGTATCCTCGTTTCACTCGCAAGGCTACCCACATTAAGTAAATCACCCCGGCAGACACGTGTAATCCGTGAAAGCCAGTCACCATAAAAAAGACCGACCCAAATTGCGGTGCTCCAAAAGGATTACCCCAGGGCCGAACTCCCTCGTCAACGATTAGTTTGGTCCACTCGAAAGCTTGCATGCCAACGAACGAAGCACCAAACGCAGCGGTGGCGCAGATTAACCAAAACGTCTTGACCTTATCTTTCCGATAACCAAAATTCACTGCCAATGCCATGGTTCCTGAACTGGTAATCAGGATAAACGTCATTATTGCAATGAGGATAAGCGGAATAGGATCACCACCAAATGAAAGCGCAAAGATTTCGCTCTGAGGCGGCCATGGCTGAGTTGTAGTAATGCGAACATTCAAGTAGCCCACCAAAAAGCAAGAGAAGATAAAGGTGTCACTTACGAGAAAGATCCACATCATCGCCTTGCCCCAAGGCACGTGATAGGCTTGCTTGTCTGCGGCCCAATCGTCAACTAGCCCAGTAATTCCCTCGTGAGATGCTGTTGCTTCACTCATTAATATTTCCCATTAAGTATTGCGTAATCTTGTTTTATGTATTCGATAAAATTGCAAATAACACTAACCAAACAATTAAAAGAAAGTGCCAATACAAAGTACAAAGTTCAATGCTTAGTTTGAGGCCTTTCGCTTCGCTACCGGAAAGTAACTTAATCGAGCTCTTACTCCACACCCATAAACCACCTAATAGATGAACAGCATGTAAGCCTGTCATTAAATAATAGAAGGCATTGGCAGGGTTTGAAGTCATGTAATAACCCGCATCTTGCAAATTACTCCAAATCAATAGCTGACCAGAGATAAAGAAGATGGCGAAAAATCCGCCGCCAATAAATGTGGCAGTTAGATGTTTGGAGGTTTTGCTGTTTACTATATTGCGCGCCCATTGAAACAGCACGCTGCTTAACACTAACAATCCAGTGTTAAACCAAAGCTGGCTGGGCTCTGACAATGGTTGCCAATCAGGCAGTTCCATACGCAGAAAATAGCCAACGGTAAATAACGAAAATACAACCGAAGCAACGACTAAAAACACTGACAGAGCAACTTTTTCATTAGGCGCGTTAATTGCGACTTCAGGATCAAGCCCGCCGATAACCCCTTTCTTTTCCCAGGGCTTAGTAGTTATGGTTTTGAAAAAACTCATACGTTAGCCATGGAATCGTCAGAGTCTGGGTCAAAGTGTTCTTCATCCACAGTTGGCTCTTCAGACTCAGGAGTGTTCTGAGGGATAAAGTCCTGATGGGCACCGGGAACACTGTAGTCATAAGCCCAGCGGTAAACTGTTGGCAATGAGTCGCCCCAGTTTCCATGCACAGGTGGAGTATCAGGGGTCTGCCATTCTAATGAAGCTGCTCCCCAAGGATTTGGGTCCGCCTTAGGCCCATTGCGTAAACTCCATATCATGTTAATTAAGAATAAAAGTTGAGAGGCGCCTACGAATAGCGCAGCTATAGTAATTGTAGTATTTAAATCTTGTGCGGACGCTGGCAAGAAATCTGTTGAACCTAATTCATAATAGCGACGGGGCACGCCAAGGAATCCTAGGTAGTGCATCGGCAAATATATCGCGTAGGTACCGAGGAATGTGCACCAGAAGTGCAGCTTGGCCATGCCTTCATGGTACATACGTCCGGACATTTTCGGATACCAATGATATATCGCTGCGAATACAACCAATACAGGAGATACCCCCATTACCATGTGAAAATGAGCTACTACGAAGTATGTGTCTGACAATGGCAGATCAATAACCACATTACCCAGGAATAAACCAGTCAGACCGCCATGAATGAATGTAAAGATAAAGCCGATAGCAAAATACATCGGCGCATTTAATCGAATGTCCCCTTCCCAAAGGGTCAAAATCCAATTGTAGACTTTGATTGCTGTTGGCACCGCAATAATTAGCGTGGTGGTAGCAAAGAAGAA
>DFQD01000010.1:8180-8317 GCA_002377605.1 Gammaproteobacteria bacterium UBA3498 | reverse complement strand
CCGATGGCTATGATCGCCCATACCATCATTCGGTAGCCAAAAATATTTTTGCGCGCGTGCACACTGAGAACATCAGATACCAATCCGAATGCTGGTAGTGCCACAATGTAAACCTCTGGATGACCAAAGAACCAGAA
>DFQD01000010.1:0-7865 GCA_002377605.1 Gammaproteobacteria bacterium UBA3498 | reverse complement strand
AAGTGTTGGAATAGGATCGGTGATCCGCCATTGTGATCAAGTGGCGTTCCCGATTCGATAATTGCTGGCATAAAGAAACTAGTGCCTAGCAAAATATCAAATAGCATCATAATTGCTGCCACAAGCAATGCGGGAAATGCAAACAGCGCTAGAATTGTTGCCACGAAGATGCCCCACACTGCGAGAGGTAGGCGCATCAGCGTTAGGCCGCGACATCGGTATTGGAGCACCGTTACTACATAGTTCAAGCCGCCCATTGTTGTAGCCACAATAAACACCGCAAGAGAAATAAGCATTAACACAATGCCCATATCGTGGCCAGGTGTGCCAGCCAAGGTCGTTTGAGGGGGGTAAAGAGTCCAGCCCCCACCGGTTGGTCCGCCAGTGACAAAGAAACTGGCCATTAAAATAATTACAGATACCAAAAATACCCATACCGACAGCATGTTCATAAATGGGAACACCATGTCTCGGGCGCCACACATGAGAGGAATTAGGTAATTCCCAAAGCCGCCCAAAAATAAGGCTGTAAGCAAATAAATCACCATTATCATGCCGTGCATTGTGACGGCCTGGTAATAAAAACTTGGATCTATAAAATCTGCGCTTTCCGGAAACCCTAGCTGCATGCGGAATAGCAAGGAAAGAACTAATCCAACAAGGCCAGTAAAAATGGCTATGCTGCCATACTGAATAGCAATGACTTTGTGATCCTGACAGAAGACCCATTTGCCTATCCAGGTATGCGGATGGTGCAATTCCATCTCATGATCGCGATCTGCTAATGGTACGTACGCCATTAATTCCTCCTAACTCTCTTTAAATAGTCCGGCCAGTGGCCTCAACAAATTCTTTATAAACTTTTCAGTTTAAAAACTTTTAGCGCAGAGTATTGATATACGCTGCGACATCTTCAATTTCGCTTATGTTTGACATAGCAGTCGACATGGAAACCATCTGCTCTCCATAGTGATCGTTTGGGTGCAGTCCGCGGATGCCTGCGCCAAAATTGCTAATCTGAGTAACAAAATACCAATCGCTCATACCCGCTAAACTAGGCGCATCGGTATACCAGGTACCACTGCCATCATCTAGGTGACAGGCAGCGCAATTGGCCTGATAAATTTTTTGGCCATTCTCAACATCACCAGTAACGGTTGGTTCTGAAGGTGAATCTGGAAGCGATTCGATATAAGCAGCAACGTTGCGTATCGCAGTGTCATCAGCAAGAGTCATTGCCATAGGCGTCATCTGAGCACCTAAAGTATCTCCTTCTCCACCACGGACTCCGGTTTGGAAATACCTAAGTTGTCGCTCGGTATACCATGCTCCCTGGCCGGCCAGCTTAGGCCCATTTAGGGCCTGGTTGCCTTCGCCTTGCGCACCATGGCAGGTGGCACAGACAGCATAGGCAGCCTGACCAGCAGCTATATCCGGTTCAGCAATAGCTTGAGTTTCGGCGAATGTTGGCTGGGAAGCGAGCCAAGCATCAAATTCAGCCTGGGACTCAACAGTGACAGAACCTCGCATGACAAAATGGCCAATACCGCAAAGCTCTTCACAAAGAATGTCGTAGGTGCCCTCTACCGTTGGATCAAACCAGAGGTAGGAAACCAGGCCGGGCACCAAATCCATCTTCACTCGGAATTGGGTTACGGTGTAGTTATGCAATACATCATGGGATCGAAGTAGAGCATGTGCCGGTTGGTTTACTGGCAAATGCATGTTGGGCTCGTTAACCACTACATCGTCTTGTCCATTTGGATCGTCGGGGTTGATGCCGAATGGGTTCGTTGGAGTGACATGAGAAACATCCGCTGCTCCAAGTTGACCATCTGCTCCGGGATACCGGAATTGCCATTGCCATTGAGAGGCTAAGACTTCGTATTGATCAGCTTCTTCTGGAACCGTAACGAATTGGGCCCAGACGAATAAGCCCGGCGCTAACATGGCGATAACACCCACCGTGGTGAAAACAGTTAAGCCGATTTCAAGCTTGTGGTTTTCAGGCTCATAAACGGCTTTGTGGCCGTCTTTCTGGCGGAACTTATACACACACCAAGCCATGAAAAGATTGGCTGCGACAAAAACGAATCCAGTAACCCAGAAAGTTACGTTTATCGTGAAATCTATAGTTCCCCAATCAGCAGCTATGTCTGTGAAATACCATGGCCCACCATACAGCTGCATGAAATGGAAGATGATTGAACCTACTACCAGGAGAACAACAACGACCGCTAAAGCCATATACCAGTATTCCTTTTAAAAATTACAAACGTATTCCACCGGGCACGAAGATTGCTATGTCATCGAGCCTTGCTGAAAGATTAGTTTTGTTTTTCTCATTTCGTCCCAGGGATCTAGATTTCTGCTCTTAAATTCACCGCAATTCAGTCTTTGAGTTAACTCGACGAATCACTCATCTTGAAAGCTCTTTTGCTAGTTTTTCCCTAGTAGTTATTTAATTCTGGATGGAGTTGTTACGCTTTCCCAAGTACTTGAATTTAACCCAAATAATCAGGGATTTTTCGCACACCTCACGCGCACCGGAATGCTATAGAAAAACCCCTTCTATCGCAAGCGATTCTGGTCTAGAAACCCCCAGTTTCCTGCGCTAAAGCAAGACTTTTTGACATCTTTTTGTCAGCCTGAAAAATTCAACTTAAGTTGGTTCAAAAAACCGCGAAAATCATGTTTTTGAAATGAATTACATTGGTTGAGATTCGGAAGGAAAAATGTTTGAATGCCCGCGCTTGAAAAAGGGTCCGGGATTTGAACTAAAATTCTGTCGTATACTCTTGCAACATCTTTCTAGAGGCTTATTAATTAACAAATTGTGACAGAACTGACTTCAAAAACTGCTGCCAGTTGGCGTGACTATTACGAAATGTGCAAACCGCGCGTCGTGATGTTGATGATTCTTACTTCACTGGTAGGTATGTTCCTGGCTGTGCCAGGAATGGTGCCACTCGACATTCTTGTCCTTGGCAATTTGGGTATCGCTTTGGTAGCAGCATCTGGCGCCGTGGTTAATCATCTGATTGATCGCAAGATCGATATCTTGATGAAACGCACTCACAATAGACCGCTACCGCAAGGCCGAGTCGATCCAAAACAAACGATTATCTTTGCCGTGACGATCGGCGTATTGGGCATGGCAATATTACTATTCTGGGTGAATCCGCTATGTGCCTGGTTAACTTTAGGCTCTTTCGTAGGCTATGCGCTTATTTATACCGGCTATCTCAAGCATGCGACGCCTCAAAACATAGTTATTGGAGGGCTGTCCGGCGCCATGCCTCCATTGCTAGGTTGGTCGGCGGTCACTGGCACGATTGAATCAGATGCCCTAATTCTCGTGCTAATTATCTTCGCTTGGACTCCTCCCCATTTTTGGGCTTTGGCAATTCATCGCAAAGACGAATATGCCAAGAGTGGTGTACCGATGTTGCCAGTTACTCATGGTGAGTACGTCACCAAGGTGCATATTATCGTGTATACCGCAATCCTGGTCGTAGTTTCAGTGTTTCCTTATTTTTCCGGGATGAGCGGACTACTTTACCTGGGTTCAGCATTAGCGCTGGGTGCAGGTTTTCTAGTTTGGTCAGGCCTTCTCATGTTCAATTCAAAACCCACTACTGCAATGGATACTTTTAAGTACTCCATTGTTTATCTGGCGCTATTGTTTGTTGCGTTAGTTTTAGATCATTATTTGTTCTAATTTCACTGGTTCTTATACGAAGGAATCATGCAACTCTCGCCTTCGACAAAACTAGGTCTTATCGCTTTCCTTCTGGTAGACGCAGCGCTAGTGGTGATCTTGGTTTCACTTTATTTAGTGCGTGAAGACAGAGCATTACAAACTGAACTAAGGGATATAGGCGCAACTATTTACGAAGAACCTTTTGAGCTTTCCAGCTTTAGTTTGATCGATCAAAACAATGATGAATTTTCTAATGCCAATCTTATAGGAAACTGGAGCTTGGTATTCTTTGGGTTTACATCTTGTCCAGATATATGCCCAATAACTATGGCTGAGCTTGATCGCCTTTCGGAAGATTGGGATCAAAACCACGGTAGCGAATTACCGCGGGTGATTCTTGCAACAGTCGATCCAGAAAGTGATTCGCCAGATAAAATGAAAGAATACCTTGAGGATTTCAATAAAGAGTTTATTGGATTAACTGGCGATCGTGGTTCGCTCGAAAGTTTTGCGGATGAACTATTTGTGGCTTTTGGCGAACCTACAACAGCTGGCATGCAGCCGTCTGGACATAACACGCATAATGATCGAGTCAATCCTGGTGACTTCGTGATTGATCATAGCAGCCACATTTCAGTGATAAACCCTAATGGCGATCTCTTTGCTGTGATGCGACCACCCCATCGAGCGAGAGATATAGCTGAAGCTTTTAGATTAATCAGCCAGTAAATCTACCGTTTAAGATTCTTGATTACTCGGCAAAAAATTAGCCAGCAAAAAGAACAGTGTGGCGATAACTACTATGGTTGGGCCGGCGGGGGTATCAAGATAAAAAGCTGTAAAGAGTCCAAACAAAATCGAACTGGCTCCGATTAAACTTGCAAGGAATGCCATTTTTTCTGGACTTTCTGCAAATTTTCTCGCTGTTGCCGGTGGAATGATCAGCAGGGAAGTAATTAACAAAACGCCAACAATTTTCATTGAAACCGCGATGGTCAGTGCTATCAGCAGCACTAAAACTAAATTATTGCGAGTTACATTTACGCCCTCAATTTCTGCCAGTTCTGCATGCACGGTACCAGATAAAAGATCATTCCAGAATCGAGAAAGTATTGCCGCAACTAGTGAAACTATTACTATTACCCAAGCTAAATCCATAGAACTTATCGTTAATAATGCTCCAAACAAGTAAGCTTCTAAATTAACTCTTACAGAATCAGTAAGAGCTAATAAAACAATACCTATAGCAAGCGTGCTATGGGCTAGGATCCCTAAAAGCGCATCAGTTGACACGTTTGGATTCTTGTCCAAATAAACCAGTAGAGCCCCTACCAATAAACAACCAATTATAATGCTTAATTGTGGGTTGCCATCCGTCACTAGCCCTATCGCAATCCCAAGCAAGGCCGAATGAGCTAGTGTATCCCCAAAATAAGACATGCGGCGCCATACGATGAATGACCCCAGCGGGCCTGTCACGATCGATAAACTCAACCCAGCAATTACTGCAAAAAGGAAAAAGTCGGCAGTGATTAGTTCAGTAAAGGAAATCATTCATCAGCCGCTTTAACTTCGCCAGCGATATCGTGTTCATGATTATGGTGATGTGTGTATACCGCGAGATTAGTAGAAACATTCGTGCCAAACAATTCCAGAAAAGCAGGATCGGTGCTGACCTGGTCAGGTTTTCCGTGACAGCAAACATGGTGATTTAAACAAACTACCTCATCGGTAGATGACATTACCAAATGTAGATCGTGGGAGATCATTAATACGCTGCAACCATTTTCGTGCCGAATCTTACTAATTAGTTCATAGAGTTCTGATTGGCCAGCGATATCGACCCCCTGTGCAGGTTCATCGAGAATGAGCAAATGGGGATCACGCAATAAGGCACGGGCAAGCAGGACGCGCTGTAACTCACCCCCGGATATTGAAATCAATTGCTGCTTAGAGAGATGAGCAATAGACAGCTGTTCTAGCACTTCCTCTATTTTTTTGTCGGAGCAGGGACTGGATAGCCGCAAGAACCTTTGTACGGTGATCGGCATCGTCGATTCAATATTCATGCGCTGCGGCATATAGCCAATCCTTAATCCCGGGCGCAAATACACCGAACCAGCATCTTTTGGCAGTAGACCAAGCAGAACTCTAACCAGAGTTGTTTTCCCTGCCCCATTGGGACCGATTAAGGTAACGATTTGGCCTTCTTCTATTTCTAAGTCTATTCCCTGTAGAATTTTTCGAGCAGCTAGAGTTTTGTTTATGCCATTGGCTGCAAGAAGTAATTTGGGATTTGGGATTTGTGAGCTGCCCATAGAATTTCAATTGGCAAAGATAAGAATAGGAAAGTTGCCGCAGTATCTGCTATTAGTTCAATGTTATATGATAACACCGTTGTGATATTTCGTTCTTTCCTATCTGCCATGAGCCTTACTAAATTCATCACAAATACATTTCTTTCATCTTTTTGTTTGTTTGCGTTGAGCGCAGTTGCAGAAGTTAATGTAACTACATCTATTAGACCTCTGCAGTTAATCGCCCAGGCCATCATCGAAGATAGAGGTACTGTTCGTGCAGTAACCAATGCGCAAGACTCAGCCCACGGCTTTACCTTAACCCCAAGTGACCGGCTAAATTTTGAATCAGCGGATTTACTGCTATGGATCAGTCCAGAATTTGAAGTTCAGATCGCCAACTTGTTCGAATCAATGCGAAAGGAAAAGCCTGTCATTACTGCTGCAGATCTTACTGGAGTCTCTGTTATTTCACTTTCTGCAAATGAGCTTGACCCTCATTTATGGTTAAGCAGTTCCAATGCGCTCGCCATTGCTGCTGGTTTAACTAAGGAATTGCAGAAACTCGATCTGGTAAATCAGGCTGATTATCAGAAAGCCTATACTCGATTTGAATCTAATTTGAATTCAACAAAAACAGTAATAGAAGATCAGTTATCAAACTTAGTAACTCTCGATTATTTAGTGTTTCACAATGCTTACCAGTATTTTGAAAATGAATTTGGGCTAAGGGGTGGACTTGCATTAGTGCAGAGCGCAGAAGTGCAGCCGAGTATGCGCGAGCTGCTTATATTTCAAAATCGAGTAAAACAGTTTTCGCCTTCTTGTATATTGCTGGAGCCAGATAGCGACGTGCAATTAGTGGCAACCGCCCTTCAGGGTCAAAGTATAAGCAGAGAAACCGTTGATTTAATGGGCAATGAAATTGAGGATGGGGTTTCGGCATTCAGCGATCTCTTGCTCGGCGTCGCGGATTCTTTTCGTCGGTGCTTGGCTAACTAAAGAGTAGAAAGTGACAAAAATCAAAGAACTTATTTTAGTTGACGGCTCTTCTTATTTGTTTAGGGCATTCCATGCGCTCCCGCCGTTGATTAACAGTAAACGCATGCCAACGGGTGCAGTGAAAGGTGTTATCAACATGATTCGCGCGCTCATAAAGGGCCACGATCACGGCAATATTGCGATCGTATTCGATGCCAAGGGTAAGACCTTTCGTAACGATGTGTACAAAGAATACAAGGCACACCGCCCGCCAATGCCCGATGATCTGCGCAGCCAAATCCAACCTATCCATGATGTCATCAGGGCGATGGGCTTGCCTCTATTGATAATTGAAGGCGTTGAAGCAGACGATGTCATTGGCACTCTTGCCCATCAAGCCAGCAAGAAAGGCATAAAGACTCTTATATCTACTGGCGACAAAGATCTTGCCCAATTAGTCAACAAACACGTCACATTAATGAATACCATGACCAATGAAATTTTGGATGTGGAAGGAGTTAAGAAAAAATTTGAGGTAGGGCCGGAGCGTATCATTGATTATTTGGCATTAATGGGAGACAAGGCAGATAACATTCCTGGTGTTCCCGGCGTTGGCCCCAAAACTGCGGTGAAGTGGCTGCACGAATACGATTCTATGGAAGGCATTATCGAAAACGCCGAAGCGATTGGCGGCAAAGTCGGTGAGCGCCTGCGGGAAAATATTGACCTTTTGCATCTTTCCTATGAATTAGCAACGATAAAGCTCGATTGTAAGTTAGGCGTCGAACTGCAAGATCTGACGAAGAAAGCTGATGATCAGCAAGAGCTCTACGATCTGTTTTCTGAATTAGAATTCAAAGCCTGGATTAAAGAATTAGAAGAAA
>DFQD01000018.1 GCA_002377605.1 Gammaproteobacteria bacterium UBA3498 | reverse complement strand
ATTATTTAATTCTAAACGATAAATTTCATAGATAGTTGGATGTTCAAGATTGCCGCGAAAGTAAATTTGCTTTCCATTTTGAGTTAAATGCGGTTCCAGAATCTCAAACTTGCCCTGAGTTATTTGTTTAGTATTACTGCCATCAGACAGATAAAGATGTTGATAGCCATCCAGTTCACTCAGGAAAAAGTAGGTTTCATTATCGGGCAGCCATCCCGCATCGAAATATAAGCGTCGATTAATCCACGCAGGGTCATGATTATGTAGCGCCAGCTGCAAATGACTGCTATCTAAAGTGATGGGAGCTGCTAAGTCAGAAATTTCAGCTGGATTTTCCCCATCTCCACTTTCTTGCTGCTCTGAATAGATTAAGCCTTCCGTATCGAGAGTGAGTACCCAACGGTCTTTGTTATCTCTGCTTATTGCTTGAAACGCTAATTTACTGCCGTCATCGCTCCATTGGAGATTCACGAAAATCAATTCACGAATTTCACCCACATCTTCGGATTCTGGATAATCATCACCAAGTTGATCACGGAGTGGATTTCCTTTGATAGTTGGAAGCTCGCTTAGATCGATTTCTGCGATTCTATGCTCTCTGAGATTTAGCAAATATAAATGCTGTGCGGCGAAATCAGTGGTACCTACCCGCGATCTTACTTCGCGGTTCTCAATATAACCTGAAGCTGTGACGAAGGCGGGCATGCTGCCTACTCGACCTGGGTCACGTTCTGTTTTATTACGAGTGACGATTAGCAACCAGCCTTCATCTGGAGATAGGGCCGATGCTATTAGCTCATTGTTTTCTCCGAGATAATAAGGAAGGTCAATCCGCGCACTGTCTAAATCCTGAGTCTCGTTATCGTATTCCTCTTCTAAATCTTCTCGCTCAGCCTGCAGCTGAATAACGTCAAAAAGTCTAAGCTGTTGATCATCGAGATAAGAGTTTATTTCATCAACTGGCGGGTTTTCGAATCGAATATCGGCGGCCTGTGATTCTAACCCTGATTCAAGATCTCTAATTAATACGATGCCGTCTCGATTAAAGACGACTTTCTCACTATTTGCTGTGAAAAAGGGTGAAGCTTCTATAGCTGCGGTCCGAGTTAATTGAGTGATATCACCGTTTCTTAATTCTTTAACGTAAATGTCACCTTCTCTCGCATAGGTTTTTAGTCTTCCGTTAGGAGAGATTGAATCGCTATCGACGTCAATTTCGCTGAAATCCTCAGGATTAATTTGCTCTGTAGTTTCTCCATCTATAGAGACTCGAAATAAATCAGTTAGCTCAACATTTTCCCGTTTTCTTCGATAATAGACTGACTCACTATCATCGGACCAGTATGGTTGTTGAGGCTGTCTCCCCAGCCAGTCTGGATGAGCCATAGCTTGCTCAAGAGTAATTGTCTGGGCAGTGATCTGTGTGGTGCATAGCCCAAAGGCTAAGAGCAATATTATTTTTTTCATGTTTTATTCCAAGCTAACTGGTGCTTAGTGAGGATCCCTGTGTTGATTCTTGCTTAACACGAATTCGGTGAATTCAACACTAAGCAAAACTGTTTTTTAGAAACAAAGAGATAGAGAAAAGTTCTGCTTCGGTCCGAGTAGTCTTGCTGATATTGTTAGTATTCGTCGTAACCCTCAGTGAGTTCAACATATACCCCAGAGGGGTCGGTGAAATAAGCGATATTCAGTCCTATCGATGGAATTTCTCGATAAGGAACATCGAATACGATGCCTCTGGCTTCAAGCTGTCGGCAAAATTCCTCCAGGTTGTCGACTTCGAAACCGATGTGATCGATTGCAGTTCCCTGGGTTGGCAATCTGCCGCTGTTATTCGCTCCGAAGCTCATATTCATCCCCGGAACGTTAGTTGTGGTTGTAATTCGTCCCCTTGGTCGAATTTCAAGATCAAACATCTCTACATACCACTGCAGAATTTCCTCTGGGTTATCTAGGAACCAATGTACATGATAGCCAGTAATGTCTAAATGCAGTCCCTGATCTTCCTGCATTTCAACAGCGATGTTGTCGGGCAAAATAACATAGGCATTAAGTTGTCCTTCGGAACCGAAAAAGATGCTACCCACTTCCAATCCATCTGCTCGCCACTTATCTAAAAATTTGTCCATGTTGCGAACTTTAAAGCCGAAATGATGCATGACGGTATCGCGGGACCCCATCGTTGGCTCTTGCTCCGTTAACGCAACCATCATATTAGGAAGTTTGGCAACGGTAAGTGGGCCACGTTCTACGATCGTGCCATTGAAATGCTCGACCCAAATTCTTTTATGTTCTTCGATGTCAGAGACGTTGAGGTGAACGTGGCCGAAAGTAACGCCATTGTCATCGGGTGAAGCAAGCTGAGCTAGTGCACTAGGCGTTAGGAGCCAAAATAGGATTATCGCGATAATATTCTTCACTTTATGTTCCTTTTAGTATCTAGGGATTAGCATAAAGACTAAGTTAGTCACAGTCCACCTATAGCCAAGTTGAAGCGAGCAGTTCATAGGACTCTCGTCTGGCCTGGGTATTATGAGTGATGGTTAAAATCATGAGCTCATCGAGCTCAAACTTATCGACATATGATCGAAGCTTTTCGCACACTTGTTCTGGAGTGCCTACCGCGCGGCGATCGCGATTTTCTTCTATCGCACTGAGTTCGCCTTTGCTGTAGTCATAGTCCGTCGCTTCTTGAACCGATGGAAATGGCCCAGGATCGCCTCTTAGTAATCGAATAAACCAAAGATCTCGACTTCTAGAGAGTTCGATAGCCTCTTTTTCCGTATCCGCGCAGATAGTGAATATAGTTAGAGATGTATGGGGCTCCTGCCAGTTGGGTCCTGGTTCGAAATGTTCGCGATAGTAGTCAAAAATATCGGGCCTGATCCGTGGGTTTATAAAGTAGGCAAAGTTGTATGGTAGTCCAGTTAATGCCGCCAATGTGGCGCTGTCTTCGCTGGACCCCAACATCCAAAGCTCCGGCGGGATAGCAACTTTCGGAAATGCACGAGCATTTTCCATGCCAGGCGTTTTTGGATTTGTATCGTTAAGCAGAGCCTGCAGGTCCACTACCATGTTTGGAAAATGCTCTGGGCCAACTCGCGAACCGTAGCGAATGGCGGCGGCGGTAAAAGGATCTGTTCCTGGTGCTCGTCCTACACCCAAGTCTATACGACCGGGGTAAAGAGTTTCTAGAATCTTAAAATTTTCCGCGACCTTGTAAGGGCTGTAGTGTGGGAGCATGATCCCACCGGATCCAAGGCGAATAGAATTTGTTTCAGCACCTAGTCGTCCAAGTAAGACTTCTGGTGAACAACCTGCTAGTGCATTAGAAGCATGATGTTCCGCCAACCAATAACGTGAATAACCTAAATTGTCGCACAGATTGGCGAGTTGGATCGTTTCCTGCAGCGCTGCAGTAGCATCGCTGCCGGATTTGATTGGTGATTGATCTAGTACTGAAAGATTAACTTTGGGTTTAGACAAAATATTCCCTTTTTACCTAGCGCTTGCTCCCGTCTTCATTTCTTCTTAAACACGAGTTGCAACTTTTCGAATGGCGGGCTAGTTAATTCAACTCATTTTCGAAAAACATTGCCATGCGTAATCCCGCCAAACCGAGACGTTGCCGGGAAACGTTTTTCATGCCAGCTACATACTCTGCTGACAATGATTGTTCTTCTAAATCTGTTCCCTCTCTATCAGCCGTTCTAATAGCGTTTTTCATTTTTTCTGTATAAACAATAGACAAAAGAATTTCTCTACTTTCTGCCATCCATAGGGTCCAATCGGACTCAGCGTTTTGTAATTCAGAGTTTGTAAATCCGGCAACTGACTCCAGAACGAGAGGTAAGCTTGCGTCAATACCGTCATCTCTTAGAGCGCCATCCCAAGCTGCATGGAGATTCCTGTAAGGGTTTGTGCTGATTCTATTTCCTCCCGAATCACCATCTTCTAATACTACCCGGGAAAACAATGACCCAGTATGAAGCGGTTGGTGAATATCTCCCATTAAATGCAAAATCCAGCACAGTGCAACTGCTCGATCTACTAAATCTTGGGTACCGTCGGTAAGTATTCTGGTGTTGTAATCGATAGCTGTTACAACATTATGTACTTGTCGCTCGCTACGAATAGAGCTTGCCACTTCCCCTTGAATGGTATCGGAAGGTGAAACACCTACATAGGAATTACCTTGTGTTTGAGCGGCATCTCGAACCCAGACGCCGTCAGTGTAGTGCCAGGTTGGTCGGTTAAAGCGTGCACGATCGGAGCTTGGGATTCCTCGTGCGATATCGGGCCAGTAAGCTGCTTGGCCGAGCATCCAAGTTTGCAGTTGCATTTCGTTATTTTGATCTACAAAGTCTGGGATCTGATTTAGAAAATCTTCTTCGAATCGAGGATGGGCGCGCAGTATTCCGATCAATGCTTCTCTTTTTTCATCGCTAAGAAATCTCACAACAATCGCAGAAGAAAGACGATGGCCTACACTATCCCAGGCAAATGTAGTGTTTGGAAATAGCAGGCTAGCACTTAGAACGATTGGAAGTAGTAGGTGCATCTCAAAATTCTAGTTGCAATTATAGGCCAACATACATTTATATAAGAATTATTAAGGCTGAGACCGGAATCAAACTTCTAGCCATTCGGTTCTAACCTCATCAGTTTGCATTAGCGATTCAGGAGTGCCTTCGTAAACAATTTTGCCGTGACCCATTACATAAAGTCGATGGGAAATTTTTAGCGCAATGGAAAGTTTTTGCTCCACCAACAATATAGCCACACCTCGATCTGCAATTTCCTGTAGAAGTTTTGCTACTTGTTCTACGATTTTCGGCGCCAAACCTTCTGTAGGCTCATCGATCATTATTAGTTCAGGATCACCCATTAATGTGCGGCACATGCATAACATTTGTTGTTCACCACCACTTAATACTCCACCGGCAACTTCCGCACGCTCACTTAAATTAGGAAACATCTTGAACATTTCCTCGATGCTCCAGCGACCCAATCCGTTTGATGACTTTTGTCCGAGCTGAAGATTCTGTCTAACCGTCAAGGTGGGGAAAATATCTCGATTTTCTGGCACGTATCCCAGGCCAAGATTCGCAATTTCAAAGCTATTTTTTCCAGCAATCTCTGCACCTTTAAATTCTATTGATCCGTGGGGTTCTACTTCACCCATAATAGTTTTGACTACGGTGGATCTGCCCACGCCATTGCGGCCAAGCAGGCTTACTATTTCGCCTTCCTGGATATTGAAATTTACGCCCTGCAGGATGTGGCTCTTCCCGTAGTATGCGTGAAGGTTATTAACATTAAGCACCAGTTACCACCTCACCTAAATAAGCTTCCTGAACATGTGGATTGGCACGAATATTTTCCGGTTTATCGCAGGCAATCACTTCGCCGTATACTAAAACAGAAATACGGTCTGCAACTTCGAAGACGATGTTCATATCATGTTCCACCATGACCAAGGTCTTGCCCTCAGTTATGCGATGTATAAGCTCTACCGCGCTTTCTGCTTCTGTATGGCTCATGCCAGCTACAGGCTC
>DFQD01000004.1:3165-6245 GCA_002377605.1 Gammaproteobacteria bacterium UBA3498 | reverse complement strand
CTAATCCCTCAATCCTTTATAGATGACCTCCTCCATAAGACTGACATTGTCGAGGTAATCGACAAACGCGTCCCTCTGAAGAAACGGGGAAATAACTATACTGCCTGTTGTCCGTTTCATAACGAAAAAACTCCTTCATTCAGCGTTAATCAAGATCGCCAGTTTTACTACTGCTTTGGCTGTGGAGCAGGTGGCAATGCCATTGGCTTCGTTATGAACTTCGAACAATCAGAATTTCCACAAGCCTTAGAAACTTTGGCTCGCGATGCAGGATTGGAAGTTCCGCGGGAAGAATCGAAAGCACAACAACGAAAAAGCTCAGAGAATGCTGAAATCATTGAGGTCTTGGAATTAGCCAGCAAGTTCTACCAATTCCAACTGCGGCAGCACAGCGACAAGGACGAAGCCATTTCCTATTTAAAAGATAGAGGGGTTAGTGGCGAGATCGCCCGAGATTTTGGACTGGGTTACGCACCGACCGGGTGGGACAACTTGATCAAGGCTGTTGTAACCAAAGAGAAGCATGAACAATCATTGTTGAGAGCTGGTCTGATTATTCAACGCAACAAAGATACAAATGACGACAACGAAAAAGATAGCCAACGTCGCTACTACGACCGCTTTCGTGAGCGCATTATTTTTCCCATTCGAGATAGTCGTGGCCGCACTATTGCTTTTGGTGGTCGCGTTCTCAATGACGAAAAACCCAAGTATCTAAATTCCCCAGAAACTGCAGTGTTTCATAAAGGTGCTGAACTTTACGGGCTTTTTGAAGCGAGGAAGTCTGGCGAGAAGTTCAGTAAGTTGCTGCTGGTCGAAGGCTACATGGATGTCATCGCTCTGGCACAAATGGGAATTAGGAATGCAGTGGCAACATTGGGTACTGCAACCAGCTCCCGTCATTTAATCAGAATGTTTCGCCAGGTAGCGGAAGTAATATTCTGTTTCGATGGTGACGATGCTGGTAGCGCTGCAGCATGGCGAGCATTAGAAACAACCCTACCTCTGATGGAAGATGGTCGCCAGGTCAAATTTTTGTTTCTACCCAGCGGGACTGATCCCGACACTCATGTGCGCGCCGTTGGTAAAGAAAAATTTGAATCGGAAATAGAGTCCGCAAAACCCCTTGAAGATTTTTTCTTCGAAAAGCTATCTGAAGACCTCGATATGAATTCAATCGAAGGGAAAGCCAGGCTCAGCAATCTTTCTAAAAAATACATCCGTCAGATTCCGCGAGGAGTTTATGCTCAACTCATGTTGGATCGCTTATCTCAAACGTTGGGTGTTAGTAACGAATCACTTGATCAGCTCTTATCAACAAATGCACCTAAACGAGAATCAACCTCACCGAGGCCTCCAGTTCCCCATACTGAATGGCAACCAAGGAAAGGAAGAAAAAGCCCCAATACTGAACTCAATGTCTATCGTAAACCGGCCAGTGTAAAAGCCATAGAATTGCTATTGCGAAATCCAGAAATCGCGCTGTCCGTTACTCAAAACCTTGAACCACTTCGCACTGCTGAAGATGAAGGACGGAAATTACTTCTCTCACTCGTTGAAATAGTCAAAAAAGACCCCAGTACAGAGGTATTCACATTGTTGGGCTATTGTTACGGTACGAGCTTAGGCAGCCAACTTACCCAGCTATTGGCGGCGGAGAAGATCACACCGCAGGAAGGAGTCGAAAAGGAGTTTCTCCAGATACTTGACAACATCCTGTCAGATATCGCGAAAAAACTGGAATTGCTTCAGCTCAAAGACGAGCTGAAATCCAGAGTATCAGAGCCAAGAAAACATAGCTAAGCTGCCGAAATAACAGTCTAAATTAGATATACAAGGCAAACAGCCGCCGCTATAATGCCCGGCTGATTTTTTTCACCCACCCAGCATTCCCGCTGGCTTAAAGACGAGAATTCATGGCTGAAATTATTGCACCACAATCAAGTCTGAAAGCATTGATCGCAAAGGGTAAGGAACAATCGTACCTCACCTATGCGGAGGTTAACGATCATCTGCCGGAATCAATTTCCGATCCAGATCAAGTCGAAGACATTATTCAAATGATTAATGATATGGGCATTAAGGTGTTCGAAGCTGCACCCGATGCTGATTCATTGCTGCTAAACGAAGATGAAAGCGATACAGGCGCGGACGAATTAGCTGCCGCTGAAGCTGCCGCTGCGCTTGCCGCCGTGGAAAATGAAGCTGGTCGTACAACCGACCCTGTGCGTATGTACATGCGCGAAATGGGAACCGTCGAACTGTTAACCCGTGAGGGTGAAATAGTTATCGCGAAACGCATCGAAGAAGGCTTGCGAGAGCTGATGAAAGCGATGGCCTATTTCCCAGGAACTGTCGAACAGGTACTAAACGAATACGCGCTAGTCGATTCCGAAGAGCGCCGATTAAACGAAATCATTACTGGCTATCTCGATAACACAGATGATGAAATGCCGCCGCCTGAAAGCGCACCTGAAACAGTAGCGGCGCCGCAAGTAGACAATAGTGACGGTGCAGCAAATGTAGATAGCGATGACGATGACGACGAAGAAGGAACTGTCGGCCCTGATCCTGAATTGGCAAAGGAACGATTTACAGAATTACGTCAACAATATGAAGTGACCAGCTCTATTGTCGGTCGTCGCGGCCGTGCCGATGCTAAAGCAGTTGCAGAGTTGGAAAAACTTGGCGAACTATTTAAAAGTTTCAAACTCACACCCAGACAGTTTGATCCTTTACTGACTCATATACGCGCAGTCCTAACCCGTCTGCGCCGACATGAGAGAACGATCATGAGCCTCGCTGTTCGCAGTGCCAAGATGTCGAGGAAAACTTTTATCGGGTCATTCCCAGGCAATGAGATCAATGAGAAATGGATTGATCAACACATTAAATCGAAAGAAGCCTATTCTGAATTATTGGTAAACGTGAAGACTGAAGTGCTTCGTGCGCAGAAGAAAATTCGTTTATTACAGGAAGAAACTGGTCTAACAGTAACCGAAATTAAAGACATCAATCGACGGATGTCTATTGGTGAAGCTAAATCACGTCGCGCCAAGAAGGAAATGGTCGAAGCAAAC
>DFQD01000004.1:2033-2789 GCA_002377605.1 Gammaproteobacteria bacterium UBA3498 | reverse complement strand
TGATTCAAGAAGGCAACATCGGTTTGATGAAGGCTGTGGACAAGTTCGAATATCGTCGTGGTTATAAGTTCTCAACTTACGCCACCTGGTGGATTCGTCAGGCCATTACCAGATCCATTGCCGACCAGGCACGAACAATTCGTATACCAGTGCACATGATCGAGACGATCAACAAACTGAATCGAATTTCACGTCAGATGGTTCACGAGAAAGGCCGCGAACCTACTCCAGAAGAGTTGGGCGAGCGTATGGAAATGTCGGAAGACAAAGTTCGCCGAGTTCTCAAGATTGCGAAAGAACCAATCTCCATGGAAACTCCAATCGGTGACGATGAAGATTCACATCTGGGCGATTTTATTGAAGATGGCACCGTCGATTCGCCAGTCGACTCATCAATCGATGAAGGTCTGCGTGAAGCCACTAAAGATGTACTTGGGTCACTAACGGCAAGAGAAGCAAAAGTACTGCGTATGCGTTTCGGTATTGATATGAATACCGACCACACGTTGGAGGAGGTGGGTAAACAATTTGATGTTACCCGTGAGCGAATACGACAGATCGAAGCGAAAGCGTTACGCAAGCTGCGACATCCTACACGCTCTGATCACCTCAAGAGCTTTCTCGACGAATAAGCGAGTTTGGAAAGATCACAAGGGGCGCTATAATGCGCCCCTTCTTTTTAGATAAGAAGAAAGTCCAAAGGGGGCCTATAGCTCAGTTGGTTAGAGCGCCGGACTCATAATCCGTCGGTCCGAG
>DFQD01000004.1:0-1709 GCA_002377605.1 Gammaproteobacteria bacterium UBA3498 | reverse complement strand
TGGGCCCACCAACTAAATCAATAACTTACGAGTTTCCCGCAAGATATCACCATTCTATTTGGACCAAATTTGTACCAATCAGGATATAGATTTTTTCTTGATTCCTGACTGCTTAAGAAATATGGTCAGCTTTAGTGGTACTCCCGCTTTATCCAGGGAGGAACTGGCACTACTTAAATCTCAGCCATGCGTTTAAACATCCCTATCGATCTACCAAGCATCTCAAGCTCATAAAGCTCCGCTAACTTAGCACTACGCTCTGCACGTTTAGCTCTCGTTTCTCTGCCGTGATAAGTTAATTATGCTGGTACGACATCAAATGCTAATACAATACGCTTTTCTTCTGATTCAAATGGAACCGTGTAGTGAAGTAAAGAGGCAGG
The DNA here is from genome assembly GCA_002377605.1 of Gammaproteobacteria bacterium UBA3498. GTDB lineage: Bacteria > Pseudomonadota > Gammaproteobacteria > Pseudomonadales > Pseudohongiellaceae > UBA9145. The sequence continues at coordinate 1,326 of DFQD01000004.1, read as the reverse complement.
GAAAAGACACATACTCCCCGTAACCACATCAATACTTTCTTCTTGATTGCTATTCTCACCCTTGAGGTATTCTTCCTCTATACAAACAACAAAATTACCACTTTCCGTCTTTGCTTTTAAAGGTACGTTTATATATATACTACCACTAACCCAACCTCTCTCATGCATATGGGGGCGCAATTTACCACCACTTTCCATGCAGACAAGCCAACCGTAAAGACTATAATTGGTTGGCCAACTTGCTATTAATCCCTCTTCGCTATCTTTAAATTGAATTTGATATTTTTCTATTTCTAAACGGATAATTTTTTGGATTTCTTCTGTGAGATCAGGTTCTAAATCGAATATATTGCCAGAGGTTTGGCGACCATTAGTTAAAAGACCTTGCCTTTTATCCGGAACCCTATTCTCATCTAAGATAGCTCTTGTGGTCTCAACGAAAATTTTTTCAAAATCATATTGATTATTTAAGTCAGTCTTTAACACATAATTCAATGGGTCCTTGCAAAATAGATTCGGCCTTTTTATTCCATATCTTAGTTCAGAACGACAACCAAGTGAGCCAATCAATGGATGGATCTCACCCTGATTTATAAAATAATCTAATTGATCAAAAAAGAGTGATTTTTCATCTAAAAGATACAAGCACCTCAATAAAAGATGCTTACTCTCCCCAAAATTACTCAACTTAAACTGTTCTGCAGCTTTCCCATATTGTTTAGTTTCAGATAACAACAATCCTAGGTTGTAACGCGCTGCGGCAAAGTCTGGAGTGAGCGCTATCGCCTTTTTGTAGCTTGCTTCAGCATCCTCTAATCTTCCATTTTCTTGCAGGGTGAGACCGAGGTTGCTATAGGCATCCGCGAAGTTTGGCTTCAGTTTTATCGCTTTCCTATAACTCTCTTCAGCCTCTTTTAGTCTACCAAGTTCTCGCAGCGTGTTGCCCAAGTTGGTATGGGCTTCGGCATAATCAGGTTTCAATGATACCGCTTTTGCGTGACTCGCTTCGGCATCTTTTAATCTGCTAAGTTCTTGCAGTGTGTTACCTAGGTTGTAATGGGCTTCAGCATAGTCTGGCTTCAAAGCTATCGCTTCTCCGTAGCTTAATTCAGCCTCTTCTAATCTGCCAAGTTCTTGCAGGGTGATACCTAAGTTGTAGCGCGCATATGCATTGTTTGGTTCCAGCGCTATCGCTTTTCTATGGCTTGCTTCAGCATCTTTTGACCTACCGAGTTCTTGCAAGATGACACCTAAGTTGCTGTAGGCATCCGCATAGTCAGGCTTCAGCGATATCGCTTTTCTATGGCTTGCTTCAGCATCTTTTGA
>DFQD01000123.1 GCA_002377605.1 Gammaproteobacteria bacterium UBA3498 | reverse complement strand
TCTCATCTATACAACCCAAGGCAACAATAACTGCACTAAGTGCGGTAAAGTTTTGCGCAAGTGTAAGTGCCCGCAGATAACCGACTCAGATAATTCTGATGGTGTAATTCGTATATCGAAGACAACCAAAGGGCGAAGAGGATCTGCGGTGACGTTAATAAAAGGATTGAGAGGTAACGCTTCAGAACTAAAACACATAGCCAGGAAATTAAAATCCCGATGCGGCGTCGGGGGCACCGTCAAAGACGGGGTCATTGAAATACAAGGCGACCAAGGTCAGCTTATTCAGAATTTTTTTGAAACAGCCGGAGAGAAAGTTAAATTAGTAGGTGGTTGATTAAACATTGCGGTTTAAATTATCTGAAAACATAGTTTGACCTTTAACAAATCTCTACTTTTAAGCTTCAGTATTCAAATCAGCTACTAAGTTGGTTTGTTGTTTATTAGACCCCTTCTTCTTACCTTGTTTAGCAGCATCATTGCGCAGATTTTCCAGCCGCTTTAAGTAAACCTCGTCGACATCACCGGTAATGTATTCGCCGTTAAAAACCGAACATTCATATTGACTGATATTAGGGTTCCCTTCCGAAGCTGCTGCAATCAAGTCATCCAGGTCTTGGTATATCAGCCAGTCTGCCTCGATCAGTTCTTCTATCTCATTATCAGTCCTCCCTGCCGCAATCAACTCAGAAGCGGCGGGCATATCTATACCGTAGACGTTAGGAAAGCGAATTGCTGGCGCGGCAGACGCAAAATAAACCTTTTTCGCCCCTGCATCGCGCGCCATTTGAATGATTTGTTTACAGGTTGTACCGCGAACGATAGAGTCGTCTACTAACAGTACATTTTTACCCTTAAATTCTAGCTCTATGGCGTTAAGCTTTTGGCGAACGGATTTTTTACGCATGCTCTGCCCAGGCATAATAAATGTTCGGCCAATATATCGATTCTTAACAAACCCTTCGCGAAATTTAATTCCTAACCGATTGGCTAATTCCAACGCTGAAGTGCGACTGGTATCTGGAATGGGAATTACTACGTCGATATCGTGATCGGGTCGTAATTTATTTAACTTGTCAGCAAGTTTCTCCCCCATGCGTAAACGCGCTTTGTATACCGAAATACTATCCATCAACGAATCGGGGCGAGCGAAATAAACATGTTCAAAAATACATGGAGTATGCACATCTGACTCACTGCAGAGTTTAGTAAAGAGATTATTCTTTACATCAATATAAATAGCCTCGCCAGGAGCTACATCTCTTTCTATAGTAAAACCTTGCGAATCCAACGCGACACTTTCAGAAGCGATCATATATTCCTTGCCCCTTTCGGTCTGCCTACTCCCGAAAACTAAAGGGCGAATTCCATGCTTATCCCTAAATCCAAGTATACCGTAACCGGTAATCATCACGATTGCGGCAAAACCTCCGCGACAGCGCTGGTAAACGCGAGACAATGCAGAGAAAATGTCTTCTGGCGTAGGCTCTATTTTCCCCTTCTGTTGCAACTCATGCGCTAAAACATTTAGCAAAACTTCAGAATCTGAATCGGTATTGATATGACGTAAATCTTCTTTAAAAAGATCTCGGCTCAATTCTGCAGTATTGGTGAGATTACCGTTATGGGCTAAAGCTAATCCATATGGAGAGTTTACGTAGAATGGCTGTGCTAGGGCTGGGCTGGAGCTACCAGCAGTCGGATAACGCACATGGCCAATTCCCATCTGACCGGTTAGGCTTCTCATATGACGCGTCCTAAACACGTCTTTTACTAGACCATTGTCTTTACGTAGATTTAGCTTGCCATTATCACTGGTCATTATCCCTGCGGCATCCTGACCACGATGTTGCAATACCGTTAAAGTATCATATAGACAAACACCTACATCATTGCTTGTAACTACCCCTACCAATCCACACATAGATTGCTCCGCTTTCTCCCCTAAGTGCTTGCTTCTCTATTGCGACAAATTACCCGTGTTTATATCTGTGATAAACATCCGAGACCATTCGATCATAGCCATTCCATAAGGAGTCAGAGTAGATTGTCGCCATTGATCTGTCTCTGACAGAAACATATTGGAGATAAACAAAATCACCATGACAATTATCACTCCCCGTGCTAATCCAAACATCCCTCCCAAAACTCTGTCTACTAGTATTGAACCTCCAATAGTAAGCAACTTTGACAATAGGTGACTGAGTAGTCTCCCCAGTAGCATTACAACCATAAAAATTACGGTAAATACTGCCACATACCTAACGCTACTATTATCGATCACATGGACTAATAATCCAGATAAAACTGCACTGTATACTCTAGCTACCAACAAAGCTGCTATCCAGGTAAACAATGCTAAAACTTCCGCAACCAATCCTCTCCACAACCCAAAAACACAAGACAGAACAGTTACTATCAAAATAGCTGCATCTATTCCATTCATTCTGAGTTAGCTATCCCTGCTTACAGCTGTTCAATTTCGAAGCGCACGATGTCGCCTGCGAGGCGAAACTCTACTTGCAGTTCTTCTTTATAGCGCTCTACCAAGTCACGACTTAGCCAAGGGCCAACAAACACGCTAGTTAAATTTCCCTGGGGGTTATCAATATTTCGAATGTAAGCCTTATACCCTGCTCCCTGTAGCCGCTGCATTAGATTGTTAGCATTTTCTTCTTGAGCAAAAGAACCGAGACGGACACTCCAACCCTCAGGAAGCCCAACCGCGGTTAATCGCGGAATATCTTGCGTAAAGACAGGTTCAGAAATAGCAGACTGTACCTCGTCTTGATCTTCGTCAGTTTCACTTAGACTGAATTCTTCTTCAGCTTTTTCAGGCAAGGATTCGGCAATAATTACCGGCCTAACCTGAGTCGGTTCCGGCAAAATAGAAATAATGGGCTCGGCAGGAACACGACTGGATAATTGAGTCTGATAACTACCCTGCCCATCGAAAACAATAGGTAAGAAAATTAATGCTAGAGCGAGTAGTACGACAGTGCCTACTATGCGCCGCTTAGTGCTTTGGTTCAATCTGGAGAGCCCCGACTAAACTAACAGTAATACGCTTTTTTTGGATCGCTGTTGCAATCATTATTCTGCTGTTTTACTCAATTCTCGAACTGCTGAAACCGTATAAAACGATCCAACTACAATAACCAGAGATTCTATTCCAGGATGCACAGCTTCAAACTCAGCGCTTGCTTTACAAGCTTGGGCATAAGCGGCAGCTACTGAATCCTGAGTAAATAAGCCTTTGATCTTACCATCTTGTTCGAGCCGGCCCGCCGCCACTTCTACTGGCATACATCGGGGTTCTTCGACCTGCGCAATATACCAGAAGTCTACTGCGGATTCTAAGGTTGCAGCCATCCCTTCTATATCTTTATCTGCCATCACAGCCATCACTGCAGATATTTGTTGGAGGCGA
>DFQD01000034.1 GCA_002377605.1 Gammaproteobacteria bacterium UBA3498 | reverse complement strand
TCAAGGACGTTTTGATGACGCCCGTTCGGCACTGGATCGTATGCTCGTCTGGCGCGAACAACAAGAACCCATAGTAAATGTTATGAATAGGGCTGAACACTTTCTAGTAAGCGCAAGCTTTTTATTGGTTGCGGGTTACACAGAGGATGCGGTAAAGCTCACTCAAACCGCACTCAATCAACCGGATCGAAATGGCTCTTACAGCGCGGACGACGAACAGAAAGATTCCTTTGCAGCATTATTAAACATGATGGCCAACCGAACTGAATACCAGATTCAATTAGAACATCTCTCTACTTTAGATTTTTTTGAATCGCTCTTAGCCCGTATACAAGCAAATTACTCACGCTTGAAAGCCTGGCGTGCGGAACGGCGAGCTGCTTCACTCTTCGCCAAGTTTGAAGTATTACAAAATCGATTGCGACCTTATGCACCTCTCGATGTGCATATTCCTGAATGGGTTGAGCCAGAAATCATTCAGCTTATTGGTTCCGGTGTAATGAAAAACATATTAAATCAGGCTCGTAGTAACGGCGCCTTCCAATTGAACGAAGGGTATTACTACTCCTACTTAACTGAAATTGCTGCAAATGAAAATGATAATGAAACGGTGATCGATGCCGGGCAATTGGCGCTTACTCTATTACCGCAACAAGAAGTGTTGCTGCGCGCCCGCGTTGGCGCCAGAATGGCAGATGTTTTCTGGAGACAAGACAACTATACCGACGCTCTTGAGTTTTACACAAATACTTATCATCAGGACCCAAGCATTTTTCGCAGACTCGACTTGAAAATTCCCATAACTATAAGTGAAGATGGCACCAGCTTTTCCCGATCAGCAAGTGACTACCTTGTTCGCTCACCACGCTTTACTGAGCACGCTAATGGCTTAGTTCTCGAAGTTCAATCTATCCCAGACCTCTCCGTTTGCCTAAAATCAAAAGCAGGTACGGTCTTATCGTGTTACACTGCAGCCGCCGCCGAAAGCCAAAGTAGTAAATGGAATGCGCAAGAGGTTACCCGCTTATTTCACACCGACACCTTCGGTCTTGGATACGACATAAGCAAAGCTCAACGTTCCATCCTGTTAGGTTCAAGCGTCATTCTTAGCTCTCAAATCAATAGTAATTTGCGTAACTCACGTGATGCATTCATGGTTCGCTAAGCCTTAGTGGTAATTCGCCACCAATAATAAAGTTAATAATTCAGGACAAGTTTTGCCGAAGATTGATTCGCTATCTAAACAACTGATAGTGCTATTAGCTGCCACTTCAGCATTAGGGCCAGCAGGTATGCAAATCCTACTGCCCGCCCTCCCAGTGATTCAGGCTGACTTCTCGGTCAGCAATGACGTAGCTCAGCTAACACTTAGCCTTTCAATGCTTTCTATCGCTATTGGTACCCTGGTGTATGGTCCAATGTCAGATAAATATGGTCGCAAGCCCATAATGCTGCTTGGCATCTTTATCGCAATAATCGGGTCTATTTTCTGCTATTTAGCGGATTCAATAGGTTGGTTGATCGCGGGGCGAATCGTTCAAGCCTTTGGTGGAGCCGTTGGGCTGGTTTTGGCAAGAGCAATAGTCAGAGATGTTTATGACGCTGAAGAATCAGCAAGAGTTATCGCAACATTAGTTATGGTTATGGTTATAGCTCCCATGATGTCCCCCGCTCTTGGCGGAGAGATGATGAAGTACTTTGGCTGGGAATCGGTGTTTCTAGTTGTGGCCAGCGCGAGCCTGATTATTTTCGTTTTCTTAATTCTTCGCCAGCCAGAAACTTTAGTGACTCCCGTTCCGTTCAAGGGAGTGGGATCCATGCTGCGAACCTTTGCCAGCCTGCTCGAATCCCGTGCTTTCTGCGGCTATGCTTTTTGTGTGACATTTGTCTCTGTTGTATTTTTCAGTTTTATCTCAGCAGCACCCGAGATAATGGTATCTGTTCTAAATCGCCCACCGACAGAATATGGATATTATTTTGTCTTAGTTCCAATTGGATTCATGATTGGAAACTACATAACACGACACTTTGGTCGATCCATTTCTATTGATTCCATGATCGTCATGGGTAGCGCCATCGCTATTGGTGGAATAATGTTGGCAATAGTTCTAACTATATTAGGAATAAATCATCCTCTTGCTCTTTTCGTTCCAGTTTCAATCGCTGTTTGCGGTAATGGTATAACTTTACCCAATGCTCAGGCATCCGCAATTAATGAATTTCCTCAATACGCGGGCAGCGCTTCTGGACTAACTGGATTCTTACAGATGACAGTATCGGCAGTAGCTGCGCAGTTCGTGGCATTAATTTTCAACGGAACAGCCTACCCGCTACTTATCACAATGCTACTAGCTTCAGTGATTTCGTTGCTCCTTTTTAGGTGGGGCGTTCCCGCTAGAACTGCAACTTCTTAATTATTAAGCAAATTGATTTGATCCAAGAGCTCACTTTCATCTCTCAAACAGCGTAGATCAAATATCAAGCTACCATCATGAATGCGGCCAATGGCAGGCTTAGGTAGTTTTCGAAAGTCCATAGCAAGCTTTTGTAACTCAGCATCGGTATGCCCTTTCTCCGCGATTGGCTTCATCACTATAGCCTTACTAGCCAACAAATCTAAAGGTAGCGCACCACTGCCAATCTGACTTTTACAATCTTCAATGCTTACTTCAGCTCGATTTTTAAGTTTTTCTTTAAAAATCGGCAGGAGTCGATCTGCCAGTTCCTTGATTTCTTGCACAGACTTGGCTAAATCAGACAAAAGAGGCACACGTTGAGTCAATCGTTGAGGATCTCGATACAAATTTACAACAGAAGACAACGCTGCCATTGTTATTTTGTCCACCCGCAATGCCCGCTTCAGTGGATTCTTTTTAATCGCTGCAATCAACTCTCTCTTTCCAACAATGATTCCTGCCTGAGGGCCGCCTAAAAGTTTATCCCCACTGAAAGTCACGATATCGGCGCCTTTTTCTAATGTCTCCGTTACTGTGGGCTCGTGTGGCAATCCGAACTTATTCAAATCCACTAAGGTGCCACTACCCAAATCGGAAACAAAAGTTACTCCAGCTTCTTGTGCCAGTTGACTAATCTGCTCTTCAGAAACTGAATTAGTAAAACCACGGATCTCATAATTACTAGTATGAACCTTCATCAGCATCCCAGTATTGGAGTTAATAGCTGCTTCATAGTCTTTCAGATGAGTTCTATTAGTAGTACCGATTTCTACTAAAGTACAACCTGCGCTTTTCATAACATCCGGTATACGAAACGCCCCTCCAATTTCAACTAGTTCCCCTCTCGAAATTACAACATCTTTTCTAAAAGCTAGTGTATTTAAAACCAACAAAACAGCAGCCGCATTATTATTGACGACGGTTGCCGCTTCAGCGCCGGTGATCTGGCAAATACTTGCATCAATGTGCAAATCGCGGTCTCCTCTCTTACCGGCTTCGAGATCAAATTCTAGGTTGGTTGCTTGTGCAGCAACTGTTGTCATTGCTGCGATAGCTTCTTCTGGAAGCTGAGCACGGCCTAAGTTTGTATGAACAACTGTGCCGGTAAGATTAATAACAGGGACCAATGAACTGGAAAACGATGCCCGCACATCATTCGCAACTTCACAATAAAAATCATTAAGATAAGAGTCAGAAGCTATCGCTTCAAGTAAAGCTTCATCACCCTTGATAATCAAAGTACGGGCCTCTTCAAGCTTCAGTCTAATCACTTCTTTTACAGCTTCATGGCCTATATCGTCTATCAGCGGTCGAAGAACTTCCGACTGCAGTGCCCGATCTACGCTAGGTAGCGCCTTAAATGCTTTACTTTGAGAATTCACGATAGATCCATAGCTCACGGCTATTGTTAGGCTTGCTTTTGAATAAGCTCTTGCAATTTACGGAATTTTGCAGCCATGATCAACTGAGAATTGCCCAAATAAAGAAGGAATAACGCATAATTTCCCTAAAAATCTCTGAGATATGAAAATGCACTTGCAAGAAATCGTGGAAACGAATTGTCCCTACTGCGGCGAAGCAATTCAATTATTAGTAGATTGTTCAGTTCCGTTCCAGGAATATATAGAGGACTGTCAGGTCTGCTGCAAACCAATGCAAATTCAAGCCAACGCTGATGGAGAAGGAATTCCGGAATTATCTGTTAGGAGCGAAAACGAATAGGTTTCGATTGTTCAAGCTACCGTTTCTAACAAATTAATTTTCAACCCGCCAGCTAAAATAAATCCTCAAAAGGTTACTAACAACTAAACAGCGGTAAGCAAGAATATCCCATAGTTTGTGGTAGCCAGCTCTATTTGGATCTAGATTTTGCTTGGCAGGTGCTTTATCCTCAGACCGCGCCAGGCGCAATTCAATCGTTCAATTTTTGAACAAATTCGG
>DFQD01000160.1 GCA_002377605.1 Gammaproteobacteria bacterium UBA3498 | reverse complement strand
GTGCATTCAACCACTCTGCCACCCCTCCGCAGTAGGGGCTGAATCTTACCACTAATCGTGGTTGTAGTGAGAAGAGTTAACGAGAATTCTAGTGGTTTCTGGAGGACAAAATACATTGCTTTTGGTGGACTGACTAGTATCATAATTTCTATAAGCCTCACCGGTTTTGCGTCTGTAAGCCATTGGAATCAAACGCGAGAGCCTCAATTTAATAAACTAGCAAAACAACACTGTTTTGCTACTAAACTTAAAATGTTTTTAGACGTTAACAGTGTTAATTGTTACTGGAGATCGTGATGAACGAAGTTGATTTTAATATTGCACAAAGCCAAGAGTCGGTCTTAGCAATAAATAAGGTTCTTAAGAATACTTATTTGCTGTTGGGAATGACGCTCGCATTCAGTGCGTTGACTGCAATGCTTAGTTTTAATGCCCCTGCCCTGAGTCCCTGGATATTTTTACTTGGAGCTTACGGTCTGCTCTTTCTAACTCATAGGTTAGCTAGGAGTCCTTGGGGATTGCTAACTACATTTGGATTCACTGGTTTTATCGGCTATGGCGTAGGGCCATTGATTGGCTTATTACTTACCAGCCAGTCAGGAAGTGAAATGGTACTGACTGCACTTGGTGGTACTGCTTTTATTTTCTTTGGTTTGTCAGGATGGGTGTTAGCCTCTAGAAAAGACTTTTCGTTCTTGCGCGGTTTCATCGCAGCAGGATGTTTGGTTTTAATTGCTGCAATTATCATAAGTTTGATATGGCCAATGCCTGCATTACAACTGGCAATGTCTGTCGCATTCATGTTTTTCTCAAGCGCAGTAATTCTTTATCAAACTAGTGAGATCATTCATGGCGGTGAGCGAAACTATATATTAGCCACCATTACGCTCTATCTATCTATTTACAATATTTTCGTGAGCTTGCTACATTTATTAATGGCATTTTCAGGCAACGATTAATTATTGATTCACTAACTAGAAGCCCCAGCATGGCTGGGGCTTTTTGTTTAACAGTTAATAACATAAAGTGAAATTCTCGATCGTCGTTTACGCAGCGCCCTATTCTTCCGAAGCTGCCTCAACAGCCTATAACTTTGTCAGGACTCTGCTGGATGAAGGACATGAGATATACCGATTGTTCTTTTTTTCTGATGGTGTGCATAATGCTAATAGCTTGGTGGCAACCCCTCAAGACGAAACCAATCTCCAGCATGGTTGGGATAAGCTAATACGCAACCATGAACTCGACTCCGTAGTTTGCGTAACTTCAGCCATCAAGCGAGGGATTGTAAATCAGCAAGAAGCCGACCGTCATGGATTGGTGGCAGCAAGTATAACTGATAGTTCTGAAATTTCTGGTCTTGGTCAATTAATAGACGCTGCTCTAAACTCTGATCGCGTAGTGAACTTTGGTTGAGCAATGAATAAGTCACACTCTTTTACCTTTATTACACGTTCTGCTCCTTACGGGAGTAATCGGCCTAATTTATGTCTGGACACGGCACTCGCAGCTTCCGTATTTGAACAACAAGTGAACTATATTTTTATGGAAGACGGTGTGTATCAATTGCTAAAGAATCAGGATGCTGGCTCTATTAACAGTAAAACTCTTGGCAACATTTTAGAAACTTTGAATCTCTATGGTGTTGAAAATATATATATCTGTGCTGATGCAATGGAAGAACGAAATTTATCTGCTGACGACTTAGTGATTAGTGCCAAGCTAATTTCAAATGACGAATTTAAAACTATTCTTTTAGACAGCAACACTGTATTTAATCTATGAATATTCTTCACACTGTCAGCCAATCACCAAAGTCACGTTTACTGGAGAGCTGCCTGAATATTGTTAGCGACGGAGATGCTATCTTGTTTATTGAAGATGGTGTTTATTATTGTAAAAGAGAAGACTTGCTGGAGCAGGTTACTAATACGGTTAAATGCTTTGGGTTAAAGGAGGATTTAATCGCTAGAGGTTTGCAAATAAAGGGAGAATCTACCGTAGAGAATGCCAGCTATCGAAAATTTGTTGAGCTTTGCGTCAATTATGACAAGGTTATAAGCTGGTTTTAACTATGACCAATGCTCCTGCTCTTGATAAAGAAGGGTATCTACAAGAATTAGACGAATGGGATGAGGAAGTCGCCACGATCCTTGCGCAAAAAGAAAATATAGATTTGAGTGCTGCTCATTGGGAAATTATCAAACTTCTAAGAAGTTTCTATCGGCGACATCAGCTTTCTCCGGCCACCCGCGCATTAATTAACCTGGTAAAACGCGAACTCGGTCCGGACAAAGGAAAGAGTGTTTATCTGATGAAACTGTTTCGAGGATCCCCAGCAAAAACAGCAAGTAAAATTGCTGGCTTGCCGAAACCCGACAACTGCATTTAAGACTGATACCAGTTTAAAGAATCTCTAAGCCCCACTACTCTACCTATAATGATGATGGTTGGTGCCTTCAACTTTTCATTATCAGCCACAGCTGGCATAGTTTTCAGATTTGCAGTAACTACTCTTTGAGTTTTAGTCGTACCCTG